>NZ_JALDVG010000001.1:1233559-1539913 GCF_023110055.1 Streptococcus oralis | reverse complement strand
ACCATAGTCCGTACGGGATTCGAACCCGTGTTACCGCCGTGAAAAGGCGGTGTCTTAACCCCTTGACCAACGGACCTTGAGCTTTTCAACTCTTTCTATTATACCTACTTTTTTACCTTTGTCAAGGACTTTTTTTAGTGAATTTAATTTTTTCTTTTCTTCACTAACTTGACTACTGCTTCTGTTCGTGCAGTGTGGGGAAACATATCGACCGACTGGATATACTGGAGGTCATAGACTTTTACTAGTTTAACCAAATCTCGCGCCAAGGTCGAAACATTGCAGGATACATAGACCATTTTTTCTGGGACATAGGTCAGAATGGTTTCCAACAGCTTATCATCTAAGCCTGTACGAGGAGGGTCAACTATCAATGCATCCGCTCGGTAGCCATCACATTAGAACATAAAAAGAGAGGTTGAACCTCTCTAAATTTATTTTTCTTCACTCATTTTTGATTTTACTTCATCATAAGATAGTGCATGAGATTCCTCTTCTACTGTCTCAGGCATTTTACCTGTTTCGTAAAGAGATTTAATTTGAGTACTATCCAATGTTTCGTATTTCAACAATGCTTCTGCAATCAGTTTGTGGGTTTCACGATTTGATTGGATAATTTCAGCAGCTTTGTTTCGTGCCTCATTTAATAATGAACGAACTTCCTCATCTATCTCATAGGCTGTTTGCTCTGAAATTGATTTTTGAGGACTTTGTGCACCAAACATAGCATGATTACCTTCGTATTGAACTGGGCCAAGTTTTTCACTCATACCGTATTCAGTGACCATTGCACGCGCCATCTGTGTGGCTTGTTCAAAGTCATTTGAAGCTCCTGTCGTTTGGACATTAAAGATAATCTCTTCAGCTACACGACCACCCATCAAACCTGCCAATTGCTCTTTCATGTCTTCTTTAGATAGAAGCATTTGATCCTCTTTAGGAAGTGCAATCATGTAACCACCTGCACGTCCACGTGGTACAATGGTAACTTTATGAACAACACGGGCATTTGACAGTACTAAACCAACAATGGTATGTCCAGCCTCGTGATAAGCAACTAATTCACGTTCTCTTTGTGATACTGTTTTATCTTTCTTAGATGGTCCAGCAATCACTCTGTCCTCTGCCTCATCAATATCTGAAGCATCAATGATTGATTTGTTGCGACGAGCAGCAACTAAGGCTGCTTCGTTTAGAACATTTTCTAAGTCGGCTCCCACAAAACCTGGTGTTTGTTGGGCAACTAGTTTCAAATCAACATCGTCTGCCAGAGGTTTATTTTTAGCGTGAACTTTCAAGATTGCTTCACGACCTTTAACATCAGGGCGACCAACTAAGACTTTTCTATCAAAACGTCCTGGACGGAGAAGAGCTGGATCTAGAACATCTGAACGGTTCGTCGCAGCGATAACAATGATCCCTTCATTTCCCTCAAAACCATCCATCTCAATCAAGAGTTGGTTCAAGGTTTGTTCACGTTCATCATTTCCTCCACCAAGGCCGACACCACGTTGGCGACCAACAGCATCAATTTCATCGATAAAGATGATGGCCGGCGCTGCTTTTTTTGCATCCTCAAAAAGAGAACGAACGCGACTTGCACCAACTCCGACAAACATTTCTACAAAATCAGAACCTGAAATACTAAAGAATGGAACGCCTGCTTCTCCGGCAACCGCCTTAGCAAGTAAGGTCTTACCTGTTCCCGGAGGTCCCTCTAAAAGAACACCTGCAGGAATACGCGCACCAAGTTTGGTAAATCGTTTTGGATCTTTTAGGAATTCAACAACTTCTACTAATTCTTGTTTTTCTTCCTCGGCACCAGCAACATCTGAGAATCGTACCTTGATATCTTCTTTGTTTGCAGCTTTGGCCTTGCTACGTCCAAAACTCATTGGATTTCGGCCACTATTCCCTCCCATATTTCCCATCATAGAGAATAGGAAGAAGAAAAGAATAGCAAATGGCACAACAGAGACAAGGATATTGATCCACATACCGCTTGAACTCTCATGTTTGACTGTTACTTCTGCCTGATGTTCAGAAGCAAGTTTTTGCAATTCTGAAACTGTTGAATCAGACGGAAGAATAGTACTTGAGAATCTTTCTACTGTTGTAGCTGTAGGAGTGAAAAATTGAATTCCTGTTTCTTCTTTACTAGTCTTAGGATTTTTATAAACACCAGACACTTCAATGATGCTACCATTTGGCTGATAGGTTAATTCTTTTACATTGTCTGCAGTAATTTCTTTTACCAGTTCTGTATAGTTAATTTTTTCGCTTCGTCCAGCAGTATTTCCAGAGTAAAAATACTGGAATCCTGTCACTAGGAAGAAGATAATTAACAAGTATAGAAATGGATTTCTAACTAAACCATTATTTTGTTTTTTCATTAAAGATAAATCTTTCTAATTTGAATAAACTTCTTCTTTCAATACTCCGACATAAGGAAGGTTACGATAATTTTCTTTATAGTCCAAACCATAACCTACTACAAACTCATTTGGAATAGTAAAACAAGTATAATCCGCTTCAATTTCAACAACACGTCCCTCTGGTTTGTCCAATAAAGTCGCGATTTTAACAGAAGCTGCTTCTCTTGCAATAAACATATCTCTCAAACTCTTCAAAGTTTGACCTGTATCAATGATATCCTCTACAAATAAAACATGTCTTCCTTTGATATCTTGAGTCACGTCTTGCTTGATATTGATGACACCACTACTTGCTGTTCCACCATGGTAACTAGATACCATCATGAAGTCCATCTCGATATGCGTATCAATATGTTTGACCAATTCAGCCATAAAAGGAATTGATCCTTTCAGAATTCCAATAAGAATTGGATTTTTCCCCTCATATTCTTTTGTTAGTTGCGCACCTAGCTTTTTAGCTGCTTCTGTAATTTCATCATGTGAAACGAGGATTTTTTTTATATCGTGTTCTAACATCTTTTTACCCATCTATTTTTTCTATATAAAGTACAGTGTTCATTATATCATTTTTCGTGTTTTTACTCAAATCACTGGTCGCAATTCCTGAAATTGAGACAATTTCTCCAAATTGCTCAATAATAGGGGTTGTTTTTCGTTTTTCAATAGGGATTTTCAAATCTATAAATAAGCGTCTCAGTTTCTTTCGATGACCATTTAGGATAATAACGTCGCCAGGTTTTCGACATCTAATATGTACAGATGTTTCCCGTGAAACCGTTACTTTTTGAACAAAATCCCCTTCAATAGGAATGCCAAAGGAAAATAAATAGCCCATATATCGAACTTGATTTTGATAGTGTAACACAAGTTCATCTTCCTTTTCATCAGCCTGTGGACTGATTTTGCAAACTCGAAAATTCTGATACTCTTTTATCAATTCATAGCCATTTTTAAGAGAATGACGATACTGGCTTTTAGTTGCTAAAATCTGTCGAACTTCATCAAACTGAGCCTTCGTCAGATTTAAGTCTGGGAATTGATTAAGATAGTTCTGGAGCAATATTCCTTGAGTTTGTTGAGAGTATGAAAATAGCTCATTCAAATCTTCCACATCAATTTGTTTCGAAAGCTCCGTTATTGTTGCTTGGTAATCTGAAATTTCCCTTCCTAAATCTAAAAGGGCGGATTTAAGACGAGGATTTTCTTTTTCAAGCTCTGGTATATACCTATTCCGAATGCGATTGCGAAAATAGGTATTTTCCTGATTTGTTTGATCTTCGAAATGAAAAATTGGTGGAAAATTCTTTTTATGAAATTGCAACAAGGGACGGATGATTTCAATATCATCAACTACTTGACTTTCTTTTATCCCTGTTAAATGGCGTAACCGACTTCCTCGAATCAAGCGCATCAAAATCGTTTCAACTTGATCATCTGCATGGTGGGCAGTTACCAAGGCAGTTGCTCCAACCTCTTTCATGATTTTCCTAAAAAAATCATAACGAAACTCTCGAGCACGTGCTTCTGAAAAGTCTCCTGAAAAGCTTGTGATATAAATAGGAAGTTCAGCTGCATCAGCTAACTTCCTTAGTTCATTTTCCTCCCAATCAGATTCCCTTCTCTGCTTGTGATTGACATGTGCTACAATCAACTCAATTTCTAACTCATTTTGATAAGTAGACAATAGCTGGAATAAAAACATTGAATCCAGTCCGCCAGACAAAGCTAACACGACTTTCGAATGTTTTTTGAAATACTCTTTTTGGAGAAAATGATTTAAAAAATCCTGGTCCCTCATTTTAGAACCTCATAGACATCCTTAGCTATCTTAGCAATAGTATCATAATCAGAATTTTTGGTGAAAATGGAAAGAACGAAAGGAGAATCCGTATAAACAATGGCAGTGTCATGTTTAAACTCGTCGGCATCTCCAATTTTATGAGCTACCTTAACCGAAACACCTTTTGCGATTCGTTGGTTGTCAAAATCAGTCTTACCTAGAGACTCTAAGACAAAACCATTCTGATTATAAATAGCTTCCATGACTTTTCCAGCCATTTTTGAAGAAGTCAGTTTATCATTCACATCCCAATCTTCGCCCATAATGGTGGACATTTTTTCTTTGAAAGCTCCGTCAGATTGATTGGTCACGTAATAACCTAAAATATTATGAGCAACATTGTCAGACTCTTTTGTTACCTTGGTAATTAACTGTTGAAGACTGTATTCTTTGTTATCTTCTTTTTTAGGTAAGCTACCACTACCTTCTGGTTTATAGGACCCAGGGAAACTATTTACTTCCGGGACATACTTGAAGCTACTGTCTAGCGTATATTCCCCTTGATTTATCTTATCTTGAGCGTAATAAAGGTAGGCTAGTTTCAAGATGCTAGCTGCATAGAGTTTGCTGTCTTCATTCACCCCAGCCTCTTTACCTGTACTCAGTTGTTTAACATAAATAGAATAATTTTCATTCTGATAGTTGTTTGATAAAATTTCTTGAACCTTCTGGATGCGATTGTCTTCTTCTGAGACGAACTCTTTTGATACCCACCCAACTTGATCAATATGAAGAAATTCTTGTCCCTCAGCAAAGAGAGTTCTATCCACCGTTACAAGTTGATAGGGAGAGAGAGATGAAGAAATTTCTTTCGCATCATAGGGGCTGTTATAGATAACAAACCCCGGCTCCAACCATACTTGTCTATTTTGAGTTTGAACTTGACTTTGATCATAGACCAAGCGCTTATCTGCAAGGATAAACTGGTGATTATCTAATTTAAAAACAGGAACACCTTGTCTATTCAAACGCCATTCTACTATTTTAAAGGTGGTTCCAGGAGTCAATTTACCAGACTCCTTGACAATATCCTCATTAGCATAGACAGCTGTTTCTCCATATACCATTGGGGATTCCAGAGTTTCTTTATAGTAGAATCCATAATCAGACTCGGTTAGATAATAAATTTCTTGTGAAGAGTAAGGAAGCTGTTTTTCTGTGCTAACTACTCTTGAGGTTATGATAAAAGCAGGTAGCAATAAAACTACTAAGAACTTACGCATTCTTCTCTTCCCTTTCTTCTTGTAATCGTAATAAATGGTTTTTAGTTGCCAATTCCTCTAATTTTTCATCTGATAAACTTAGAAATTGCTCAACAACTTCCAATAAATTTTCCATGACATTACCTCGGAAGCAAATCAGGAATTGTGTAAATTGCTTCTCGTTTCTTTGAGTAATAGTACTTGGCGCGTGCATATTTTGCTACATAGTCTTCATCTTTCAACTTTGCAGCAAAAGCAGATTCCTTATCCTTTTCGTCACTAAGAGTTTGGTACTGCTCTTTCAACTCTGTCAATTGCTGACGGCGTTGCAGTAACTGATCATAGCTTTGAGCCAAGTTATAAGTTGGTAAAATAAACAACAAGATCATCAAAATAAGGACCCAACCCATAAAACGATTCCTCTTTTGTCTCTCCTTCATCAGGTAACGACGACGTTGATGTTCATTTTGAATAAAAGAATTATTCATCTGTACAATATTTTTAGACATTTTCTTCTACCCGTGTTTCACTGAGAATTTCATACATGCCTGCTGCATCTTCTTTTTTTGTACTATCTTTCATCTCTAGTACTTTAACAAGCAACAACTTATTTCCAAAGCGAATTTCAACTTGGTCATCAACTTTCAAATCCGTTGAACTTTTGGCCAAGATTCCGTTCACCTTGATTCTACCTTTATCTGCTACTTCTTTTGCGACTGTGCGGCGCTTAATAATTCGTGATACTTTTAAATACTTGTCTAATCTCATTTTTATTACCTCAAATTATTATTGTACCATTTTTATCCTTTTTATAGAAGAAAAATGTTAAATGGGATTTGCTTCCTTTGATTCTTTTATCTCTAATAAACTTTCTCCAAAAATCAGCAAACCTTCTAAAATTTCATAATCCTTCTTGTTTCGGACATCGAATACAACTTCCATTAATCCCTTATTCTCAGCTATGGCTGCTTTTAAGTTCGTTGCGGATAAGGCTTTAAAATAATCTTGAGCCAAGAATAGTCGTTGAGTGACTTTTTCAAATTGAACTGTAATCTTGTTATCTTTTCTTTCCACACGTTCTACAAAGACCTTGTCCAAATATGACTTGACCAAACCAATCTCTAAAAGATAGGCCACTACGTCTGGGTATTCTCCAAAGCGGTCCATCAATTCTTCTTGTAGTTCTTCATAGTTGACACGATTGTCAATTTGACGAATTTTCTTGTAAATTTCAATCTTATGTCGTTGGTCAGAAATATAAGTATCAGGAAGATAAGCATCAATTTGTAAAATCAACTCAGCATTTCCTTTGATTCTTTTATTCCCATTACCGTTCCGTTTAGCAATAGCTTCCTCTAATAACTGTGAATACAATTCAAAACCAACAGAATCAATGAAACCAGACTGCGATTTTCCTAGGAGATTTCCTGCTCCACGAATTGAAAGATCTCGCATCGCAATCTTAAATCCTGAGCCTAATTCTGTAAATCCCTTAATCGCTTCTAATCTCTTTTCAGAGACTTCACTGATTGATTTTTCTGGACGATACATGAGATAGGCATAAGCAATACGATTGCTACGACCGACTCTTCCTCTTAATTGATACAAGGTTGACAAGCCCATATGGTCTGCATTTTCAATAAATAAGGTATTGGCGTTTGGAATGTCAACGCCTGTTTCAATAATGGTAGTTGTCACCAAAATATCATATTGGCCTTCAATAAAATCCAATAGAGTGTTTTCTAACTGAATTTCACTCATTTGTCCATGAACATACCCAATCGAAGCCTCTGGAATCAACTCCTGTAATTCTGAAACCTTCTGGTCAATCGTGTCAACTTTGTTGTAAAGATAGTAAACTTGACCTCCACGCTCCATTTCACGCAAGACAGCATCACGAATGACACTATCATTCTTCTCTAATACATAGGTTTGAACAGGATAGCGATTGGTTGGAGGAGTTTCAATAACAGACAAATCTCGGATTCCCAGCATAGACATGTGGAGAGTACGAGGGATTGGCGTTGCTGTCAAGGTTAGAACATCTACTTGTTTTTTCAGTTCTTTCAAAGTTTCCTTATGCTTGACACCAAATCGTTGTTCCTCATCAATAATCATCAATCCCAAATCTGAAAACACAACATCTTTTGACAAAACACGATGCGTTCCAATCAAAATATCGACTTGACCATTCTTTAGTTTTTCAAGTGTTTCTGCCTGCTCTTTTTTACTTCTAAAGCGACTAAACACATCAATATTAACAGCAAAATTTTGGAATCGTTCCTTAAAATTCGTATAGTGCTGTTGCGCTAAAACCGTCGTTGGAACTAGAACGACCACCTGTTTGTGATCATTGACTGCCTTAAAAGCAGCACGCATTGCAACCTCAGTCTTCCCAAAACCAACATCTCCAACCAAAAGTCGATCCATGGGGTGAGAATCCTGCATATCTCTCTTGATTTCCTCAATACTGCGAAGTTGATCATCCGTTTCAACATAAGGGAAAGCATCATCAAAAGCATGTTGTTCATCATCATCAGCTGAGAAAGCAAACCCCTTCAACTGACTACGCTCAGAATAAAGCTTGATTAAATCGTCAGCTATATCCTCTACTTGGTTCTTAACTTTTTGCTTGGCCTTTTTGAAATGACCATCATTTAATTTATTAAGTTTTGGCGCTTTCCCATCACTTGAAACATATTTGGACAGTAACTGAATCTGCTCTACTGGGATGGAGATTTGGTCACCATTTTGATACTGTACACTGACATAATCACGGTGAATACCTTGGATTTCAATTGTTTCGATTCCTAGATATTGACCAATTCCATGGATATGGTGAACAACGTAGTCCCCTTTTTCAAGTTCATTATAATCTTTTAATCGCTCTGCATTTGAAGCATGTTGTCTTCTAAACCGACGTTTTAATTTCTTTTGAAAAATCTCATGTTCAGTAATCAAGAGAATTTTTTCATCTACAAAATGAAAACCATGTCTTAGATTACCCTCAATCAAGTTTACAGATTCTTTACAGATACTTGACTTATCTTTGGAATCCAATTTGATCTGGTATTCCTCTAAAACATCTTCCAATGTTTTACTGCCCATTGAATTGCTAGACTGCAAAACAATGGTGTAGTCCATTTTTTTGTATCGCTCAATTTCTTCTTTAAGAAAAGAAAACTGATTGAAAAACTCTTGCATGGGGTATTGATTAAATTGATAAATGTGATCAAACTTAAGATTTCCTAAGCCCTTTTGCAGATTGGAGAAAAAGGTAACTGGACTTTGTTTTTTATAGGTTTGCTCTGTATCTGCAAAATACTGCATCCCAGAAAATGATTTACCATTCTGTAAATCTTCTGTAAAGTATTGTGCTAATTCTCTTTCAAAGGATTCATACTGATTCATCAATTTTTGATAGTCATCAAAGAATACTGGTGTATCTTTTTCAATATAATCAAATACAGTCCATGTTTTATCGTAACATAAGGACAAAAACTTTCGACTATCTGAATGTACTTGTTTTTGATGAAAACTTGACAAAATCTCTTCCAAATATGATTTTAAAATTGATGATAGAGTCTTTGAAATTTGCTTTTCTAAAGCTGACTGTCCTCGTTGATAATCTTTTTCTCTCAAAAGTATGTCGCTAGCTGGAAAGATAGTGAGGTTTGTCTGATTTTCTTTCGATAATTGTGTTTCGACTTCAAAAGTACGAATACCATCTACTTCATCGCCAAAAAACTCGATTCGGAAAGGTTCTAACTGAGACATCTCAAAAATATCTAAAATGTCTCCTCGAATACTAAACTCACCTTGTGTCTGTACTTGAGTAACTTTTCGATATCCAATTTCCTTTAACCGGTGAAGTAGCTCGTGTTGGTCATATTCTTCGCCAACTGCAATTTTTATAGTACTTTCTTTAAATCTAGTCGGAGAGGGTAAAATTAACCGACTCGCTGCGATATTACAAACTAAAATCCCTTTCTTAGACGGATCACTCAAAAAACGCAAGGCCTCAACCCGCGAAATGATTTTTTCTTGCGAAGACATCAAAAACTCTACCATAGGAGAGTCATCAACCAAAAATGGATAGACAAGTTCCTCTCCTAAGAGAGAAAGAAGATCACTGATAATTCGTTCTGCTTCTCCATAAGTTGAAGTCAGTAACACAATCTTATTTTCTTTTTCTAGACTGCTTGCAATTGCAAGAGCCTTGGTAGAAGTTGATAAACCAAGTATTAGTTGTCTTTTCTTATCTATCAGATTTTGATGCCATTTTTTTATCTGGTCATTTTCTGAGAATAAATCTAATAAAGTCACCATTTAGCCGTTATACCTCTGCATTGTTTTCTCAAAGTTTTTCTCTTGTAAATAGTAGTTTACAGCATCGTCAACCTTGTCAATAGACTGTAAAATACCCACACAGTCATCCTGATCAAACTTACTTAAAACATGATGAACAACTGACATGCCTTTTTTAGGTCTTCCAATACCTATTTTAACACGGTTAAATACCTGAGTCCCTATATGTTGAATAATAGACTTGATACCATTATGACCACCTGCTGATCCCTTTGCTCTTAAACGAATTTTCCCGACTTCCATGTCAAGGTCGTCGTAAATAACGAGTAAATCTTCAATATCCAAACCATAGTAAGTCAATAAAGCATGAACCGCTTTTCCACTTTCATTCATAAATGTTGTTGGTTTGACGAGATAAATTTTTTCTCCATTGATGAAAAAAGAGGCTAGGTCAGCTTGAAATATCTTGTCATGTGTAAAGGTGACATTTTGTTTTTTAGCTAGTTGGTCAATCAACATAAATCCAACGTTGTGCTTGGTTTCAAAATATTTATCCCCTGGATTTCCCAATCCTACAAGTAATTTGGTCATTTATTTTTCCTTTCAAAAGCCAAAAGGGTTGGAATTTTTTTCCAACCTAATTGACACTATTTATTAAATATTATTAAACGTTAAAGCGGAATTCCATGATATCGCCATCTTGAACGATATATTCTTTTCCTTCTTCACGCAAGCGCCCAGCTTCTTTTACAGCCTTTTCAGATCCATATTTCACTAGATCCTCATATGACATTGTTACTGCACGAATAAACCCTTTTTCAAAGTCTGAGTGGATAATACCAGCTGCTTGAGGAGCTTTCATCCCTCGCTTAAAGGTCCAAGCACGGACTTCTTTTTCACCAGCTGTGAAGTAAGTTCCAAGCCCAAGCAAGTGATAGGCTGCACGAGTCAACTTGTCAACGCCTGATTCTGTCAAGCCAAGTGCTTCAAGAAACTCTTGCTTATCCTCATCGTCTAACTCAGAAATTTCTTCCTCAGCACGCGCGGAAATAACGACTACTTCAGCATTTTCTGTCGCTGCAAATTCACGAATTTTCTTCACATATTCGATAGAATCTGGATCTGAAACTACATCCTCATCCACATTAGCAACATAAAGAACTGGTTTAGTGGTCAAAAGGAAGAGACCTTTGACAACCTTTTGTTCTTCATCTGTAAATTCAATAGTACGTGCTGATTTTCCATCTTCAAGGACAGGTTTGATTTTTTGAAGAACGTTGAATTCTGCAACTGATTCTTTATCTTTTTGCGTACGTGCCATCTTTTCTACACGCGCGTAGCGTTTATTAACTGATTCTAAGTCAGCAAGAATCAACTCCAAGTTAATGGTATCAATATCTGCAAGTGGATCCACAAAGGCGTCTTCACGTCCTTGCTCACGCATAACATTTTCATCATCAAATGCACGCACAACATGAACAATCGCATCTACTTCACGGATGTTAGCCAAGAATTTATTTCCTAGCCCTTCTCCTTTTGATGCTCCTTTTACAATCCCTGCAATATCTGTAAATTCAAATGTTGTGGGAACTGTCTTTTTAGGAGTAATCATTTCCGTTAGTTTTTGTAGGCGTTCATCTGGAACTTCTACCATCCCAACATTTGGATCGATAGTCGCAAATGGGTAGTTTGCCGCCTCTGCTCCTGCTTTTGTAATTGCATTAAAAAGGGTTGATTTACCAACGTTTGGCAAACCAACGATACCTGCTGTTAAAGCCATATTTTCTCATTCTCCGTTCTCATTTCAATCCCTAACATTATAACACAAAAAGGGAAAACTTGCTAACTCTCTAACTAAGGGTTCTTAGTCAATAATCTTATTCATTTTTCGTTCAAAATCATAGCGACTCATCATAACAAGGTGGTTACAATTGCTACACTTTATTTTGATATCTGCCCCAACACGTGTAATTTCCCATCGATTGGCTTTTTTACCAGTTGATTTAATGGTACAAGCATGTGGTTTTTTCATCTCAACAAAATTTCCAACTTGATACATACTACTCTCCTTTTCTTTTTTGATTATATCATAAAAGAGGCGAGCCAGGCTCAACCTCTTTCACTTAATTTGTTCGAACTGGTGTAATAAGCTGCATGAAGTCTTCGTCAGTATCTGCTGGCACAAGAGTAAATGGACGAACTGATGAGATAAAGCTAATAGTAACCTTTTCGCTATTTAAAGCCTTGAGGGAATCAATCAAGTAAGTTGGGTTAAAACTAATAGTTAAATCATCCCCGGTCACCTGCTCCGTATCAATTTCTTCGTTTACTTTACCAACCTCTGGAGAGTGAACATGGGCGCTAACAACTCCACCTTTAATTTCAAGCTTCACAGTACCGTTTTGAGTCGCACTTGATAAGAGACGTGCACGCTCCATAGATTGACGCAAATTAACCACATCAAAAGTAATTGTAGTGTTAAAGTCTGTTGGAATCAAGCGATCTGTATCAGGATAATTACCTTCTAGGAGACGAGTGTAGAAGCTAATATTTTCGCTTCTAAAGAGGATTTGATTATTTGCAAAGAAAATCTCTACAGTTTCAATATCATCTGTAAATACCGCTGAAAATTCGCGTAGAGAGCGGCTAGGAATCACCACATCGAAATCATCACCATTTTTTTCAAGAGTCAATTTCTTCTGGCTAAGACGGTGTGAGTCTGTCGCAACTGTTTTTAGTTCTTTGTGTTGGCTCAATACGAAGTGGACACCTGTTAAGATTGGACGACTTTCTTGTGTACTTGCAGCAAAAGCTGTTTCATTGATAATTTTCTTGAGTAGTTTGGTTTCAAGAACCAAAGGAGTACTTGCTGAAATTTCTTGAATACGAGGATATTGTTCGCTATCTTTTCCTTTTAGAGTAATTTCTGATTTACCACTTGTTAAGACAATTTGTTTTTGTTCAATCTCTTTGAAATCTAGCGTTACATCTGGAAGACTGGATACCACATTGATAAAGAAAGAGGCTTCAAGAAGAATCGAACCCAAAGAAGTTATCAAGAGACCAGCATCTTCATTCTTTTGAGAAATGAAATTCTCAATAGAAATTTGCCCATTTGATCCAATTAAAGTAATTCCTTCATTGGTAACGTCAATTTTGATTGTTGATAAAATTGGAATAGCATTTTTTGAGCTAATTGCTCGTTTTGTAGTATTTAAGGCTTGTAGAAATAAATTTTTATTGATTGAAAAATGAATCATGGATTCTCCTTTATTTATTTTTAGTATTAGAAAGTTAATAGTAATAATAGAGTCTGTGAATTCTGTGGAAAACTGAGTGCTATTTAGTAAACTTAAGCTTCTAAGCTTGTTTAAAAAATGTGGATAAAAAAGATAAGAAAGGAAAAGTTATCCACAAGCTACTTAATTTTCTTTTTGATTGCTTCGATTTCTAAGCGTAAATTATCGTCTTCGTCAATCAAGGATTTGATTTTAGCATGGGCATGAATAACGGTGGTGTGATCTTTTCCTCCGAATTCTTTTCCGATTTTTGGAAGACTGTTAT
Source organism: Streptococcus oralis (assembly GCF_023110055.1). GTDB lineage: Bacteria > Bacillota > Bacilli > Lactobacillales > Streptococcaceae > Streptococcus > Streptococcus oralis_BY. The sequence goes on along the minus strand of NZ_JALDVG010000001.1, from coordinate 1,526,564 downwards.
CTGTCAGTTCTCTAGCTAGGTACATAGCAACCTGACGTGCCAAAACGATGTTCTGAACTCGTCTCGTCCCCTTCATTTCTTTGACACTCACTCCATAAAAATTACCAACTTCAGTTTGGATTTTCTCAATTGGAATAACAAGTATCTGGCGGGCGTCTTGCTTACGTGCTCTAATAGCTTCCGCAGCAATATCAATAGTAATATCCTTAATCTTCTTCACTCTGGCAATTAAAGTGATATCGTTGATTGCTCCTTCCAATTCTCGAACATTTGAATCAAATTGGCCAGCCAAGTATTCTAGAGTATCACTTTGGAAATGGTAATCCAAGTGCTCTGTTTTACTTTGAAGAATGGCGATACGTGTCTCAAAGTCAGGAGGAGTGATATTTTGCGTCAATCCCCAGCTAAAGCGTGTGACAAGTCTCTCTTCAAGTCCTTCTAGGTGTTTAGGACTTCGATCACTGGTTAGGACAATCTGTTTCTGCTTATCATGAAGAGCATTGAAGGTATTGAAAAATTCTTCCTGGGTCGCGACTTTTTTGCCACTGAGAGATTGGATATCATCAATCAATAAGAGATCAAGGCTACGGTAAGTCTTTTTGAACTTTTCCATTTCCCCAAGTCGCAAGTGTTCAAGAAAGTCATTGATAAAGCTTTCGGCAGGAATGTACTTGACACGCGCATCAGGAATATTTTTCAAAATCTCATTTCCAATCGCATTGAGCAAGTGAGTCTTTCCAAGACCAGGTCCTCCATAGATGAAAAGAGGATTATAGGTCAGAGCTAAATCTTCAGATACAGCTAGTGCAGCAGATACCGCCCAAACATTCCCATCACCTTGAATAAAGTTATCAAAGGTATATTTTTCTTTTAATCCTGTTTCAGAATAGGGAATCGTTGGTAGTGCAGGTGTGTAATCGTAAGTAGAGATACTATTCGTATCATTTACTTGAGGGGATTCTGTACTCTGAGGTTTAGTGAAAATATAGTGAGGTTTGATTTCAGAATCATAAATTTCAAAACCAGCAGCAATGATAATATCTTTTAATTGCTTTTCCCACACCATTTCCATCTCTGATCTCGGTAGAAATATAGTAGCTGTATTTTCTTCTACTTTGATGAGTTCAGCAGGTGTAGCATAGAAATCATACATAGATCGAGTCAATCTTTCTTGAGCAAATTCTAAAATACGATTCCAAAATTGCTTTTCTTTCAACTAATTTTCCTCCTTTACTATGATTTTAGTAGTTTAGTGCTAGACTTATTTTACCATAGATAATAGGATTTTTCCACAGATTGGGGAAAAGAATCCACAATGTTAGTAGTATTTATCCACAGGTTGGGGATAAATGGAAAAATCCTTGATTTAATAGGCTTTTTGATAAAAAAATTGGTGGATAAATTTGTGGGTTGAGAAAATAAAAGAACAGCCTTATTTCAGGCTGTTAATAATTCTATCGTATTCTTCTTGACTTGAAAAGGAGATAATAATCTTTCCAGTATCTTTTTTTGAAAGTTTAATTTCTACACTTAAACCGAGTAGTTTTTTTAATTTATCTTCTTCGTCTTTGATGAAAGAATCACTTTTTTTTTGCTTCTTTCGTTTTTTCTCTGTAAGAAGTGCTTCTAGCTTTCTCACAGAAATATCTTCATTTTTGATTAGTTGAAAGAAATAGTCTTGCTGCTCTTTGTCCAAACCAACTAGTGAACGTGCATGCGCTTGAGAAATTTTTCCATTTTCTACTTCAGCTAAGATATATTCTGGTAGGGAAAGTAAACGAATAAAATTAGTGATATAAGGACGAGATTTCCCCATTTTATCCGCTATCTCAGTGTGAGTAAATCCTTTTTCTACTAAAGATTCGTAGGCGCGTGCTTCTTCAACAGGATTTAAATTTTCTCTCTGCAAATTCTCAATGATAGACTGGATCATCATTTCCTGATCTGAGAGGTGCTTTACAACGGCTGGAATAGAGGTCAGACCAGCTAAGAGAGAAGCCCGATATCGTCTCTCTCCTGCAAGGATTTCATAACCAATTACAGGAGATTGACGAACGATGATTGGTTGGATGAGCCCATTTTCTTTGATTGACTGAGCTAATTCCTTTATTTTATCTGCATCAAATTCTTTCCGAGGTTGGTAAGGATTCTTTTGTATTTCAGAGATAGAAATCATTTCAAATTTTTCCATGATTCTACACTAACATATCTTTTACTTTCTGTAAAGTTTTCTTTACACTGATGTCAATTAAGACTCTAAATCACCAGAATTCTTATCTAGTTTAATTGAGGTTGTTTCCTCCTTACCGTTACGGTAGTAGGTTACTTTGATAGTATCTCCAATAGCATGATTGTAAAGAGCGTGTTGTAGGTCTGTTGATGAAGCAATCTCTTTATCGTCAACTTTGGTAATGACATCGTATTTTTGAAGATGTCCATTTGCTGGCATATTGTTTTGAACAGATCGAACAACTACACCTGAAGTGAGGCCACTTGGAATGTTAAGTTTTCTAAGATCACTAGCTCCAACATTTGACAGATTGACCATTTGAATTCCAAGAGCTGGACGAGTCACTTTACCATCACTTTCAAGCTGTTTAATGATATTTTGTGCATCGTTTGAAGGAATTGCAAAACCAAGACCTTCTACAGATGTTCCACCATTACTTGCAATTTTACTTGATGTAATACCAATTACTTGTCCTTGAATGTTTACAAGTGGACCACCAGAGTTACCAGGGTTAATGGCTGTATCTGTTTGAATGGCTTTTGTTGAAATAGCTTGACCATCTTCAGATTTTAGAGAAACATTTCGATTAAGACTTGAAATAATCCCCTGTGTAACTGTGTTAGCATATTCTGAACCTAGAGGACTACCGATAGCAATCGCTGTTTCTCCAACACTAAGTTGACTTGAATCCCCAAATTCTGCTACTGTTGTAACTTTTTCTGAAGAAATTTTAACGACAGCAATATCAGAGAAGGTATCAGATCCGACAATTTCACCAGGAACCTTGGTACCATCAGCCAAGCGGATATCAACTTTTGAAGCTCCATTGATAACGTGAGTATTGGTTACAAGATAGGCATCTTTATCATCCTTTTTATAGATGACACCTGATCCCTCACTTGCGATTTGTTGATTGTCTGAATCAGAATTAGTGTCGTCAGCATTAAATACACTACTTTGTCTACTGCTAGAAGAAGAATAAGTAATGATTGAGACAACAGCATCCTTAACTTTATTTACTGCTTGAGTGGTTGAATTTTCATTCTTATAGGATGTTTGAGTGACAGTGCCAGAATTATTATTTGTAGCTTGATTTCCTTGTTTTTGATAAAGTTGTAATGTTACGAAACTTCCTAAGGCACCACTTAAAAATCCGATTAGAATGATTACTAGAACTTTAACTCCTTTTTTGTAAAATTTTTGTAAGTGTTTCATAAACGCCTCCGTTTGTTATTTATTTACTCAAAATTATAAACCTATTAACTTAATCCAAGCTTAAAAGCTTAAAGTTTTACACAAGTTGTGGATAACTCGTTTTATTCTGTGAATTCACTAGTAATTTTGAATAATTTTTGTGTGTATAAGATGTGAAATGAAGTGTGGATATGATAGAATAGAAGAATGAAAATAAAAATTGTAACAGTGGGAAAATTAAAAGAAAAATACCTTAAAGATGGAATTGCTGAATATACCAAACGAATTTCACGTTTTGCCAAATTAGAAATGATTGAGCTCACTGATGAGAAGACACCTGACAAAGCCAGTGAATTAGAAAACCAAAAAATCTTGGAAACAGAAGGTGAAAGAATTCTTTCTAAGGTTGGAGAAAGAGACTTTGTCGTTGTACTAGCCATTGAAGGAAAAACACTCTCTTCAGAGGAATTTAGTAAGCAACTAGAGCAAGCTTCTATCAAAGGATACTCAACGCTTACTTTTATCATTGGAGGAAGCTTGGGTCTAGCTCCTGTTGTAAAAAATAGGGCCAATCTTTCTGTCAGTTTTGGACGTCTGACATTACCACATCAGTTAATGAGATTGGTTTTAGTTGAACAAATTTACCGTGCCTTTACAATTCAACAGGGTTCTCCTTACCACAAATAGAAGATTGACTTAGCTCTTGTTTTTTGATAGAATGGTCATGTTAGGTCTCATAGCTCAGCTGGATAGAGCATTCGCCTTCTAAGCGAACGGTCGCAGGTTCGAATCCTGCTGGGATCAATTTTAGATGCGAAGCTGGGGTAAATCCCAGCTTTTTTCTTAAAAAAGTGCGTTTCAGGTGCAAAAATGTACAGTTGGGAAGAATTTTTTCTTACATGGTCTTCATTTTGTATAATAGGTGTGTAAGTTAACTTACAAGAAAAAATAATACAGGAGATTTCATTATGAAAAATACAGTAAAGTTGGAACAATTTAAAGAAGTAACAGAGGCAGAATTGCAGGAGATTCGAGGTGGAGATTGGAGAATTTCAGAAACAATTCGTAATCTTATTTTTCCAAGAAGAAAGTAATGAAATAAAGGTAGAGAGTAATGGATTTATTTGGATTAGGGATAGCTATTTTTTATTTTCTCATCATTAGCAAAAGTTATGAATGGATTTGTAAAATAAATAGAAAAGAACAAATTGTTTTTTTCTGTTACACATGTATCTCAGTTTTTATACTTGAAGAAATTATTACACTAGTATATTCTAATAGTTTTGCTTTGTCTAAATTTTTATTTCCTTTGGTTGTGTACCTTTATTTAAGAAAGTTAAAGAAGTCTGAAAAATACAAAGCTATTTTTATCAGTTTACTATTGTCTTTATTATATCACAGTACCCATACTTTTATATCCGTAACTTTATCTTCTATAACAGGAGATGAAGTAGTATTACATTATAAAAGTACATTTCTTTTAGTAGTATTGTTGATGACTTATTTTTCTATTCTAATAATAATTCGTTATTTTCATCTGGATATTAAATATTTTGATAAAGATTATCTGTACCCTTTTTTAAAAAAAGTAATAGTTGCTTTTTTTGGTTTGCATATCTTATTGTTTATTTCAGATATAGTAAGTACAACTCATCATTTAAATAGCTTTGGAAGTATTTTATCAACCATTGTTTTTATTTGCTTGTTATTGATTTTCTTTGCAATGAATTCTCACAAGGTTCAAATTGAAAAAGAGATTGCTCTAAAACAAAAGAAATTTGAACAAAAACATTTACAGACTTATACTGACGAAATTGTGGAGTTGTATAATGAAATTCGAGGTTTTCGTCATGACTATGCAGGGATGCTTGTTAGCATGCAAATGGCGATTGACAGTGGAGATTTACAAGAAATTAACAGGGTTTACAATGAAGTTTTAGTAAAAGCAAATCAGAAATTGAGGTCAGAAAAATATACTTACTTTGATTTAAATAATATAGAAGATTCTGCTTTACGAAGTTTAATTGCTCAATCGATTGTCTATGCACGAAAAAATGATGTAGAGTTTACATTGGAAGTAAAGGATATCATTACTAGACTGTCAATAGATTTACTTGATCTTGTTCGTATCATGAGCATTTTATTAAACAATGCCGTTGAAGGTGCTGCAGATAGTTACTTGAAACAAATGGAAGTTGCAGTCATTAAAATGGATTTTGAAACAGTTATAGTTATCCAGAATTCATGCAAAATCACTATGACGCCTTCAGAGGATCTATTTGCCTTAGGTTTCTCTACCAAGGGAAGAAATAGAGGTCTAGGACTCAATAATGTCAAAGAGATTTTAGATAAGTATGACAACATTATCTTAGAAACTGAGATGGAAGACAACACATTTAGACAAATTATTAGATTTAAGAGGGAATTCGAATGAAAGTATTAATTTTAGAAGATGTTATTGAACATCAAGTGAGACTAGAGAGAATATTAAATGAAATCTCAGAAGAATCGAATATTCCTATTTCATATAAGACAACAGGAAAAGTTCGTGAGTTTAAGGAATATATCGAAAATGATGAAGTAAACCAGCTTTATTTCCTAGATATTGATATTCATGGAATCGAGAAAAAAGGCTTTGAAGTGGCTCAATTTATCCGTCATCACAATCCTTATGCTATTATTGTCTTTATTACTAGTCGATCTGAATTTGCTACCTTAACGTACAAATACCAGGTATCAGCCCTAGATTTTGTTGATAAAGATATCAATGATGAATTGTTCAAAAAACGCATCGAGCAGAGTATTTTTTACACTAAGAGCATGCTGCTTGAAAACGAAGATGTTGTAGACTATTTTGATTACAACTATAAAGGAAATGATTTGAAAATTCCTTACCATGACATTTTGTATATCGAAACCACAGGAGTTTCTCATAAACTTCGGATTATTGGTAAGAATTTTGCAAAAGAATTCTATGGAACTATGACAGATATTCAGGAAAAGGACAAACATACCCAGCGATTTTATTGCTCCCATAAATCTTTCCTTGTCAATGTGGGAAATGTGAGAGAAATTGATCGAAAGAATTTAGAAGTTGTCTTTTATGAAGATCATCGTTGTCCGATTACTCGTTTAAAAGTCCGCAAACTAAAAGATATTCTAGAGAAAAAATCTAAAAAGTGATTGACAATTAGTAAGAAATTGATATAATGGTTATATCTGCTACAGATAGATGGTCCGTTGGTCAAGGGGTTAAGACACCGCCTTTTCACGGCGGTAACACGGGTTCGAATCCCGTACGGACTATTTTATCCGCCATAGCTCAGTTGGTAGTAGCGCATGACTGTTAATCATGATGTCGTAGGTTCGAGTCCTACTGGCGGAGTTAGATAAAAAGAACACCATTGGTGTTCTTTTTTAGTTGACATCACCTAACATTTTCATAAGGAAGTCTGTCATTTCTTGCGGACTTTCTTTTTTTCCGTGAGCAATCCAAGTCTGGCAAACACCAAATAGGGCATTTGTTAGATAAATACTACTGTATTCTAATTCAATTGGAGTGAGTTGTAGTTTCATAAAGCGTTTCTGAAGGTCGGTGCTAAGCATAATGTGAAGCTTATTTCTCAAGAAATTTTGGATTTCTTTTGTCCCGTTTTCAGACAAGAGTGCAGCCAATAGTGGTTCAGACTCTAAATATTCAAATACTTCTAAAATAGCATCTCTTTTATGATGAGCATGTTTTTGGAAAATATACTCAAAGGTATGAAATAGCTTATTTTGGTAGAGTTCAATCATATCATATTTATCCTTATAGTGAGTGTAAAAGCTGGAACGACTAATTCCGGCTTTTTCTGCTAACTTGACAGTAGAAATTTGATCAAAGGGCTGGTCCATCAATAATTGAACCATGGCATTTTCGATAATTCGTTTTGTTTTTAAACGTTTGTTACTTTCTTTCATAATTCCTCCTTGTAAACAAAAATAGACTATGTGTCTAAAAAAATATTTTTTACCTTGTAATTTAGATTTTTTGATGTATAATCTATTATATCAAAATTTTAGACAATATGTTTAAAAAAGGAGGAAGCATGTTTAAAGAATGGAAAGCAATATTTAAAAAACCGACCTTTATCATTGTAATGATAGGGATTTCTCTCATTCCAGCTTTATACAACATTATATTTTTATCGTCCATGTGGGATCCATATGGTCAAGTATCGGAGTTACCTGTGGCAGTTGTCAATAAAGATAAGGAAGCTTCTTATAATGGACAGACAATGAGAATAGGTGAAGACATGGTGTCTAATTTAAAAGAAAATAAGGCTTTAGATTTTCACTTTGTTAATGAAGAGGAAGGGGAAAAAGGGCTAGAAGATGGTGACTACTACATGGTAGTGACTTTACCAAGTGACTTATCTGAAAAAGCTACTTCTATCCTAACGAATCATCCTGAACAGATGCAGATTGATTATCAGACGTCAAGTGGGCATAGCTTTATTGCAAGTAAGATGAGTGATTCTGCAATGACACAATTAAAACAAACTGTCTCTACTAATGTTACGGAAACATACACTAAGGCTTTATTTCAAAAAATGAATGATTTGAAATCTGGAATAAATAAGGCAGCTGAAGGAAGTGAACAATTGGCTAATGGAGCCGATCAGTTGGTGACGGGAAGTCAAACGTTGACGACAAATCTTAATACTCTAGCTAATTCAAGTGTAACTTTTTCAAATGGAGCGGATCAATTTACAAAAGGCTTATCTAGCTATGTGTCTGCTATAGAGCAATTACATATTGGTTTAGGAACTTTTAATAGTGGTTTACAAAGTTATACAAATGCTGTCTCACAAGTTGACACTGGACTTGGTCAATTAGCTTCAAAAACTCCTGAGTTGGTGACAGGTGTAAATCAGCTAAATACAGGTATAAAGTCTTATACAGGTGGCGTTTCACAACTGGATACAGGTCTCAATCAATTTTCAGTTGGTGTAAATGCTTATACAAATAGTGTGAAAGAACTTTCTAACGGAACAAGTCAATTATCCAATCAATCAGATACACTAAGAGATGGAATGGAGCAATTAAATACTGGTATTAAAGAAATTTCAAGCCAATTAGAGTCCTCATCTCAACAAAGTGAAGAAATAGCGCAATTGGCAACAAGCTTAGGAGAACTAAATAAAACACTACAAGCTCTTACAATATCAGATAACACTCAACTGAAAAGTACATTGTCAGAAGCTTTGCCAAATCTAACAACTCTTGCTCAGGATATTGTGACCAAAAGTCAGACAGAACAAGAGAAAACTCTTGCAAATCTTCAATCAACAGCTACTTATCAATCTCTTACAGAGGAACAAAAGAAAGAACTGACAGAAGCTATTTCTAAAAATTCTAATTCTACTATTGAGTCAGCAAAAACAATTTTAACAACAGTAGGGGGATTAAAAGAAAGTATAGAGAATTCAGAACAACAAGTAACTAATCTATCTGATGTACAGACGAAAGCAAATCAACTCTTACCTGTAGCATCTAGCTCCTTGACAACCTTGTCAAATGGATTTACAACATTACAAACTTCTGTAAATAATCAGTTAGTTCCTGGAAGTCAGTCAATCGAAAAAGGAGTTGTAAACTACACTAAAGGATTGGATACTATTTCTATAGGTGCTAATCAACTAAGTGAAAAGAATGCAAATTTAACAACTAGTCTAGATCAATTAGTTTCTGGATCAAGTAAGTTGACAGAAAACACATCAACCTTGACAGCTGGAGTAGATGCGTTAGCTGGAAAAACTCCAGAATTAGTATCAGGTATAGAAAGTTTGTCATCTGGTTCTGCTCAATTGAATAATAAGAGCCCAGAGCTGATAGCAGGTCTTACTAAATTACAATTTGGCTCTGGTCAATTAACAGACAAATCAACACAGTTACTTTCTGCAGCATCCCAACTAGGAAGTGGCGCTATGAAGATAGCAGATGGTGCTGGAAAACTATCTGCTGGTGGAACAACCTTAACCTCTAGTCTTGAAGATTTACAGACAGGAGTTGATTCATTAGGACAAGGATTAGGCAATGCTAATAATCAACTTAAATCAGCTTCGACAGAATCTAAAAATGCAGAAACATTATCTGAACCTCTAGTTCTCTCAAAAACAGACAATGACCAAGTCCCTGTAAATGGGATTGCTATGGCTCCTTATATGATATCAGTTGCTCTTTTTGTTGCTGCTATATCTACCAATATGATTTTTGCTAAGTTGCCTTCTGGACGTCATCCAGAGAGTCGTTGGGCTTGGTTGAAGTCTCGCTCTGAAATAAATGGGATTATAGCTGTCTTAGCAGGTGTTTTAGTTTATGGAGGTGTCCATCTTATTGGATTGACTGCGAACCATGAGATGAGGACCTTGATTCTAATTATAATCACAAGTTTAGCTTTCATGTCTATGGTGACAGCTTTAACAACTTGGAATAGCCGTATAGGAGCTTTCTTCTCTCTTATTTTACTTTTATTACAGTTAGCATCAAGTGCAGGGACCTATCCACTTGCTTTGACAAATGATTTCTTCAAAGGTGTCAATCCTTGGTTACCAATGAGTTACTCTGTATCAGGTTTACGACAAACAATCTCTATGACAGGAAATATTCATCATCAAGTGATTTTCCTTATTATAACTCTAGCTTTCTTTACTGCTTTAGGTATGCTAGCTTATCAACCTAAGAAAATGGAAGAAGATTAAAAAGATTGACCAAGGAATTGGTCAATCTTTTTCTGTCTTAGATAAATTTCGTCTGTGATTATAGATCCCAAAAAGAAGAAGGGCAGTTAGTGAGCAGGCTGCTCCAATAACAAAACCATTGGGGATAAAGGAAAGTGTAATGGTGCCTTTTCCTTTTGGAACATCAACTTTCATAAAACCAGTCTGAGCCTGCTTGATTTCAAGTTTTTTCCCATCTTGGTATGCAGACCAACCTTTGTCATAAGGAATAGTGAAGAAAATAGAGGTATCTTGTTTTACTTCATATGTAGCAAAGACTTTATTTTTAGAGGTGGATACTTCTACAGGTTGTTCTTTAATTTTTTGGATTGCTTCAGTAAGAGCCTGAGTATCTAAACGATAGAAGGTCGGTGATTCAAATGATACTTGAGAATTTCCAGGAAAACTAATACTGATATTGAAAGTTTTTTGTTCTTCAGTATAACCTAAATTAAAGAAATTAAATGCATTGTCAGTTGTAAAAGTCTTTTTTTCACCGTTGACAATGATGTCAACTTTCTTTTGTTTATCATTCGTAAAATGAAGATTTGAAAAAGAGAGATAGACTTGACTATTTTGAGGAACCTCAATTTGATAATCAATCTTTGCATCTTCATTCGCAGAACCTGTGATGCTCGTTAAACCATCTGAAGTATCTGTTTTATCATATGCTATTTGGGAGAAGTAATCTAAGTTGAGATTAGCAAGCTGGTTTATAAATAAAGCCTGATTATCTAGAGTGTGATTATTAAAGTTTACATCGGTGTAAATAGATTGAGTGGCAAAGGCAATGGGTAAAGAGAGTTGATTTTTATATAAGGTTAAATGATCCTTTTGATAAATCTCTTGAAAGCCATACTTATCAAGTGAAGTTTCAGAAATATTGTACTGGATTCCAAATAAACTATCTGCTAAAAGACTATTATTTGCATAACGGAGATTGAGGTTGGTTCCAGAGGATTTGAATCCCAGTTTATCCAAACTAGTGCTAGCTGAACGATTTCGTACAGACGAAAATTGAGAGATTCCATTGTAGTTAAATTTCATACTGTCATTTCCCGTCTGAATTTGTAGTTTTTCAGTACGTGTAAATGGATTGTCAATTTGGTTTAGAATGGATTCCATAGCGGTGATATCTCTATTATAGGCACTACGAGAAGCAAAGGCCCATTCTTTAGCTATTCCTTCCATTTGAGATGATGCATTTAAGCTTATCTCAGCTGTTATAAATAAAGACAAAAGGATTGCAAATAGATTTACAGAGATAAATTTTCTAATGACTGCAAGAAGTAAAAGAGCATAAACTAGTAGAAATTCAAGAGTGAGTAGGATATTCAAATCAGTTAAAAAAGAATAGTGTGATTTAAAATAGACAGTAGCCAAAAATCCTGTTAGTACAAGAAAAAGTGAGACAAATAGATTCCATAGCTTCAGTTCTTTCAGACGATTTAAGACTTCTGCTGCAGTATAAATTAACAGAGTAGAAAAAATCCAAGCATAGCGATGCAAAAACATATTTGGGGTATGCATCCCTTGCCAAAATAAATCAAGTGCTTCTATGTAAAAGCTTGTTATTAAAAAAGTAAAGAAAATTGCATAGGTAAGTTTCACGTGAAACCTTATGGATTTTATTGTGAAAAATAGAATGGTTAAAATAAAGGGAAGCAATCCAACAAAAATCATTGGTATAGATCCATACTTAGTTGTATCAAAAGATCCAATGAATTGTTTTGCAAAAATATCCAGATACCAGCTACTGTCTGTCTTTAATTTTGTGATGGCAGTCAACTTCTCTCCATGAGTTTGTAAATCAAACAGTGTAGGAAGAGTCATAATCAAACTAGTCATTCCAGCTAAAAAGGAGGTAACAATAAAATCAAGAAAAGATGATTTTCGAGTTTTAAAGTCCCAAGAAATTTGGCAGAGGTACCAGAAAATAAGAAACAATGCTGTCATATACCCAAAATAATAATTTTGAATAAATAAGATTGACAAACTTGTAAAGTATAGTAGGCGCTTCTTTTGTGTTATAAGTAGGTATAAACCAGTTATAATTAAAGGAATCAAGATAAAAACATCTAGCCAGGTTTTTATCTCTAACTGACTAATGGTAAAGCTCATTAGAGCATAGGAAGTAGATAAGGCAAGTTTTAAAAATTTTGGGATATCTTTAAATAATCTAGTCAAACTAAAGAAGGTTGACAGACCAATCAATCCAAATTTTAAGAGAGTGGTCAGATAAACAGCATCTGGCATATTCGACAGATTAAAAAAGTAAACCAGAGGTGAGAGAAAACTACCCAAGTAATAACTAGATAGAGCATAGAAATTCAGTCCGAGGCCACTTGTAAAGGTGTAAAACAAACTACCATTTCCATGTAAAATATTTCGTAAAGCCACATCAAAAATAACGTATTGATGGAAACCGTCTCCTAATAGTGGAGATGTATCGCTATTCCAGTAGATACCTTGAGTTAGGTATACTCCGGTCATAATTACTACAGGAATGATAAAAGAAACAAAATAGGTCCAATATGTTTTAAAAAATGATTTCATGTTACCTCATAGAATGATAGAAAACTCAGTTGGTTACCCCAACTGAGTTTTGAAGTCTTTTAGTCTTTCCAAAGTTCTTTAACTTTTGCTTGTACTTCTGCATTTTCTAGGAATTCATCATAGGTTTCATCAATACGATCAATGACGCCATTCTTAGACAAAACAATGATATGGTTTGCCAAAGTTTGGATAAACTCGTGGTCATGACTGGCAAAGATGATTGATTCTTTAAAGTTTTTCAATCCATCGTTCAAGCTTGAGATAGATTCCAAGTCCAAGTGATTTGTTGGATCATCAAGTACAAGGACATTTGATTTCAAGAGCATGAGTTTTGAAAGCATGACACGTACTTTTTCTCCCCCTGACAAGACGTTTACAGGTTTGTTAACCTCATCACCAGAGAAGAGCATACGACCAAGGAAACCACGTAGGAAGGTATTGTCATCTTCTTCTTTACTTGCAAATTGACGCAACCAGTCAAGGATTGACTCTCCTCCTGCAAAATCAGCCGAGTTGTCTTTTGGCAAGTAAGAACGGCTAGTAGTAACTCCCCACTTGACAGTTCCTTCATAGTCAATGTCACCCATAATTGCACGAATTAATGCAGTCGTTTGGATGTCATTTTGTCCAATAAGAGCTGTCTTATCACCTGGACGCAAGATGAAACTAATATTGTCTAGGATAGTTTCGCCATCAATCTTTACAGTTAAATTTTCTACTGTCAAGAAATCATTACCAATCTCACGTTCTGCTTTAAAGTTGATAAATGGGTATTTACGACTAGAAGGAACAATTTCTTCTAATTCAATCTTGTCAAGCATTTTTTTACGAGACGTTGCTTGTCTTGACTTAGAAGCGTTGGCAGAGAAGCGAGCAACGAATTCTTGCAATTGCTTAATTTTTTCTTCTGCCTTGGCATTACGGTCTGCTAGCAATTTAGCAGCAAGCTCAGAAGATTCCTTCCAGAAGTCGTAGTTTCCAACATAGAGTTTAATTTTTCCAAAGTCAAGGTCAGCCATATGAGTACACACTTTGTTTAAGAAGTGACGGTCGTGGGATACTACGATAACAGTGTTATCAAAGTCAATCAAGAAGTCTTCTAGCCAAGTAATAGATTGGATGTCCAACCCGTTGGTCGGCTCGTCCAAGAGAAGAACATCTGGTTTACCAAAAAGTGCTTTAGCAAGGAGAACCTTCACTTTTTCACCATTGGCCAATTCGCTCATGTTTTGATAGTGCAATTCTTCTGGAATGTTTAGGTTTTGAAGTAATTGGGATGCTTCACTTTCTGCTTCCCAACCTCCAAGTTCAGCAAATTCACCTTCGAGTTCGGCTGCACGAACACCATCTTCATCGGAAAAATCTTCCTTCATGTAAATGGCATCTTTTTCTTTCATGATGTTGTAAAGTTTTTCATTTCCCATAATGACAACATCAATAACTCGCTCATCTTCATAGTCAAAGTGATTTTGACGGAGGACAGAGAGACGTTCATCTGGACCAAGAGAGATGTGACCAGTTGTTGGTTCGATATCACCAGCTAGAATTTTTAAGAATGTAGACTTCCCAGCACCATTAGCACCAATTAATCCGTATGTATTTCCTTCTGTAAATTTGATATTGACATCATCAAAAAGTTTGCGATCACTAAAACGTAGTGAAACATCAGATACTGTAAGCAATGTTTTTCTCCTATAATATGTAATATATTTATTCTACTAGAAAAGAGAGAAATATTCAAATTTTTGTTTGTCAATTTTGTGTCAATTAAGTTTACAGGTTTGTTTACAATAAGTTAGTTGTTTGATTTAAATAATTTTCTGTTATTTTAACAAAAAAATGCTATAATTGAAGAGACCATTTCGAAGGAGAAAAAAATGACGAAACCCATTATTTTAACAGGAGATCGCCCAACAGGAAAACTGCATATTGGACATTATGTTGGGAGTCTTAAAAATAGAGTATTACTGCAGGAAGAAGACAAGTATGACATGTTTGTTTTTTTGGCGGACCAACAAGCATTGACAGATCACGCCAAAGACCCTCAAACGATTGTAGAATCGATTGGGAATGTTGCCTTAGATTACCTAGCAGTTGGATTAGATCCAAGTAAATCAACTATCTTTATTCAAAGCCAGATTCCAGAGTTGGCTGAGCTGTCTATGTACTATATGAATTTGGTGTCACTAGCTCGTTTGGAACGGAATCCGACAGTAAAAACAGAGATTGATCAAAAAGGGTTTGGAGAAAGTATTCCGACAGGATTTTTGGTTTATCCGATTGCGCAAGCAGCAGATATTACTGCCTTCAAGGCTAATTATGTTCCTGTTGGGACAGATCAGAAACCAATGATTGAGCAAACTCGTGAGATTGTTCGTTCCTTTAATCATGCTTATAATTGTGAGGTCTTGGTGGAGCCGGAAGGTATTTATCCAGAAAATGAGAGAGCAGGACGTTTGCCTGGTTTAGATGGAAATGCTAAAATGTCTAAATCCCTTAATAATGGTATTTATCTAGCAGATGATGCGGATACGTTGCGTAAAAAAGTCATGAGCATGTATACTGATCCGGATCATATTCGAGTGGAGGATCCAGGTAAGATTGAAGGAAATATGGTTTTCCATTATCTAGATGTGTTTGGTCGTCCAGAAGATGCTCAAGACATTGCAGAGATGAAAGAAAACTACCAACGTGGTGGTCTTGGTGATGTAAAGACGAAACGTTATCTACTTGAAATATTAGAACGGGAACTTGGCCCTATTCGTGAGCGCCGTATCGAATTTGCTAAGGATATGGGAGAAGTGTACAATATGCTTCAAAAAGGTAGTGAGAAAGCGCGTGAGGTTGCGGGGCAAACTCTATCTGAAGTTAAGGGAGCAATGGGACTAAATTATTTTAAATAATAGATAAAATATGAATCGTAAAACTATCTCTTCCATAGGATCACAGGGATAGTTTTTTATGATTTCTACCATAAATATAATTGACAAATTTTCATAGAATGGTATGATAGATACAATACAAAAAGAGTCAAGCTCAAAAAGAAAGAAAAGAGGAAACTTCAATGTCTAATTGGGATACTAAATTTTTAAAAAAAGGTTTTACCTTTGATGATGTATTGCTCATTCCAGCAGAAAGTCATGTGTTGCCTAATGATGCAGATTTAACAACAAAATTGGCAGATAATCTGACTTTAAATATCCCAATTATAACAGCCGCCATGGATACAGTCACAGAAAGTCAAATGGCTATTGCCATTGCTCGTGCGGGTGGTCTTGGAGTAATCCATAAAAATATGTCTATTGCGCAACAGGCGGATGAAGTTCGCAAGGTAAAACGTTCTGAAAATGGTGTTATTATTGATCCATTCTTCTTGACTCCAGAACACACTATTGCTGAAGCAGATGAACTGATGGGACGTTACCGTATCAGTGGTGTTCCAGTTGTGGAGACACTTGAAAATCGTAAATTGGTTGGTATTCTAACAAACCGAGATCTTCGCTTTATTTCAGATTACAATCAGCCAATCTCAAACCATATGACTAGTGAAAATCTTGTTACTGCTCCTGTTGGTACAGATCTTGCAACAGCTGAAAGCATTCTTCAAGAACACCGTATTGAAAAACTTCCTTTGGTTGATGAAGAAGGTCGTCTTTCTGGCTTGATTACTATTAAAGATATCGAAAAAGTAATTGAATTTCCTAATGCAGCAAAAGATGAGTTTGGTCGTCTTCTAGTTGCTGGTGCAGTAGGTGTTACTTCAGATACATTTGAACGTGCAGAGGCTCTTTTTGAAGCAGGAGCGGATGCGATTGTTATTGATACTGCACATGGTCATTCTGCAGGTGTCTTGCGTAAAATTGCTGAGATTCGTGCTCACTTCCCAGACCGCACTTTGATTGCGGGTAATATTGCCACTGCAGAAGGTGCGCGTGCTCTTTATGATGCAGGTGTAGATGTTGTCAAAGTCGGTATCGGACCAGGTTCTATTTGTACCACTCGCGTGATTGCAGGGGTTGGTGTTCCACAAGTGACAGCAATCTATGATGCGGCAGCAGTTGCGCGCGAATATGGAAAAACGATTATTGCTGATGGTGGAATCAAGTACTCTGGAGATATCGTGAAAGCCCTTGCTGCAGGTGGGAATGCAGTTATGCTTGGATCAATGTTTGCAGGAACAGACGAAGCACCAGGTGAAACGGAAATCTTCCAAGGACGTAAGTTTAAGACCTACCGTGGTATGGGATCAATCGCTGCAATGAAGAAAGGTTCAAGTGACCGTTACTTCCAAGGTTCTGTCAATGAAGCAAACAAACTCGTTCCAGAAGGAATTGAAGGCCGTGTTGCCTATAAAGGAGCAGCAGCTGATATTGTCTTCCAAATGATTGGAGGTATTCGCTCTGGTATGGGTTACTGTGGTGCAGCTAACCTTAAAGAACTACACGACAATGCTCAATTTATTGAAATGTCTGGGGCTGGTCTAAAAGAAAGCCATCCTCATGATGTACAAATCACTAATGAAGCGCCAAACTACTCCATGTAAGTAGTAAAAAAGAACTCCTGATTTTCAGGAGTTCTTTTTGTTTACAATGTTGTCAATGTTAATTTACAGAAATTTTACCGTTTTGGATGTTGAAAATGCTAAGATTTTTTGGTAAGTTTTGTAAGTGGTCTAAACTTGTTGTTGTAATAAAGGTTTGGATAGATTGAGAGATGGTTTCTAGTAATTTTAGTTGCCGTGTATTGTCAAGTTCGCTCATAACATCATCAAGCAGTAGTATCGGAGACTCGTTTGTAATACTTTCCATTAGCTCAATCTCTGCTAGTTTGATAGAAAGTACTAGACTACGATGTTGACCTTGGCTTCCAAAACTAGCATCCATACCATTGATATAAAAAGAAATATCATCTCGATGAGGGCCAACTCCAGTATTCTTTTTAAATAAGTCTCTGGATCTGCTTTTCTCCAAAGCAATTTTAAAAGAACTTGTTAGCTGTTCTTCATCAGTGAAGTTGACAGATGATTGATAAAATATTGACAACTCTTCTAATTTATTTGAAATTTCTAAGTGTTTTTTTTGACCAAATTTCTCTAAGTCTTTAATGAATTTTATCCGATGCTTTATAACGCGACAACCATACTCTACTAACTGATCATCTAAGACTGACAGAAATGTTTCGTCAATCTTCTGGCTGGATTTTAGGTAGGTATTTCTCTGCTTGAGTATATGGTTGTAGTTTGACAAGTCTGACAAGTAGATTGGTTTTATTTGTCCCAGTTCAATGTCTATAAACTTTCGACGGACAGAAGGCGCTCCTTTAATTAGCTGGAGATCTTCAGGTGCAAAGAGGACAACATTCATATGTCCAATGTAGTCTGATAGGCGCGCTTGTTTTAAGTGATTGACCTTAGTCACACGCCCTTTTGGTGTTAAATCAATTTCTAGAGGGATAGAGCTTGTTTTCTTCTGTAGCAAGCCAGAAAGATGGAGTTGCTCGTTATCAAAATGAATGAGATTTTTATCTGTACGAGTCCGATGACTACGTGTCAAGGCTAAGAAATAGATTGCTTCTAGAATATTGGTTTTTCCTTGTGCATTTTGACCTAGGAAGACATTTAATTTTGGATTGAAATCAATTTTTGCCTCTTTGTAGTTTCGAAAGGTTTTAATTGTTAAATGTTGGAGCCACATGGTTATCTTCCTGGAAAACGTGGAACTTGTTTGGTTTTAGGCGATGAAGAAGTTTTTTGTTTTTCTTTCTTGACACCTTTATTCATCTCTTTAACAAGTTTAGCAATTCGCTCTTTCTCAATCTTATTTGCTTGATGTTCTTCTTGCTCTTTTAAACTTGGTTGTGTCAAGGTGATGTCAATCTTTAAATCAGGAATGTCAATCGTATCTCCAATGCGGATTTTTTTCCCACGTCTACTTTCTAACTCGCCATTAAAGTAAACTTGATGATCTATTAAAAAGGATTTGATAGCACCACCGCTTTGTATAATTCCAAGTTCTTTTAGGAGGGCTTGGAGCGTAATAAATTCTTCAAATAATTTGTATTCCATAATTCACCTCAATCTTTGGTATTATACCATATTTTCCTTGAAATAGCTGAAGGAAAGTTAGCTGAAATGAAAACGGTTTTACTCTTTAAAGCTATGAAGAGAACAAGAAAAATTTTGATTTTCGTGGTATAATAGAACTCTATATGTAAGGAGGTAAGGTATGGAATTAGTGCCTGGAATTTCAGCACATTTTGTTCAATCCAAAAAGTTTAAAACAAATAAAATTACCATTCGTTTTACTGCTCCCTTATCTCTTGAGACGATAGCAGGACGTATGTTGAGCGCGAGTATGTTGGAGACGGCAAATCAAGTTTACCCAACATCTCAAGTATTTCGCAGATACTTGGCAAGTTTATATGGAACAGATATTTCCACAAGTTCTTATCGTAGGGGACAGGCACATATTCTTGACTTAACGTTTACCTATGTGAGGGATGATTTTTTAAGTAAAAAGAATGTCTTGACTTCTCGAATTTTGGAATTGGTGAAACAGACTTTATTTGCTCCCTTAGCTCAAGATGGTGCTTTTGAGCCAGCCCTATTTGAAATTGAAAGAAAACAGTTATTGGCTAGTTTAGCTACTGATATGGATGATTCATTTTATTTTGCTCATAAGGAGTTGGATAGCTTGTTCTTTCATGATGAGCGTCTTCAATTGAGATACAGTGATTTACGAAATAGTATTTCAAATGAGTCTCCGGAAAGTAGCTACACGTGCTTTCAAAATGCTCTGAAAAATGATCGTATTGATTTCTTTTTCTTAGGTGATTTTAATGAAGTAGAAATTACAGAATCGCTGAAGTCATTACCCTTTACAGCTAGAGAGAACGGCATCACTATCCAGTACCATCAATCTTATTCGAATGTCTTACGAGAGGGAATGATTCAGAGGAATGTTGGGCAATCTATTTTAGAATTAGGCTATCATTCTCCTGTAAAATATGGCGATGATGAGCATTTGCCCATGCTTGTTATGAATGGTTTGTTGGGTGAATTTGCACATTCGAAACTTTTTACAAACGTTCGTGAAAATGCTGGAATAGCCTATACAGTCTCTAGTCAATTGGATTTATTTAGTGGTCTGTTAAGGATGTATGCGGGTATTGATAGAGAAAATCGAAATCAGGCTAGAAAAATGATGAATCATCAATTGCTAGATCTGAAAAAGGGTAACTTTACAGATTTTGAACTTGAACAAACAAAGGAGATGATTCGACGATCTTTGTTGATGGCTCAAGATAATCAACAGACCCTAGTTGAAAGAGTCTATTTGAATGCTCTATTTGGAAAATCAAGCTTTGACATTGATCGATTGGTGGCAAAATTAGAGAATGTTGATAAAGAAGCTGTATGTAAAGTTGCCAATGGTTTGAAGTTACAAGCGATTTACTTTATGGAAGGAGTAGAATGACAAAGGTTACTTTTGAAGAAAAATACTATCCTGCTGTAAAGGAAACAGTCTACAAAACACAATTGTCAAATGGATTGACAGTTTCTTTACTCCCTAAGCAAGATTTCAATGAGGTTTATGGGATTGTAACGGTTCAATTTGGTTCTGTAGATGCAACTTATACAAGCTTGGAAAAAGGTTTACGTCATCATCCAGCAGGAATTGCACATTTTCTTGAACATAAATTGTTTGAAAGAGAAAATTCTGAGGATATAATGGCTGCTTTTACTCGATTAGGTGCGGACAGTAACGCCTTTACAAGCTTTACTAAGACCAGCTATCTTTTTTCAACAATTGACCATCTATTAGAGAATTTAGATTTGCTAGATGAGTTAGTCGGAGATGTTCATTTTACAGAAGAATCGGTTTTAAGGGAACAGGATATTATCCAGCAAGAACGAGAAATGTACCAAGATGATCCAGATTCACGCTTGTTTTTTGCAACATTAGCCAACCTTTATCCTGATACTCCTTTAGCAACAGATATAGTTGGAAGTGAAAAATCAATTTCTGATATTCAAGTTTCAAATTTAAAAGAGAACTTTACTGACTTTTACAAACCTGTCAACATGTCACTGTTTTTAGTTGGAAATATTGATGTAAAAGTTGTTGAGGAATACTTTTCGAAAAAGGAAAAGAAGACTTTAGAACAGTTTACCGTTTCAAAAGAGAAACTACCCTTGCAGTCTGTGAAGCAAACAGATAGTCTTCGGATGGAAGTTTCTTCACCCAAACTTGCTGTTGCGATTAGAGGTAATGGGCAAATAACAGAAGCTGAGTCTTATCGTTACAATATTTTATTGAAATTACTATTTACGATGATGTTTGGTTGGACTTCTGATCGTTTTCAAAAGTTATATGAGACTGGGAAGTTAGATGCGTCATTGTCACTTGAGGTTGAAGTCAACAGTCGCTTTCATTTTGTGATATTGACAATGGATACCAAAGAGCCTGTTTCTCTGTCGCATCAATTTCGGAAAGCGATTCGTCAGTTTAGTAGTGATACGGATATTACAGAGGAACATTTAGATCTTGTTAAGAGTGAGATGTTTGGGGAATTTTTCAGTAGCATGAACTCTTTGGAATTTATTGCAACTCAATACGATCCGATGGATCGCGGAGAAACAATTTTTGATTTTCCGAAAATTTTACAGGAAATTACTTTGGAGGATGTTCTAGAAGCTGGACATCGTTTGATTGATAATGGTGATCTAGTTGATTTTACAATCTTTCCAGCTTAAAAGATAACTAATACTAGAAAGAAGGAATGGTACGTATGAGAAAAAAAACAATTGGCGAGGTTCTACGTTTAGCTAGAATTAACCAGGGATTGAGTTTAGAAGAATTGAAGGAAAAAACTGAAATTCAGTTGCATTTTCTAGAAGCTATGGAGGCAGATGATTTTGATCAACTTCCTAGTACCTTCTATGCTCGTTCTTTTTTAAGAAAATATGCCTGGGCAGTAGAGTTAGATGAAAGAATTGTTTTGGATGCATATGATTCAGGTAGTATGATTACTTATGAAGAGGTAGATGTCGATGAAGAAGACTTGTCTGGTCGCAGACGGTCAAATAAGAAAAAAACGTCTTATCTCCCCTTGTTTTATTTCGTTCTATTTGCTTTGTCAATTTTAATTTTTGTCACTTACTATGTCTGGAACTACATCCAAACTCAGCCAAGTCCTTCTTCAGCTAATTATAGTGTTGTGAGCTCGACTAGTTCAACCACCTCATCTAGTTCATCTTCTAGTAGTCAGACGTCTAGCTCGTCTTCTACTACGGAATCAACTATTACAGTGTCAGGCGAAGGAAACCGCATTGAAGCTCGGTATAAAACGAGTAAGGAAACTGCTACTGTTCAATTGGCAGTTTCAGATGAAGCTAGTTGGGTTAGTGTTTCAGGAAGTGAGCTGGAGGGTGGTGTGACACTATCCGCAGACAATAAGAATGCAAAAACAATAGTCTCAACTAAGAGTCCCGTTACTATTACTTTAGGTGTAGTGAAGGGAGTTACTGTGACTGTGGACAATCAAACGATTGACACCTCGAAGCTGACAACTCAGACTGGAACTGTAACACTTACATTTACTACAGATTAAGGAAAAATCAATGAAAAAAGAACAAATTCCTAATGTATTAACTATTGGTAGAATTCTCTTTATACCTCTCTTTATTCTTATTTTGACTTTGGGCCATTCACAAGGAAGTCATTTGCTGGCAGCGATCATCTTTGCAGTTGCTAGTATAACGGATTATCTTGATGGTTACCTTGCTCGTAAATGGAATGTAGTCAGCAACTTTGGAAAATTTGCAGATCCGATGGCTGATAAGCTGTTGGTTATGTCAGCTTTTATCATGTTGATTGAGTTAGGCATGGCTCCAGCTTGGGTTGTTGCTATTATCATCTGTCGTGAACTTGCGGTGACAGGCTTGCGTTTGTTGCTTGTTGAGACGGGAGGGACAGTTCTAGCAGCAGCGATGCCAGGGAAAATCAAGACCTTTAGTCAGATGTTTGCCATCATCTTTTTGCTCTTACATTGGAATTTAATTGGTCAGCTGTTGCTTTATATCGCTTTGTTTTTCACTATCTACTCTGGCTATGATTATTTCAAGGGTAGCGCTCATGTATTCAAAGGGACATTTGGTTCGAAATGAAATCGATTATTGAAGTAAAAGATCTGTCTTTTCGTTACAAGGAAGACCAGGATCATTATGATGTTAATAATGTCTCGTTTCACGTGAAACGGGGAGAATGGCTTTCGATTGTAGGTCATAATGGGAGTGGGAAATCGACAACTATCCGTTTGATTGATGGCTTGCTTGAAGCAGAGTCTGGGGAAATCTGGATAGATGGGCAATTGTTGTCCTCTGAGAATGTTTGGGACTTGCGTCGACAAATTGGTATGGTTTTTCAAAATCCAGATAACCAATTTGTGGGGGCGACTGTTGAAGATGATGTTGCCTTTGGTTTAGAAAATCAGGGACTTCCTCGTGAAGAAATGAAGAAGAGAGTGGCCGAATCTTTGGAGTTGGTAGGGATGCTGGACTTTAAGAATAGAGAACCAGCTCGTTTATCTGGTGGACAAAAACAGCGTGTGGCTATTGCGGGAGTTGTTGCCCTGAGACCAGCTATTTTGATTTTGGACGAGGCTACAAGTATGTTGGATCCTGAGGGACGCAGAGAACTGATTCAGACAGTTCAAGAGATTCGAAAAGACCACCAGATGACAGTCGTCTCCATTACACATGATTTAGAGGAAGTTGCGATGAGTGACCGTGTCTTGGTCATGAAAAAAGGCCAAGTGGAGTCAACCAGTAGCCCAAGAGAACTTTTTTCTCGGGATGACCTTGACCAGATAGGGTTAGATGAGCCTTTTGCTAATCAATTGAGAGGCTCTTTGAGAGAGACTGGCTATCAGTTGCCGGATGGCTATTTGACAGAAAGAGAGCTAGAGGACAAGTTATGGGAATTACTCTAGAAAATGTGAGCTTTACCTATCAAGAGGGGACTCCCCTATCTTCATCAGCCTTGACTGATGTTTCCTTGACGATTGAGGATGGTTCCTATACGGCTTTGGTAGGGCACACAGGTAGTGGGAAATCAACGATTTTACAGCTTTTAAATGGCCTATTAATACCAAGTAAGGGTTCTGTTCGAGTTTTTGATACTGTCATTACCCCTACATCAACCAATAAAGAAATTCGTCAGATTCGAAAGCAGGTTGGTCTAGTGTTTCAATTTGCTGAAAATCAGATTTTCGAAGAGACTGTTTTGAAAGATGTTGCATTTGGACCGCAAAATTTTGGAGTTTCTGAGGAAGAGGCCAAGAAAATTGCGCGTGAAAAGTTAGCCTTGGTAGGCATCGATGAGTCACTCTTTGAGCGTAGCCCGTTTGAACTTTCGGGTGGCCAGATGAGACGTGTGGCTATAGCAGGTATGCTAGCGATGGAGCCAACTGTTTTGGTTTTGGATGAGCCGACAGCAGGGCTTGATCCTTTGGGCAGAAAAGAATTGATGACCTTGTTTAAAGAACTCCACCTTTCTGGAATGACAATCGTTCTGGTAACGCATTTGATGGATGATGTAGCTTCATATGCTGATCAGGTTTATGTTATGGAAAAGGGGCGTTTGGTCAAAAGTGGCAAACCAAGTGATGTCTTTCAAGATGTAGCCTCTATGGAAAAGGTACAGTTAGGTGTGCCTAAAATCACAGCCTTTTGTAAGCGTTTGGCAGATAGAGGTGTAGCTTTTAAAAAACTGCCAATCAAGATAGAGGAGTTTAAGGAGTCGCTAAATGGATAGTATGATTTTAGGGCGTTATATACCAGGGGATTCCATCATTCATCGCTTGGATCCACGTAGTAAATTGCTTGCCATGATCCTGCTGATTTTGATTGTATTTTGGGCCAATAATCCTCTCACCAATCTCGTTCTGTTTGTAGCGACAGGTATATTTATCGCATTATCGGGCGTTTCTCTCTCATTTTTCGTTCAGGGATTAAAATCCATGTTCTTCTTGATCGCCTTTACGACTCTTTTTCAGCTCTTTTTCATTTCAAGTGGAAATGTCCTATTTGAGTTTTCTTTTATAAGAATAACGGATTATGCTTTGCAACAAGCTGGGATTATTTTCTGTCGTTTTGTGTTGATTATTTTCTTTTCAACTTTGCTAACGTTAACAACCATGCCTTTGAGTCTGGCAGCTGCAGTTGAAGCTCTTTTAGCACCGCTGAAACGCGTGAAAGTTCCCGTTCATGAAATTGGTCTCATGTTATCAATGAGTTTGCGTTTTGTTCCAACCTTGATGGATGACACAACGAGAATTATGAATGCTCAAAAAGCTCGTGGAGTTGACTTTGGCGAAGGTAGCATCGTTCAAAAAGTAAAGGCTATGATTCCAATTTTAATTCCTCTTTTTGCGACGAGCTTAAAGCGTGCAGATTCATTGGCAATTGCCATGGAAGCGCGTGGTTATCAGGGAGGAAAGGGTAGAAGTCAGTATAGACAGTTGAGATGGAGTCAAAAGGATACACTGGCAATTCTTGTGATTTTGGTACTGGGATGTTTCTTATTTTTCTTAAAATCTTAGCAGGTTTGTAGGATTGATAAGAAGCTCACAGTAGCAGGTTTTTAGTATAAAGGTAGGAATATGAACCGTTTTAAAAAATCAAAATATCTAATCATCGTTTTTGTCACAGTTCTGGCAGTTTCTGTACTATTAGTGACAACCTATTCAAGCGCTATTGTGACGAAACTAGGAGATGGGATTTCCTTAGTAGATAGAATTGTTCAAAAACCCTTTCAGTGGTTTGATACTTTCAAATCGGATTTGGGACATTTGACGCAGACTTACAATGAAAATGAGAGTCTAAAGAAACAGCTCTATCAACTAGAGGTGGAGTCTAATCAATCAGAAAGTTTAAAAAATGAAAATGAACAACTACGTCAGTTGCTGGATATGAAGTCGAAATTGCAGGCTACAAAAACCATTGCAGCAGATGTGATTATGCGAGCTCCAGTATCTTGGAAACAAGAGTTAACAATTGATGCTGGAAGTTCAAAAGGAGCTTCTGAAAATATGTTGGCCATTGCAAACGGGGGCTTGATTGGTAGTGTTTCAAAGGTGGAGGATCATTCAACAACGATCAACCTATTGACAAACACCGAAAATTCAGACAAAATTTCTGTTAAAATCCTGCATGGTTCTACTGAAATTTACGGGATTATCGTTGGTTATGATAAGGAATCTGAACTGCTTAAAATTAGTCAATTAAACAGCAACAGCGACATTAGCGCGGGAGACAAGGTGACTACAGGGGGGCTCGGAAACTTTAATGTTAAGGATATCCCTGTTGGAGAAGTTGTTGCTACAACACATAGCAGTGATTATCTAACAAAGGAAGTAACAGTCAAGTTAAGTGCTGACACCAAAAATCTTCATGTGGTAGAGTTAGTGGGGAATTAGCAATGAGACTGTTAAAACAAATTGGTATTTTCTTTATACTCCCTTTTGTCGTACTAATTGATGCACATATTGGACAATTAGCGGGATCCTTCTTCCCTCACTTTCATTTAGCAAGTCATTTTCTGTTTTTATTTCTTTTGTTTGAGACAATAGAGGTTTCAGAATATCTCTATCTAGCTTATTGCGGTATAGTGGGTTTGGTGTACGATATCTATTTTTTCCACTTGATAGGAATTGCGACGCTTCTATTTATCTTAATAGGTGCTTCGCTCCATAAATTTAATAGTGTAATTTTGCTAAACCGTTGGACAAGAATGTTAACAATAGTTGTGATGAGTTTCCTATTTGATATGGGGAGCTATCTCCTTGCTCTTGCTATGGGGTTGACAGTAGAATCGATGTCAGTTTTCATCGTCTACAGCCTTGTCCCATCAATGATTTTAAACTTTTTATGGATGCTTGTTTTCCAATATATTTTTGAAAAATGTTATCTATAAGAAAGAAATAAAAATGTAACAAAGGCGTAATATTTATTATGTCTTTTTTTGGTATACTAGTAATGTCTTAAATAGAAGGAGTATCTACACAATATGAAGAAAAAAATCTTAGCGTCACTTTTATTAAGTACAGTATTAGTGTCACAAGCGGCGGTATTGACAACTGTCCACGCTGAAACAACTGATGAAAAGATTGCTGCTCAAGATAGTAAGATTAGTAATTTGACAGCTCAACAAAAAGAAGCTCAAAAACAAGTAGATGAAATCCAAACGCAAGTTACAGCTATCCAAACTCAACAAACGAACTTGGAAGCTGAGAATGAAACTCTACAAGCTGAATCTAAAAAACTTGAAGGAGAAATTACAGAGCTCTCTAAGAACATTGTTGCTCGTAATGAATCTTTGGAAAAACAAGCACGTAGCGCACAAACAAACGGTGCTGCAACTAGCTATATCAATACAATTGTAAACTCAAAATCAATTACGGAAGCTATTTCACGTGTTGCAGCCATGAGCGAGATTGTATCAGCTAACAACAAAATGTTGGAACAACAGAAAGCTGATAAGAAATCTATCGCTGAAAAACAGGTTGCAAATAATGAAGCAATCAACACTGTCATTGCGAACCAACAAACGCTTGCTGACGATGCACAAGCATTGACAACAAAACAAGCAGAGTTGAAAGTTGCTGAGTTAAACCTTGCTGCAGAGAAAGCTACTGCAGAAAGCGATAAAGCTACTTTATTGGAACAAAAAGCAGCAGCAGAGGCAGAAGCGAAAGCAGCAGCCGAAGCAGAAGCGGCTTATAAAGCACGTCAAACAAGCCAACAACAATCAGTTGTTGCTTCTGGAAATACAACACTTTCAGATCAAGTGCAAGCAACTTCAAGCTCTTCATCAGATGATGATTCGAGCTACACTCCAGCACCTGCTCCAACTCCAGCTAGACAGCGTCCAACATACAGTACAAATGCTTCAAGTTATCCAACTGGTGAATGTACTTGGGGAGCTAAAACATTAGCACCTTGGGCTGGAGATTACTGGGGTAACGGAGCGCAGTGGGCTACAAGTGCAGCAGCTGCAGGATTCCGTACTGGATCAACTCCACAAGTTGGTGCGATTGCATGTTGGAATGACGGTGGATATGGACACGTAGCGGTTGTTACAGCAGTTTCATCATCAACTAGCATTCAAGTATCAGAATCAAACTATGGTGGAAATCGTACAATCGGTAACAAACGTGGATGGTTCAACCCAACTACAACTTCTGAAGGTTATGTAACATACATCTATCCAAACTAATGAATGAAACGAAGAGGCTCGATTTGAGTCTCTTTTATTATTTTTTATCGAAAGCAAGGCCGAAATCTATTAAAACCACTTGAAAATATGGCTAAAATGTGATAAAATGAAACTCGTCGTGTAAACGATAATACTCATTCTCGATGAATTGTGAGACTGTTGCCCTCGGGTCGTTTTGCAAGTTGAAGTCGAGGAGAGGAAAAAAACAAAAAGGAGAAATACTCATGGCAGTAATTTCAATGAAACAACTTCTTGAGGCTGGTGTACACTTTGGTCACCAAACTCGTCGCTGGAACCCTAAGATGGCTAAGTACATCTTCACTGAGCGTAACGGAATCCACGTTATCGACTTGCAACAAACTGTAAAATACGCTGACCAAGCATACGACTTTATGCGTGATGCTGCAGCTAACGATGCAGTTGTATTGTTTGTTGGTACTAAAAAACAAGCTGCTGACGCTGTTAAAGAAGAAGCAGAACGTTCAGGTCAATACTACATCAACCACCGTTGGTTGGGTGGAACTCTTACTAACTGGGGAACTATCCAAAAACGTATCGCTCGTTTGAAAGAAATCAAACGTATGGAAGAAGAAGGAATCTTCGACGTTCTTCCTAAGAAAGAAGTTGCACTTCTTAACAAACAACGTGCACGTCTTGAAAAATTCTTGGGTGGTATCGAAGACATGCCTCGTATCCCAGATGTAATGTACGTAGTTGACCCACATAAAGAACAAATCGCTGTTAAAGAAGCTAAAAAATTGGGTATTCCAGTTGTAGCGATGGTTGACACAAACACTGATCCAGACGATATCGATGTAATCATCCCAGCTAACGATGACGCTATCCGCGCTGTTAAATTGATCACAGCTAAATTGGCTGACGCTATCATCGAAGGACGTCAAGGTGAAGATGCAGCAGCAGTTGAAGCAGAATTTGCAGCTTCAGAAGCTCAAGCTGACTCAATCGAAGAAATCGTTGAAGTTGTAGAAGGCGACAACGCTTAATTCATATAAATAGTAATTACCTAGGAGGGCGGGGCCTAGCCCAGCTCTCCTATTTTTAAAAAATATAGGAGAATCAAAATGGCAGAAATTACAGCTAAACTTGTAAAAGAGTTACGTGAAAAATCTGGTGCCGGTGTTATGGACGCTAAAAAAGCGCTTGTAGAAACAGACGGTGACATCGAAAAAGCGATTGAATTGCTTCGCGAAAAAGGTATGGCGAAGGCAGCTAAGAAAGCTGACCGTGTTGCTGCAGAAGGTTTGACTGGTGTATTTGTTAACGGTAACGTTGCAGCAGTAGTTGAAGTAAATGCCGAAACTGACTTCGTTGCGAAAAACGCTCAATTCGTTGAGTTGGTAAATGCTACAGCTAAAGTAATCGCTGAAGGTAAACCAGCGAACAACGAAGAAGCACTTGCTTTGACAATGCCTTCAGGTGAAACTCTTGAAGCTGCATATGTATCTGCAACAGCTACAATCGGTGAAAAAATCTCATTCCGTCGTTTTGCTTTGCTTGAAAAAACAGATGCACAACACTTCGGAGCTTACCAACACAATGGTGGACGTATCGGTGTTATCTCAGTTATCGAAGGTGGAGACGAAGCTCTTGCTAAACAAATCTCAATGCATATTGCTGCGATGAAACCAACAGTTCTTTCTTACAAAGAATTGGATGAGCAATTCGTTAAAGATGAGTTGGCACAATTGAACCACGTAATCGACCAAGATAACGAAAGCCGTGCAATGGTTGGTAAACCAGCTCTTCCACACTTGAAGTATGGATCAAAAGCACAATTGTCTGATGAAGTGATTGCTCAAGCTGAAGCTGATATCAAAGCTGAGTTGGCTGCAGAAGGCAAACCAGAAAAAATCTGGGACAAAATCATCCCAGGTAAAATGGACCGCTTCATGCTTGACAACACCAAAGTTGACCAAGCATACACACTTCTTGCACAAGTATACATCATGGATGACAGCAAGACAGTTGAAGCTTACCTTGAATCAGTAAATGCTTCAGTAGTTGAGTTCGCTCGCTTTGAAGTTGGTGAAGGTATCGAGAAAGCTGCAAACGACTTTGAAGCAGAAGTTGCAGCTACAATGGCAGCAGCCTTGAATAACTAATAGAAAAGGAAGCAATTTGCTTCCTTTTTCTTTTGGTCTAGAGAGTAGATTCTGTATGAGTAAACAAAAAGCCCTTTAATAAGGGCTAAGTGTATTTAGGAGGTTACACTTCAAATTCATAGAGTGCTGTAGACAAATAACGTTCGCCGTTATCTGGTGCTAAAGCAAGGACTTTCTTACCTGTACCTAATTTCTTAGCAACCTCAATTGCCCCGTAAATCGCTGCAGCTGAAGAAATCCCAACCAGGAAGCCTTCTTTTCCACCAATTTCACGGCCAAGCGCTAGAGCATCATCTGACGTTACGCGAACGATACCATCATAGGCTTTTGTATCAAGTGTTTCAGGAATAAATCCAGCTGAGATGCCTTGAATTTTGTGAGGTCCTGGTTTTTCACCAGACAAGATAGCTGACTCGTCTGCCTCAACTGCATAAACTTGAATGTTTGAATTTGCTGCTTTAAGAGCGTGAGAAACACCTGAGATCGTTCCACCGGTGCCAACACCACCTACAAAAGCATCTAGTCCATCAGAACCGAAAGCAGCCAGTATTTCAGCTCCTGTTGTTCTTTCGTGTACTTCTGGATTAGCTGGATTATTAAATTGGAGTGGAAGGAAGCCGTCTCGTTCAGCGGCGATTTCCTGAGCTTTGGCAATAGCCCCTTTCATTCCTTCGCTACCAGGAGTAAGGACGAGTTCAGCACCATAGGCTTGGATAATCTTGCGTCGTTCCACACTCATCGTTTCAGGCATGACGATAACAACTTTATATCCTTTAGCGGCACCAACCCATGAAAGACCGATACCAGTGTTTCCACTCGTTGCTTCAACAATAGTAGCTCCCGGTTTTAGAATACCATCTTGTTCTGCTTTTTCAATCATGCTAAGGGCAATACGGTCTTTTACTGACGATCCAGGGTTAAAAGCTTCTAGTTTAACATAGACGTCTGCAGCACCCTCTGGAACAATGTTGTTGAGTTTAACAATCGGTGTTTGTCCAATAAGTTCAGTGATATTATTATAAATAGTCATAGATATACCTCTTTGTATAAGATGATACTAGTATAACGCGCTTAAGGCTATTTGTAAAATATAGAAATCCTATCAAAGTGATAGGATTTTTTTATATCAAAGGTCTAAGCCATTAATTTTTAATCGATTGTGATAAGCCAATTCTAATAAATAGGTGTAAAGAGGGAGGATGTCCGTTTTTTTAGGGAATTCAAATTTATGGAAACTCAGGTGCTCATTGTGTGCTTTTAGAAAGACATTTTCTAAATAAGTGATCGTAATCTCACTATCATCTATACCTGCTCCAGCAGTTTCCATTTCAATGTTTACAATGTTCATCAAAAAGAGTGACTTAACAGACACCTTGCGACCAGTGGCACCTTGCTTATCTGTAAAAATAATACGGATATTTGTAAAGATGATTGAATCGCGAATAAGTTTATATCCACTTTGAATTTCTTCATTCTCTAGTAGATATTGACCATATTCTTTGATAAGAGTCTCTTTGTTTTCCTCGCTGAAGTTACCAGCAAGTCCTTGAATAAATTTTCCAAACACCATGTATTTCTCCTTTATTTACACTAAGTTTACAGGAACTTCAACTTCTCGTAAACCTTGATCTGTTAAAGTAACCTTTCCATTAAAAAACTCTACAAGAGCAGACTTAATATTTTCTTTCTCTTCCTTATCAACATAAATCATTGTATCAACTTGATCTGTAAAGTTTGTATCCAGCTCCATGAGATGATGCTCTCTAAGGAAATTGCCATATTCTTGATACTGAGCGTAAGACATCTGAATGGCTATGCCAGCCTGCTCTTTGATTTCAATAATGCCAATTTCTTTGACAGCCAAGGCCACACTACCTGCGTAAGCACGAATCAAACCTCCAGCGCCTAACTTAATTCCACCAAAGTAACGAGTAACTACTACGCAGACATTGGTAAGATTATGATTTTCTAAGACACCCAGCATAGGGATTCCAGCAGTACCACTAGGCTCCCCATCATCACTCGTACGCTTGATTTCACTGCGTTCCCCTAGAATAAAAGCAGAGCAGTTATGGGTGGCTTTATAGTGTTCTTTTTTGATGGTAGTGATGAAGTCACGAGCCTCTTCTTCGCTATAAACACGCTTGGCATGACAGATAAAGAGGGATTTTTTGATTTCTTCTTGGACCTGCCCATCCTCTTTAATCGTTCTAAATTCCATGATTTAATTGTACTAAAAAAAATTCTAAAGCGCTAGATTTTTACGAATATTAAAGTATGAAAGTAAATCCAAATTATCTCGGTCGCTTGTTTACTGAGAAAGAATTAACTGAAGAAGAACGACATGTAGCAGTGAGACTGCCAGCAATGAGAAAAGAGAAGGGGAAACTGTTTTGTCAACGTTGTAATAGTTTGATTCTAGAAGAATGGTATTTGCCTATTGGTGCCTACTATTGTAGGGAGTGTTTGCTGATGAAGCGAGTCAGGAGTGATCAAGCTTTATACTATTTTCCGCAGGAGAATTTTCCTA
This sequence comes from Streptococcus oralis, assembly GCF_023110055.1. Lineage (GTDB taxonomy): Bacteria > Bacillota > Bacilli > Lactobacillales > Streptococcaceae > Streptococcus > Streptococcus oralis_BY. The sequence continues at coordinate 1,493,892 of NZ_JALDVG010000001.1, read as the reverse complement.
AGCAAGATGTTCTCAAATGGCGTGGTCAGTTAACCCCTTTTCAGGAAAAGGTATCAGAGGGGTTGGTTCGAGCAGTCGAAAAGAAAGAACCGACTTTAGTTCATGCTGTGACAGGTGCTGGAAAGACAGAGATGATCTATCAAGTTGTGGCTAAAGTGATTGATGATGGTGGTGCAGTTTGTTTGGCCAGTCCTCGAATTGATGTATGTTTAGAACTGTATAAGCGACTGCAGAATGACTTTGCTTGCGATATAGCGCTACTCCATGGCGAATCAGAGCCCTATTTTCGAACTCCCTTAGTAATTGCAACAACTCATCAGTTATTAAAATTTTATCATGCTTTTGATTTGTTGATAGTGGATGAGGTAGATGCCTTTCCTTATGTTGACAACACTATGCTTTACTATGCTGTAAAGAATAGTGTAAAGGAGGATGGATTGAGGATATTCCTTACAGCAACTTCTACAGATGAGTTAGATAGGAAGGTTCGCACAGGGGAATTAAAAAGATTAAGCTTGCCGAGACGGTTTCATGGAAATCCTTTGATTATTCCTAAATCTGTCTGGTTATCGGATTTTAATCGCTGTTTAGAGAAAAATCAATTGTCAACCAAGTTAAAAACCTACATTGAGAAACAGAGAAGAACAGGTTATCCACTGCTGATTTTTGCATCAGAGATTAAGAAAGGCGAAAAACTAAAAGAAATACTACAGGTGGATTTCCCGAATGAGAATATCGGTTTTGTATCTTCTATCACAGAAAATCGATTAGAGCAAGTACAAGCTTTTCGAGATGGAGAGTTGACGATACTGATCAGTACGACAATATTGGAACGCGGAGTTACCTTCCCTTGTGTAGATGTTTTCGTAGTAGAAGCTAATCATCGTCTCTTTACCAAGTCTAGCTTGATTCAGATTGGTGGTCGAGTTGGGCGTAGTATGGACAGACCGACTGGTGAGTTGCTCTTCTTTCATGATGGATTAAATGCTTCCATCAAGAAGGCAATCAAGGAAATCAAGCAGATGAACAAGGAGGCGGGATTATGAACTGTTTATTATGTGGTCAGACTACAAAAAGTGAGTTAACTTTTAGTAGTCTTTTCCTTTTGAAAGATGATTGCAGTAATCTTTGCTCAGCTTGTGCTTCGAATTTTGAGAAGATTGGTGAGAAATATTGCCCAAACTGTATGAAAACAGGGGTGTCAACTCAATGTCAAGATTGTAAACTTTGGTGTAAAGAAGGAATTCAGGTTGATCATAAGGCAATCTTTACCTATAATCAAGCTATGAAAGACTTTTTCAGTCAATATAAGTTTGATGGTGATTTTTTGCTTAGAAAAGTTTTTGCTTCCGTTCTTGCTGAGGAGCTGAAAAAGTATAGAGGATATCAATTTGTTGTAATTCCCCTAAGTCCTGGAAGATTGCTTGAGAGGGGGTTTAACCAAGTCGAGGGTTTGGTTGAGGCGGCAGGCTTTTCTTTTAAAGATATATTAGGAAAAAGAGAAGAGAGTGCTAGTTCTTCTAAAAGCCGTTTGGAAAGATTGGCTACTGAAATTCCATTTTTTATTAAAGATGGAATCTCACTTCCTAAGAAGATTTTGCTGATTGATGACATCTATACAACAGGGGCAACTGTGAATCGTGTGAAACGACTTTTGGCAGAAGCAGGTGCTTTGGAAGTTAAAACTTTTTCCCTTGTAAGATGAGGAAAAAATTTGCAAAATGAAAATGAAAGCGTTATAATATAGTTAGAAAAACAAAAATGTTTAGAAAGAAGGTACTTATATGATTAAATATAGTATCCGTGGTGAAAACCTAGAAGTAACAGAAGCAATTCGTGATTATGTAGTTTCTAAACTCGAAAAGATTGAAAAGTATTTTCAACCTGAGCAGGAGTTGGATGCACGTGTGAACTTGAAAGTTTACCGTGAGAAAACGGCAAAGGTTGAAGTAACAATTCCACTTGGATCTATCACTCTTCGTGCTGAAGATATTTCTCAAGATATGTATGGTTCTATCGATCTTGTAACAGATAAAATTGAACGTCAGATTCGTAAAAATAAGACTAAAATCGAACGTAAGAATAAAAATAAAGTTGCGACAAGTCAACTCTTTACAGATGCTCTAGTTGAAGATGCAAATGTTGTGCAACCAAAAGTCGTTCGTTCAAAACAAATTGATTTGAAGCCAATGGATTTAGAAGAAGCCCTTCTCCAAATGGATTTATTGGGACATGATTTCTTTATCTATGTAGATGTGGAAGATCAAACAACTAATGTTTTGTATCGCCGTGAAGATGGTGAAGTTGGTTTGTTAGAAGTGAAAGAATCATAAAATAGAATTTTTAAAGTGGTTTACACCAGTGTAAACCACTTTTGTATTGCATCATTATAAAAGGTATAAATGGGGACAGTTATGAAAGACGTGGTGATTGTTTCAGCAGTGCGAACTCCAATAGGCTCCTTTGGAGGAAGTTTGAAGAATGTTTCAGCTGTTGATTTGGGAGCGTTGGTTATTAAGAGTGCTTTGGAAAAAGCCAATGTCAAACCAGAGCTAGTAGATGAAGTGATTATGGGGAATGTACTAGGCGCAGGTTTAGGTCAAAACGTAGCTCGTCAAATGAGCATTCATGCAGGACTCCCTGAATTTACACCAGCCTTTACTATCAACAAGGTTTGTGGTTCCGGTTTGAAGGCAGTGCAGTTGGCTGCTCAAGCAATTCAGTGTGGCGATGCAGATATTATCGTAGCTGGTGGTGCAGAAAACATGAGTCAGGCGCCATACGTTATGCCAAGCTTCCGTTGGGGCGGCCGTATGGGCGATTCAAAAGTGGTAGATACCATGATTAAGGACGGTTTGTCTGATGCTTTTAACGAATACCATATGGGGATTACAGCTGAGAATGTGGCTGAAAAATATGGCATCAGTCGAGAAGAACAAGATGCTCTTGCTTTAGAGTCACAAAAACGTGCAGTGGCGGCTATAGAATCTGGCCGCTTTAAAGAAGAGATTGTGCCAGTTGTCATTCCTCAACGCAAAGGTGATCCGATCGTTTTTGATACAGATGAATATCCTAGAAAAGATGCTAGCTTAGAGAGTTTGTCTAAGCTAGATCCTGTTTTCAAAAAAGACGGTTCTGTCACAGCGGGAAATGCTTCCGGTATCAATGACGGGGCAGCGGCTGTCTTGGTCATGAGTGCTGAAAAAGCGGAAGAATTAGGACTCTCAGTGATTGCTCGCATTTGTTCGTATGCAAGTGCAGGTTTGGACCCTAAGATGATGGGATGTGGGCCGATTTATGCGACTCGCAAGGCTCTTGAAAAAGGCAATTTGACAGTTGATGATCTCGACTTGATTGAGTCAAATGAAGCCTTTGCTGCCCAGGCTTGTGTGGTTGGGAAAACACTTGGCTTTAACACAGATATTGTCAATGTCAATGGTGGCGCCATTGCTCTTGGTCACCCAATTGGAGCTTCCGGTTGCCGTATCCTAGTGACGCTGGTACATGAGATGATGAAACGTGATGCTAAAACTGGGTTAGCAACTCTCTGTATCGGAGGAGGGATGGGGACTGCCCTTATCGTGGAACGTTAGGTGTTAATGATTTGAACACGTGGGTAGGAGGGTGATGATTCCCTCCTCTTTTTGTGTCTGAAGTTAGAGAAATGAAGGGCTTGCATCTTTTAAAGGGTCGCTTTTTAAGGGCATTTGTGATATAATAATGCGCAAGAGGTTTAGAATGAAAAAAAATAATTTAATCCCGTTTTCTGCAGTCTTGCTAGGACTTGCAACTTTCGGAATCTTAACTTTGCTGATTATTTTTTCACAAAATAATGTTGTAACAATCAGTGTCTTGTTTTTATTTGTACTTCTTTATCTGCTTTTATTTGTCTGGCAAAAAAAACAGTATGAAAAGAGCGAAATTGAACAAATCCAATACGTAAATCATCAAGCTGAAAATAGCTTGAGTACTTTGCTTGATCAAATGCCGGTGGGAGTCCTGAAATTAGACTTATCTAGTGGCGAAGTGGAATGGTTTAATCCCTATGCTGAGCTGATTTTGACGAATGAAGAAGGGGAAATTGATGTTGAATTAATTCAAACCATCATCAAGGCTTCTGTTGGGAATCCTGGTTCGTATGCTACCTTGGGCGAAACACGGTATGCTGTTCATATGGACAAGGCTTCGGGTGTTTTGTATTTCTTTGATGTTTCTGGGGAGTACGAAGCGACTGTCGAATTGGTAACTAGTCGTCCAGTCATTGGGGTCATCTCAGTGGATAATTACGATGATTTGGAGGATGCGACGTCTGACTCTGATATCAGCCATATCAATAGCTTTGTAGCTAATTTTGTTTCAGAATTTGCTAGTAAGTATGCTATGTTTTCTCGCCGTGTGGGGATGGATCGTTTTTATTTATTCACAGATTACACAGTACTCGAGGAATTGATGAATGATAAATTCTCTGTTATTGATAGTTTCCGAGAAGAATCAAAACAGAGGCAACTGGCCCTAACCTTAAGTATGGGATTTTCTTATGGTGATGGAAATCATGAAGAGATAGGGAAAATTGCCTTGCTCAACTTGAACTTAGCAGAAGTTCGCGGTGGTGACCAGGTGGTGGTCAAGGAAAATAACGAAACCAAGAATCCTGTCTACTTTGGTGGAGGAACTGCTGCATCTATCAAACGTACTCGTACACGTACCAGAGCCATGATGACAGCCATTTCTGATAAGATTCGAAGTGTTGACCAAGTTTTTGTAGTCGGTCATAAAAATCTAGATATGGATGCTTTGGGCTCTGCTGTTGGTATGCAGTTGTTTGCAAGTAATATTATTGAGAACAGTTATGCTGTCTACGATGCAGACCATATGCCAGCAGATATCGAACGTGCTATTCAGTTCTTGAAGAAGGAAGATATCACGAAACTCTTATCTCTTACAGATGCGATGAAGCTAGTTACAAACCGTTCATTATTGATTCTGGTGGATCATTCCAAGACGGCTCTGACCTTGTCAAAAGATTTTTATGATTTGTTCACTCAAACTATTGTTATTGACCATCATAGACGTGATCAGGATTTTCCAGAAAATGCAGTCATCACCTATATCGAAAGTGGAGCAAGTAGTGCGAGTGAGTTGGTCACAGAATTGATTCAGTTCCAAAATTCTAAGAAAAATCGTTTAAGTCGTATGCAGGCCAGTGTACTGATGGGTGGTATGATGCTGGATACCAAAAACTTTACGTCTCGAGTAACGAGTCGAACTTTTGATGTGGCTAGCTACCTTCGAACACGTGGAAGCGACAGCATTGCGATCCAGGAGATTGCTGCGACAGATTTTGAAGAATACCGTGAGGTAAATGAACTTATTTTACAAGGTCGTAAGTTAGGTTCAGATATCTTGATTGCCCAAGCTAAGGACTCAATGTCTTATGACACAGTTGTTATCAGTAAGGCTGCCGATGCTATGCTAGCTATGTCAGGTATTGAGGCTAGTTTCGTTCTGGCAAAAAATACACAAGGATTTATCTCTATCTCGGCTCGAAGTCGTAGTAAAATCAATGTGCAACGCATTATGGAAGAGTTGGGTGGCGGTGGTCACTTTAATCTAGCTGCCGCGCAAATCGAGGATATGAGTTTGTCGGATGCAGGAGAAAAATTGACTCAACTAATCTTGGAAGAACTAAAGGAAAAGGAGAAAGAAGAATGAAAGTAATCTTTTTAGCAGATGTTAAAGGAAAAGGGAAGAAAGGCGAAATTAAGGAAGTACCAACTGGCTACGCTCAAAACTTCCTGATTAAAAAGAATTTGGCCAAGGAAGCAACTGCTCAAGCAGTGGGTGAGTTGCGTGGAAAACAAAAATCAGAAGAAAAGGCTCATGCTGAAATGATTGCTGAAGCAAAAGCCATCAAGGCTAAGCTTGAGGCAGAAGAAACAGTTGTAGAGTTTGTTGAAAAGGTTGGACCAGATGGCCGTACATTTGGTTCCATCACTAACAAGAAAATTGCAGAAGAATTGCAAAAGCAGTTTGGTATCAAGATTGACAAACGCAATATTCAAGTGCAAGCACCAATTCGAGCAGTAGGTTTGATTGATGTACCAGTGAAGATCTATCAAGATGTTACAAGTCTCATCAATCTTCGTGTAAAAGAAGGTTAAGTTTACAACTTCTTGACAAGATTGTAAAAGGAAGGAAAGTCGGATGGCAGAAGTAGAGGAACTGCGAGTTCAACCTCAGGATATTTTGGCAGAACAATCTGTTCTGGGGGCTATTTTTATAGATGAGAGTAAGCTCGTTTTTGTCCGAGAATACATTGATTCTCGTGACTTCTTTAAGTATGCTCATCGGTTGATTTTCCAAGCGATGGTAGACTTGTCGGATCGTGGAGAAGCAATTGATGCGACTACAGTTCGGACGATTTTGGATAGCCAAGGCGATCTCCAAAATATTGGTGGCTTGTCCTATCTTGTTGAAATTGTTAACTCTGTACCAACTTCAGCTAATGCGGAATATTATGCTAAAATTGTGGCGGAAAAGGCTATGCTACGTCGCTTGATTTCCAAGTTGACAGAGTCTGTCAACCAAGCTTATGAGGCTTCTAAGCCTGCAGATGAAATCATCGCTCAGGCTGAAAAGGGACTCATTGATGTTAGCGAAAACGCCAATCGTAGTGGATTCAAGAACATCCGAGATATTTTAAATATCAACTTTGGGAACCTAGAAGTTCGGTCACAACAAACAACGGATATCACTGGTATTGCAACGGGCTACCGTGATTTGGACCATATGACGACAGGTCTCCATGAGGAGGAACTAATTATACTAGCGGCTCGTCCAGCGGTTGGTAAGACGGCCTTTGCTTTGAACATTGCTCAGAACATCGGGACTAAGTTGGACAAGACGGTTGCTATCTTTTCGCTGGAAATGGGTGCGGAAAGTCTAGTAGACCGTATGTTGGCTGCTGAAGGTTTGGTGGAGTCCCATTCTATCCGTACAGGTCAATTGACTGATGAGGAATGGCAAAAATATACCATTGCTCAAGGGAATCTAGCCAACGCGAGTATCTATATTGATGATACGCCAGGGATTCGGATCACGGAAATTCGTTCGCGTTCACGTAAACTGGCTCAAGAAACAGGCAATCTAGGCTTGATTTTGATCGACTACCTACAGCTTATCACAGGTACTGGTCGTGAGAACCGCCAACAAGAAGTCTCTGAAATTTCTCGTCAGTTGAAAATTCTAGCTAAGGAATTGAAGGTTCCAGTCATTGCTCTCAGTCAGTTATCTCGTGGAGTGGAACAGCGTCAGGATAAGAGACCAGTCTTGTCTGATATTCGTGAATCGGGTTCTATCGAGCAGGATGCGGATATCGTAGCCTTTCTATACCGTGACGACTACTACGATCGTGCGGGTGAAGAAGAGGAAGGAATTCTAAATAACAAGGTTGAGGTTATCATCGAGAAAAACCGTAGTGGAGCTCGTGGAACGGTGGAATTGATTTTCCAAAAAGAATACAATAAATTTTCAAGTATCTCAAAGAGGGAGGCATAAGATGTCAGATGCATTTACAGATGTAGCCAAGATGAAAAAAATCAAAGAAGAGATCAAGGCGCATGAGGGACAAGTCGTTGAAATGACTTTGGAGAATGGCCGTAAGCGCCAAAAAAATAGATTGGGTAAGCTAATTGAGGTGTATCCATCTCTATTTATCGTTGAATTTGGGGATGTTGAAGGAGACAAACAAGCCAATGTCTACGTTGAATCCTTCACCTACTCAGATATCTTGACAGAAAAGAACTTGATTCGCTATCTAGACTAAGAATCCTAAAATGAAGTGAGCTTTGCTCACTTTTTTCTTTTTCTCCCGAATAGTATAAACGAGGGTAACCTCGGAAATATATATTATTAAGGAGAATGAATGACGTTTTTTAAATCAGGAGTTAAGAAGAGTGGATATACTCAGTTGGGTGTAGGGCTGGCTACTTTGTTTGTTACGAGTACCTTTTTGTTTGGTGGAGAATCGGTTCAGGCCGATAGTGTAGCGCGTGGAGATGACTATCCGCTTCACTACAAAAATGGTAGTGTTGAAATCGATCAGTGGCGGATGTATTCTCGCCAGTGTACCTCTTTTGCGGCCTTTCGTTTGAGTAGTGTAAATGGCTTTGAGATTCCTCCTGCCTATGGAAATGCAAATGAATGGGGACATCGTGCAAGGCGAGAAGGCTACCGTGTGGATACTAAGCCAGAAGTTGGGGCTATTGCTTGGTCGACAGAAGGTTATTATGGGCACGTGGCCTGGGTATCAAATGTGTCGGGGGATACGATTGAAATCGAAGAGTATAACTATGGGGTTCGAGAAAAGTATAACCGTCGAAAAGTCAAGGCTAGTTCGATGACAGGTTTTATTCATTTCAGGGATTTATCCGCTAACCATAGTGTGAGTGAGGGTTCTCATAACTCAGAGCTTCCGTCTAGTGGGACAATAGTATTCACGGGGAAATCGCCTATTATGGACCAACCGTCAAGTACAGGACAGGTTATTGACTACTATTATGCTGGTGAGAGTGTAAGCTATGACCAGGTTATTGAAAAGGATGGATATAAGTGGCTCGGTTATTTGTCTTATAGCGGTTCTAGAAGATATGTGCAGTATGCAGAGTTAAGCAATACAGTGAAAGGCTGGAAAAAAGAAGAAGGGAGTTGGTATTACCGAGAGAATGGTAAGCTGGCGACAGGATGGAAAAAAGTTAACGACAATTGGTATCATTTAAAAGAAAATGGGGCCATGTCAACTGGCTGGATTAAGGATGGCTCTTACTGGTATTACCTGAAGGCTTCGGGTGAGATGCAGACGGGATGGCTTAAAGACAAGGGAACTTGGTATTACTTAGAGGAATCTGGTCGGATGAAAGCTAGTCAATGGTTCCAAGTCTCGGGGAAACATTACTATGTTGATGCTTCGGGAGCCTTAGCTGTTAATACGATTATTGATGGCTACAGACTAGACAGTGATGGGGTAAGAATAGGAAGTGTTTCTTAAACATTATACAAGCTTTCTTCTTGTTGATAAAATTTTAAAATGGATATCGAATTAGTTGACGTTCTTTGAATAGTATAATATAATAACATTAAAAACTATAAAAGGGGCTTTGTCTAATGGACAAGAAGAAAGTTATTTTAACAAGTTTAGCAAGTGCAGCTGTATTGGGTGCTAGTGTACTCGTTTCACAGCCTTCAGTAGTTAAGGCAGATGAAGGGAAAGCAGAAGAGCAGGCAGTTGCTCCTGCACAACCACAAGCTGGAACAGAAGGGGAGAGCGGTGCTCAAACTGAAAAGGGATCAGAAAACGCTAGTCCAGCTAATCCTGGTGCGACAAATCCAGCTAAAATGACCAAAGAAGAGTTGATGAAGGCTTTGGATGAACTTGAGGAACAGGCTATTAGTGATATTAAGGATAAGGAAGCGATTGAGGACAAAGAGGATGCAGCTGAAGCTGTGAAGGAATATATCGGTAAGATGTATATTTCAGATACTCTTGAGTCTGGAGAGCTTAGCTTAGATAATATCATCGCTGAATTGCCAGAAGGTGCAGAAGATAAAGCAGTGGTAACAGGTCCTGAAGTTCAAACTAATAAAAAATTATCTACTGAGGAGAAGGCTCTATTAGACCAGGCTGAAAAAGATGCCAAAGAACAAGTTTCTCAAGCGACTGATGCCCTGGTTCAAGCCCTAGAATCTCTTGAAAATGCTGTAATTGAAGATATTAAAAAAGACGCTTCAATCACCAATAAAGAAGCGGCTATCAAAGAAGCCAAAGAAGAGATTGGTAAAGAAGATCTTTTGAAGGCTATCGCAGATGAGAATTTGGAGATTGGGGATGTTATTGTAGACTGGCCAGCAGATACGAGCGAGCACAAAACAGTAGCTGAACCTGTATCAGAATTCACAGATGAAGACCAAGCTAAGTTAGACGAAGCTGATAAAGAGGCTCAGGTTGATGCAGCTAAAGTTCGCTCAGATTTAATCGCTACACTAGAAAAAATTGAAAAATCAACCATCGACGACATCAACAAGGATGCCACTATCACTGATAAGGAAGCAGCTATTAAGGCAGCTAAAGAAGTGATTGGCAAGGATGCTATCCTGAAAGCCATCGAAGAAGGTGACATCGAAGCGTCCGACTTGTTAGATGATTTCTTGGCAGAAGACAGTGATCAAGTAACACCAGCCAAAGCGACGAGCCAAGAAGATTTCTCAAGTCAAGACCAAGCTAAACTGGCTGCAGCGGACAAGGAAGCGGCGGAAGAGGCAGCCAAAGTTCGCTCAGATTTAATCGCTACCTTAGAAAAAATCGAAAAATCAACCATCGACGACATTAACAAAGATGCTACTATTACTGATAAGGAAGCAGCGATTAAGGCAGCTAAAGAAGTGATTGGCAAGGACGGCATCTTGAAAGCTATCGAAGATGGAGATATTGAAGCGTCTGACTTGTTAGATGATTTATTGGCAGAAGACAGCGATCAGGTGACACCAGCCGAAGCGATGAGCCAAGAAGATTTCTCAACTCAAGACCAAGCCAAGCTAACTGCAGCGGACAAGGAAGCAGCTGAGGAAGCCAAGAAAGAGGAAGAAGCTAAGCAAGCTGCGGAAGAAAAAGCTCACAGCGAATTGCTTTCAACGCTTGAAGGTATCGAAAAATCAACCATCGATGACATCAACAAGGATGCCACTATCACTGATAAGGAAGCGGCGATTAAGGCGGCTAAAGAAGTGATTGGCAAGGATGCCATCTTGAAAGCTATCGAAGAAGGCGACATTGATGCCTCAGACTTATTGGCAGATTTCTTGGCAGAAGACAGTGAACAAGTAACACCGGCCGAATCAAAAACTCAATCTCAACTTTCAAGCCAAGACCAAGCCAAACTTGCTGCAGCAGATAAGGAAGCAGCGGAAGAGGCAACTAAAGTTCGCTCAGAATTGCTTTCAACGCTTGAAGGTATTGAAAAATCAACCATCGACGACATCACCAAGGATGCCACTATCACTGATAAGGAAGCAGCGATTAAGGCGGCTAAAGAAGTGATTGGCAAGGACGGCATCTTGAAAGCTATCGAAGATGGAGATATTGAAGCATCTGACTTGTTAGATGATTTCTTGGCAGAAGACAGCGATCAGGTGACACCGGCCGAAGCGATGAGCCAAGAAGATTTCTCAAGCCAAGACCAAGCTAAACTCGCTGCAGCGGACAAGGAAGCGGCGGAAGAAGCAGCAAAAGTTCGCTCAGATTTAATCGCTACCCTAGAAAAAATCGAAAAATCAACTATCGATGACATCAACAAGGATGCCACTATCACTGATAAGGAAGCAGCGATTATGGCAGCTAAGGAAGTGATTGGTAAGGATGCTATCTTGAAAGCTATCGAAGAAGGCGATATCGAAGCGTCAGATTTGTTAGATGATTTCTTGGCAGAAGACAGCGATCAGGTGACACCAGCAGAAGAGATGAATCAAGAAGATTTTTCAAGCCAAGACCAAGCTAAACTCGCAGCGGCAGATAAGGAAGCGGCGGAAGAAAATAGTAATGCGAAAAAACTTGAGCTAAGTAAATTAGAAGAGCAAGTTGCTAAGATTAAAGTGCAATTATCAAGTTTACAAGTCTCTGGTGACAAGAATAGTCAAGTCAAAGACTTGCAACAAACTTTAGCAGACTATGAGGATGCTATTAAGACTCTAAGTAGTGTCATGTCGGCTGTTCTCGAAATTGAAGACTTTAAAGGTGGGGCGAACGCGGTAGAAGCTGCAACTGCAGAGTTGCCAGAATACAATAAAGGTGCAAACGCGGTAGAAGCTGCTGTAAATGAACTCCCAGCCTATGCAGAAAGTGGCGCTCCAGTCGTAGCGAACGTTCCAGCTTACGGAGAAAGCGGTGCCCCAATAGTAAACAATGCTCTGCCTTATGCAGAAAGTGGCGCTCCAGCAGTAGCGAATGTTCCAGCTTATGGAGAAAGTGGTGCTCCGGCAGTAGCGAGTGTTCCAGCCTATGCAGAAAGCGGTGCTCCAGCAGTAGCGAATGTTCCAGTTTATGGAGAAAGCGGTGCTCCAGCAGTAGCGAATGTCCCAGTTTATGGCGAAAGTGGTGCTCCGGCAGTAGCGAATGTTCCAGTTTATGGAGAAAGTGGTTCCCCAGCCCTAGCAAATGTTCCAGTTTATGGCGAAAGTGGTGCTCCGGCAGTGGCTACTATTCCAGCCTATGCTGAAAAGATTGAACCTGCAGTAAACGAAGTTCCAGAATATACTGGCAGTGTAGCTCCTTTGGCTACAAATCCTACTCTCGGAACGAAACAAGATCGTACCTACAAAGCGCCTGCAGCAACAGATGAACAATTCCTTCCAAATACGGGAAGCCAAGATGCTTCAGCAGTTGCATCGCTAGGATTTGTTGGTCTCCTTCTTGGTTTGCTACCATTTGCAAAGAGAAAATTTAATAAATAAATCGCATGAAATCAATAAAAGAAAAGGATTTGAATGGTCCTTTTCTTTTTTATGGTGAAATAGGGACAAGTCCATGTTTTTCAGCTCTTTCCGATGGTATTTTTCCTTGCTTTCCTTTATAATGGGTGTATGGACAAGAAAAAATTATTATTAATTGATGGATCTTCAGTTGCTTTTCGAGCTTTTTTTGCGCTTTATCAGCAGTTGGATCGTTTTAAAAATGCTAATGGCCTTCATACCAATGCAATCTATGGCTTTCAACTCATGTTGAATCATGTCTTAGAGCGGGTTGAGCCCAGTCATGTTTTGGTTGCCTTTGATGCAGGTAAGACGACTTTCCGAACAGAGATGTATGCAGACTACAAGGGTGGCCGTGCTAAAACTCCAGATGAGTTTCGTGAGCAATTTCCCTTCATTCGTGAGTTGTTAGATCATCTTGGGATTCGCCATTATGAGTTGGCCCAGTATGAAGCCGATGATATCATCGGGACTCTAGGTCGTTTGGCTGAGAAGGATTCTTTTGATGTGACTATCGTTAGCGGAGACAAGGACTTGATCCAGTTGACGGATGAGCATACGGTGGTCGAGATTTCCAAAAAAGGTGTGGCTGAGTTTGAGGCCTTTACGCCGGACTATCTCATGGAAAAGATGGGCCTCACACCAGCTCAGTTCATTGATCTTAAGGCCCTCATGGGGGATAAGTCTGATAATATCCCTGGTGTCACTAAAATCGGTGAAAAGACGGGTATCAAACTCTTGCTGGAACATGGTTCGCTCGAGGGTATTTATGAAAATATCGATGGGATGAAGGCTTCTAAGATGAAGGAAAATCTCATCAATGACAAGGAACAAGCCTTTTTGTCTAAAACCTTGGCGACTATTGAGACTCAGGCACCGATTGAGATTGGTCTTGATGATTTGGTCTATAATGGCCCAAATGTGGAAAATCTCGGGAAATTCTACGATGAGATGGGCTTCAAACAGCTCAAACAAGCTCTAAATGTTTCGTCGAAGGATGCGCCTGAGAGCTTGGATTTCACTATTGTTGACCAAGTCAGTCAAGACATGCTGAGTGCCGACTCTATCTTCCACTTTGAACTCTTTGGTGAAAATTACCATACAGATGATTTGGTTGGTTTTGCCTGGTCCTGTGGGGATAAACTTTACACTACAGATAAACTTGAGCTCTTGCAGGAGCCGATTCTCAAGGATTTTCTAGAAAAAACACCTCTGAAAGTGTATGACTTTAAGAAAGCGAAGGTTCTTTTAAATCGCTTGGGCTTGAATCTCCAGGCACCTGCTTTTGACAGTCGTTTGGCCAAATACCTCCTCTCAACAGTCGAGAACAATGAAATTTCAACCATTGCGAGTCTCTACGGCCAGACTTATCTGGCTGATGATGAGACTTTCTACGGTAAGGGTGTCAAGAAAGCCATCCCTGAGAGAGAGAAATTCTTGGAGCACTTGGCTCGCAAGGTTGCTGTATTGATTGAGACTGAGCCGGTTTTACTTGAAAAACTCAGTGAACATGGGCAATTAGACCTTCTCTATGACATGGAGCAACCTCTGGCTTTTGTCCTTGCCAAGATGGAAATTGCTGGGATCAAGGTCAAAAAAGAAACCCTGCTTGAGATGCAGGCTGAAAATGAGGTCGTCATTGAGCAACTCACTCAAGAGATTTATGAGCTAGCTGGTGAGGAGTTTAATATCAACTCCCCTAAGCAGTTGGGCGTGCTTCTCTTTGAAAAACTGGGTCTTCCTCTAGAATACACTAAGAAAACCAAAACAGGTTACTCGACAGCCGTGGATGTGCTAGAGCGACTAGCTCCTATTGCTCCGATTGTTAAAAAAATCCTAGATTACCGTCAGATTGCCAAGATTCAATCTACCTATGTGATTGGTTTGCAAGACTGGATTTTGGATGATGGCAAGATCCACACGCGCTATGTGCAAGATTTGACTCAGACCGGACGTCTGTCTAGTGTAGATCCAAACTTGCAAAATATTCCTGTTCGTTTGGAACAAGGTCGCCTCATTCGTAAGGCTTTTGTACCTGAATGGGAGGATAGCGTGCTGCTCAGCTCGGATTATTCACAGATTGAATTGCGCGTTTTGGCGCATATCTCTAAGGATGAGCACTTGATTAAGGCCTTTCAAGAGGGGGCAGATATCCATACCTCGACGGCCATGCGGGTCTTTGGAATTGAACGTCCTGAGGATGTGACTCCAAACGACCGTCGTAATGCCAAGGCGGTAAACTTTGGAGTGGTTTACGGGATTTCCGACTTTGGTTTGTCTAATAATCTGGGCATCAGCCGTAAAGAGGCTAAAGCCTACATCGATACCTATTTTGAACGCTTCCCAGGTATTAAAAACTACATGGATGAAGTGGTGCGTGAGGCGCGTGATAAGGGCTATGTAGAGACTCTCTTCAAGCGTCGTCGTGAGTTGCCAGATATTAATTCGCGCAACTTCAACATTCGTGGTTTTGCAGAGCGTACAGCCATTAACTCTCCTATCCAGGGCTCGGCAGCAGATATCCTCAAGATTGCTATGATCCAGCTAGACAAAGCTCTAGTTGAAGGTGGCTATCAGACCAAGATGCTGTTGCAAGTGCATGATGAAATCGTCCTCGAGGTTCCGAAATCTGAACTAGCAGAGATGAAAAAGTTGGTGAAACAAACCATGGAAGAAGCCATCCAACTCAGTGTTCCCCTTATTGCAGATGAAAATGAAGGGGCAACCTGGTACGAGGCTAAATAAGAAAGTTATGAAAGAGTTTGAAGCATTTGCCTTCAAACTCTTTTTCAAGATTTTCTGTAAGCAGTTTCCTTGACTTTTCCTAGTATTTGCGTTACTATATGACCATATAAGATATGGGAGTCTGTGTACAGTCTGAGAGGAAGTGTTAAACTTCGACCGCACCTGATCTGGGTAATGCCAGCGTAGGGAACGATACTTAGCCGAATTCTGCACCTTTTCCATATATGGAAGAGGTTTTCTTTTTGTCAAAGGGAAACCTGAGAAAAGGAGGTTTTTATGAAAGCAAGCATTGCCTTGCAAGTCTTGCCCCTATCACAGGGGATTAATCGAATTGCTATTATCGATCAGGTTATTGCTTATCTGCAGGCGCAGTCCATGACCATGGTGGTGACACCATTTGAAACGGTTTTGGAAGGGGAGTTTGATGAGCTTATGCGCATTCTCAAAGAAGCGCTTGAAGTGGCTGGGCAGGAGGCAGATAATGTCTTTGCCAATGTCAAAATAAATGTAGGAGAGATTTTAAGCATCGATGAGAAACTTGAAAAGTATACTGAGACGACACATTAGTCTATTGGGTTTTCTAGGAGTCTTGTCAATCTGGCAGTTAGCAGGAATATTCAAACTTTTACCCAAGTTTATCCTGCCAACCCCTTTTGAAATTCTCCAGTCCTTTGTTCGTGACAGAGAATTTCTCTGGCACCATAGCTGGGCGACCTTGAGAGTGGCTTTGCTAGGTCTAGTCTTGGGAGTCTTGATTGCCTGTCTCATGGCTGTACTTATGGATAGTTTGACTTGGCTCAATGACCTGATTTACCCTATGATGGTGGTTGTTCAGACCATTCCGACTATTGCCATAGCCCCTATCCTGGTCTTGTGGCTAGGCTATGGAATTTTGCCCAAGATTGTCTTGATTATCCTGACGACAACCTTCCCTATCATCGTTAGTATTTTGGATGGATTTAGGCATTGTGACAAGGATATGCTGACCTTGTTTAGTCTGATGCGGGCCAAGCCTTGGCAAATCCTTTGGCATTTTAAAATCCCGGTCAGCCTGCCTTACTTTTATGCAGGTCTGAGGGTCAGTGTCTCCTACGCCTTTATCACAACCGTGGTGTCGGAGTGGCTGGGAGGTTTTGAAGGACTAGGTGTCTACATGATTCAGTCTAAAAAACTGTTTCAGTATGATACCATGTTTGCCATTATTATTCTGGTGTCGATTATCAGCCTTCTCGGTATGAAGTTGGTCGATATTAGTGAAAAATACGTGATTAAATGGAAACGTACTTAAATAGAGCGTTTTAGAAAAAGAAAAGAGGAAATGAAAATGAAGAAAACATGGAAAGTGTTTTTAACGCTTGTAACAGCTCTTGTAGCTGTCGTACTGGTGGCTTGTGGCCAAGGAACTGCTTCTAAGGACAACAAAGAAGCAGAACTCAAAAAGATTGACTTTATCCTAGACTGGACGCCAAATACTAACCACACAGGGCTGTATGTTGCCAAGGAAAAAGGTTATTTCAAAGAAGCTGGAGTGGATGTTGACTTGAAATTGCCACCTGAAGAAAGCTCGTCTGACTTGGTGATCAATGGCAAGGCGCCGTTTGCTATCTATTTCCAAGACTACATGGCTAAGAAATTGGAAAAAGGTGCAGGAATCACTGCCGTTGCAGCTATCGTTGAGCACAATACATCTGGAATCATCTCACGTAAATCGGACAATGTCAGCAGTCCAAAGGACTTAGTTGGGAAGAAATACGGAACCTGGAATGACCCAACGGAGCTTGCTATGTTGAAAACCTTGGTAGAATCACAAGGCGGAGACTTTGAGAAGGTCGAAAAAGTACCAAACAACGACTCAAACTCAATCACACCGATTGCCAATGGTGTTTTTGACACTGCTTGGATCTACTACGGTTGGGATGGTATTCTTGCCAAATCGCAAGGCGTAGACGCTAATTTCATGTACTTGAAAGACTATGTAAAAGAGTTTGACTACTACTCACCAGTTATCATCGCAAACAACGACTATCTAAAAGACAACAAGGAAGAAGCTCGTAAAGTCATCCAAGCCATCAAAAAAGGCTACCAATATGCTATGGAACACCCAGAAGAAGCTGCAGATATCTTGATTAAGAATGCGCCTGAACTCAAGGAAAAACGTGACTTTGTCATCGAATCTCAAAAATACTTGTCAAAAGAATACGCAAGCGACAAGGAAAAATGGGGACAATTTGACGCTGACCGCTGGAATGCCTTCTACAAATGGGATAAAGAAAATGGTATCCTTAAAGAAGACTTGACTGACAAGGGCTTCACTAACGAATTTGTAAAATAATGACAGAAATTAGACTAGAACACGTAAGCTATGCCTATGGCGATGAAAAGATTTTAGAGGATATCAACCTGCAGGTGACTTCAGGTGAAGTAGTTTCTATCCTGGGACCTAGTGGTGTTGGAAAGACCACCCTCTTTAACCTAATCGCTGGGATTTTAGAAGTTCAGTCAGGGCGAATTGTCTTGGACGGTGAAGAAAATCCCAAGGGGCGCGTGAGTTATATGTTGCAAAAGGATTTGCTTTTGGAGCACAAGACGGTGCTTGGCAATATCATCCTGCCCCTCTTGATTCAAAAGGTGGATAAGGCAGAGGCTATTGCTCGAGCGGATGACATCCTTGCGACCTTCCAGTTGACAGCTGTACGGGACAAGTATCCTCACGAACTCAGTGGTGGGATGCGTCAGCGTGTGGCCTTACTTCGTACCTACCTTTTTGGGCACAAGCTCTTTCTTTTGGATGAGGCTTTTAGCGCCTTAGATGAGATGACAAAGATGGAACTCCACGCTTGGTATCTGGAGATTCACAAACAGTTGCAACTGACGACCTTGATCATCACACATAGTATTGAGGAAGCCCTCAATCTCAGTGACCGCATCTATATCCTAAAAAATCGGCCTGGGCAGATTGTTTCGGAAGTCAAACTAGATTGGTTCCAGAGCGAAGACAAGGAAGTCCAAAAAATTGCCTATAAACGTCAAATCTTAGCGGAATTGGGATTAAATACTTAGATCCTTAGAACAATATTATATATTAAGTCCAAGAAAGAACCCTGCTTGGATTTAATTGTTTCAAAGCTTATGCGGACGCGGGATTGGCTGACTTATCCATCTATCTGATAAGTTAATATAAAAATTAGCACATTATAGTTGACATACTGTTATAGACCTGTATAATATAATTGAACCATTATAGACAATAAGGAGGATAATGTGGTGAAAAAGAGAACTAGTAAACTCTTTCGTGGCTTGATGGCCTTGCTACTGGTTGTGTCGGTCTTTTTGCCTGCACTAAGACTTAATGGAGTAGTTAGTGCTGCCGAAAAAACTGAATCAGAGTACACTTTGACTACAGAGCCGACGATTAATACGAACCGATTAGTCGATCATGCCAAATATGGAGAAGGTAAGTTCTATCTTAAAACAACTTACGCATTCCCAGACAATGTAACTCTGAATAACGGTGATTTCATGGTTTATCACGTTCCAAATGAGTTCAAAATCGAAGTAGATTCTAGTACAGATTTGAAAGCTCCGAACGGTGAAACGATTGCAAAACTGACAACAGAGAAGGCAACGAATACTGCTAAGATTACAGTAACAAACGAAGAGTACTTTAAGAAGTTTAATGAGAACAAACAAATTGTTGCATCATTTACTGTAGTATGGGCAGACCATGTTGAAAAGAATAAGGAATATGAAATCAACATTCCTGGTGCAGGAGTTTACCATTTGACTCGTATCGTTCCAGACGTTGACCCAACTGGATTTACTAAATGGGGAGTTCAAGACTCAGACGATCCTAACTATGTAAACTGGCGTATCCGTGTTAACCGCTATGCAAAATCTTACACTGGTGTAAATATCCAAGACACTATTCCTGATGGACAAGTTCTTGCAAGTGAAATAACTGGTTACTACTTCCCAGACTGGGAAAATGGTTACGGAAGAACAAAATTGGATAGTGCTCATGTCCAAGTAACAGATAAGAACCATTTCTCAATTACACCTAATGGTGATGGAACTCTTGATCATAAAGGTTTGTTCATCCTATACCGTACTCGTTTGACTAAACCAGTTGACCAAGTTACTAAACGTGTACTAAATAACGTGTCGGTAACTACAAACGAGGAAGCTCAACCAATTGATTTTGAAGGTTTTGCACCAATTACCACAACAGACGGTATTGGTGGAGGCGCCAAATCGGATGAGGTTGCTCTAGAAGTAACCAAGAAACTTGAAGGTAAAACTCTTGAAAAAGATGCATTTAGTTTCCAACTTCTAGATGACAAAGGTAATGTTTTACAAACTGTCAAAAATGACGAGAATGGTAAAGTGAAGTTCGAGGCAATCAAATACAAAGAAGCAGGAACTTTTAACTATACCATTAAAGAAGTTAATGATAACAAACCTGGATACACTTATGATGCGAACGTCCTTAAAGCGACTGTAACAGTAGAAGATGTTTTGGGTGAAAAATTAGCGAGCGTCAAATTTGAAGATTCTAAGAAAGAATTTACAAACACATACGCTGCTAAAGAAGCAAAACTTCAACTTGAAGCTAAGAAAGTCTTGAACGGTAAAGCTCTTGAGGCTGGCCAATTTGAATTTGAGTTGAAAGAAGACGGAAAAGTTCTCCACACTGTTTCAAACGATGCAAACGGTAAGATTCAATTCCCAGAACTTACGTTCACAAAAGAAGAAACTCGTACATTCACTATCTCTGAAAAAGCAGGTGATGTAGCTGGAGTTGAATACGATCCAAATGCTTATGAAGTAAAAGTAGTCGTTAAAGATAACGGCCAAGGTCAACTTGTTGCAACACCAGATACAAAGAACATTACTTTCACGAACGTTTATAAAGCTGAACCAGCTAAAAAAACTATCACAGCTACTAAAGTCTTGAACGGTAAAGCTCTTGAAGCTGATAAATACGAATTCGAACTTAAAAAAGGTGAAGAAGTCGTTGCGACAGCTAAAAACGCTGCAGACGGAACTGTTACTTTCAAAGAAATTGAGTTCGCAACAGCAGGTGACTACACTTACACTATCACTGAAAAAGCAGGTAGCGAAAAAGGTGTGACATACGATACTGCTACACATAAAGTGACAGTAAACGTTACAGATAACGGTCAAGGCCAACTTGTTGCTACTGTTACAGGTAACAACCCAACCTTCACCAACACTTATAAAGCAACTACAACAACAGCTACTATCACAGCTACTAAAGTCTTGGAAGGTAAAGCTCTAGAAGCTGACAAATACGAATTCGAACTTAAAGAAGGTGACAAAGTCGTTGCGACAGCTAAGAATGCTGCAGACGGTACTGTTACTTTCGAAGATATCAAGTACGCAGCAGCAGGCCCTCACACTTACACTATCTCTGAAAAAGCAGGTAGTGAAAAAGGTGTGACATACGACACTGCTAAACACGAAGTTAAGGTAGCAGTTACAGATAACGGTCAAGGCCAACTTGTTGCGACTGTAACTGACAATAACCCAACCTTCACCAACACTTATAAAGCAGCTACAACAAGTGCAACGATCACAGCTAAGAAAGTCTTGAATGGTAAAGCTCTAGAAGCTGGTAAATATGAGTTTGAACTTAAAGAAGGTGACAAAGTCGTTGCGACAGCTAAAAACGCAGCAGACGGTACTGTTACTTTCCCAGCAATCAGCTATGATGCTGCAGGCCCTCACACTTACACAATTACTGAAAAAGCAGGTAGCGAAGCAGGTGTGACATACGACACTGCTACACATGAAGTGACAGTAAACGTTACAGATAATGGTCAAGGCCAACTTGTTGCTACTGTTACAGGTAACAACCCAACCTTCACCAACACTTATAAAGCAACTACAACAACAGCTACTATCACAGCTACTAAAGTCTTGGAAGGTAAAGCTCTAGAAGCTGACAAATACGAATTCGAACTTAAAGAAGGTGACAAAGTCGTTGCGACAGCTAAGAATGCTGCAGACGGTACTGTTACTTTCGAAGATATCAAGTACGCAGCAGCAGGCCCTCACACTTACACTATCTCTGAAAAAGCAGGTAGTGAAAAAGGTGTGACATACGACACTGCTAAACACGAAGTTAAGGTAGCAGTTACAGATAACGGTCAAGGCCAACTTGTTGCGACTGTAACTGACAACAACCCAACCTTCACCAACACTTATAAAGCTGCTTCAACAACTGTAAATATTACAGCTAAGAAAGTCTTAGAAGGTAAAGCCCTTGAAGCAGGCAAATATGAGTTTGAACTTAAAGAAGGTGACAAAGTAATCGGAACAGCTAAAAATGCTGCAGACGGAACTGTTGCTTTCGAAGGTATCGAATACAAAGAAGCAGGTAGCCACACTTACACTATCTCAGAAAAAGCAGGTAGCGAAGCAGGTGTGACATATGACACTGCTACACATAAAGTGACTGTTAAAGTTGATGACAACGGTGCAGGCCAACTTGTTGCGACTGTAACTGACAACAACCCAACCTTCACAAATACTTATGTTGCATCTTCAACAAAAGTACCCTTTACCGCTAAGAAAGTCTTGAAAGGTGATAAAGAGCTTGTAAAAGGTCAATTTAAGTTTGAACTTAAAGAAGGTGACAAAGTCGTTGAGACAGCTACAAACGCTGCAGACGGTACTGTTACTTTCACAGCAATTGATTTCGCAAAAGCAGGTGTCTACACTTACACTATTACTGAAGTAAAAGGTGACGATGAGAATATCAAATATGATGAGAATTCTTACAAAGTGACAGTAACAGTGACAGATAATGGTGCGGGTCAACTTGTAACAACAGTTGAAGGTAACAACCCAACAATCACTAACACGTATACTGAACCGAAAAAAGAAGAACCTAAGGAAGATCCTAAGGGTGAACAGCCTAAGGGAGATTTGCCAAACACTGGTGGAGCAGACTTTACAGCATTCTCTACTATTCTTGGTCTAGTTCTTGCAGCTTTGGCAGGACTTGTATACCGTGCTAAAAAAGTTGACTAATCTTAACTTTGAATAAAGCAAAATGATGGTGACCGTTTTACGGTCCCATCTTTTTGTTTTTGATAGTTTATAATAAATCTGCACAACTTGCTTCCTTTTCCTTTAAAAAAATCAAAAATTTCGGTATAATAGTCAAAGATAGTCAAGGTTCAAAGAAGGAGTTTGATTTACTATGAGATTTAAAAATACATCAGATCATATCGAAGCCTATATCAAGGCGATTTTAGACCAGTCTGGTATCGTGGAATTGCAACGGAGCCAGTTAGCAGATACCTTCCAGGTTGTACCGAGTCAGATCAACTATGTCATCAAGACTCGTTTTACAGAAAGCAGAGGTTACTTAGTTGAGAGCAAGCGTGGTGGTGGAGGCTACATTCGCATAGGGCGTATTGAGTTTTCCAGTCATCATGAGATGCTCCGCGATTTGCTTTACTCGATTGGTGAGCGAGTTAGTCAGGAGATTTATGAGGATATTCTCCAGCTTTTGGTGGAGCAGGACTTGATGACCAAGCAGGAGATGACCTTGCTGGCATCTGTGGCAACGGATCGTGTCCTAGGGGAAGAATCTTCAGTTGTCCGTGCCAATATGCTCCGACAGCTATTACAAGAGGTAGATAGAAAAGAGAAGTAAGATGAACTATTCAAAAGCATTGAATGAATGTATCGAGAGTGCCTACATGGTTGCGAGCCATTTTGGAGCCCGTTACCTAGAGTCTTGGCATTTATTGATTGCCATGTCCAATCACAGTTACAGTGTGGCAGGTGCAACTCTAAATGATTATCCTTATGAAATGGACCGTTTAGAAGAGGTTGCGTTGGAACTGACTGAAACGGACTATAGCCAAGACGAAACCTTTACGGAATTGCCTTTTTCCCATCGTTTGGAGGTTCTCTTTGCAGAAGCAGAGTATGTGGCCTCAGTGGTCCATGCAAAGGTGCTAGGTACAGAGCATGTCCTCTATGCGATTTTGCATGATGGCAATGCCTTGGCAACTCGCATCTTGGAGAGAGCAGGTTTTTCTTATGAAGACCAGAAAGATCAGGTCAGAATTGCTGCTCTTCGTCGCAATTTAGAGGAACGTGCAGGTTGGACAAGAGAAGACCTTAAGGCTTTGCGTCAACGCCATCGCACGGTAGCAGACAAGCAAAATTCCATGGCCAATATGATGGGCATGCCTCAGAATCCAAGTGGTGGTCTAGAGGACTACACACATGATCTAACGGAGCAAGCGCGCTCTGGCAAGTTAGAGCCAGTTATCGGTCGTGACAAGGAAATCTCACGTATGATTCAGATTTTGAGTCGAAAGACCAAGAACAATCCGGTCTTGGTTGGTGATGCTGGTGTCGGGAAAACAGCTCTAGCACTTGGACTTGCCCAGCGTATTGCTAGTGGGGATGTGCCTGCGGAAATGGCAAAGATGCGTGTTCTAGAGCTTGATTTGATGAATGTCGTTGCGGGAACACGTTTCCGTGGGGATTTTGAAGAGCGCATGAACAATATCATCAAGGACATCGAGGAAGATGGCAAAGTGATCCTCTTTATCGATGAACTCCACACCATCATGGGTTCTGGTAGCGGTATTGACTCGACTCTGGATGCGGCTAATATCTTGAAACCAGCCTTGGCTCGCGGAACTCTGAGAACAGTTGGTGCAACCACTCAGGAAGAATACCAAAAACACATCGAAAAAGACGCAGCTCTTTCTCGTCGTTTTGCAAAAGTGACGATTGAAGAGCCAAGTCTAGCTGACAGTATGACTATTTTGCAAGGCTTGAAGGCGACCTATGAGAAGCATCACCGTGTGCAAATTACAGATGAAGGCGTTGAAACGGCTGTCAAGATGGCGCATCGTTACTTGACTAGTCGTCACTTACCAGACTCTGCCATCGATCTATTGGATGAAGCGGCAGCAACAGTGCAAAACAAATCCAAGCATGTGAAAGCAGACGAATCCGACTTGAGTCCAGCTGACAAGGCCTTGATGGATGGCAAGTGGAAACAAGCTGCCCAGCTAATCGCAAAAGAGCAGGAAGTCCCTGTCTACAAAGACTTGGTGACAGAGTCTGATATTTTGACCACCTTGAGTCGCTTGTCAGGGATTCCAGTCCAAAAACTGACTCAGACTGATGCTAAGAAATATCTGAACTTGGAAGCAGAACTCCACAAACGTGTCATCGGTCAAGATCAAGCTGTTTCAAGCATTAGCCGAGCGATTCGCCGCAACCAGTCAGGCATTCGCAGTCACAAGCGTCCGATTGGTTCCTTTATGTTCCTAGGGCCTACAGGTGTCGGTAAGACCGAATTGGCAAAGGCTCTGGCAGAAGTTCTCTTTGATGACGAATCAGCCCTTATCCGCTTTGATATGAGTGAATATATGGAGAAATTCGCAGCTAGCCGTCTCAATGGAGCTCCTCCGGGCTATGTAGGCTACGAAGAAGGTGGGGAGTTGACCGAGAAGGTTCGCAACAAACCTTACTCTGTGCTCCTCTTTGACGAGGTAGAAAAGGCCCACCCAGACATCTTTAATGTCCTCTTGCAGGTTCTGGACGACGGTGTCTTGACAGATAGCAAGGGACGCAAGGTGGACTTTTCAAATACCATTATCATCATGACGTCAAACCTTGGTGCGACGGCTCTTCGTGATGACAAGACGGTCGGCTTTGGGGCCAAGGACATTCGTTTTGACCAGGAAAATATGGAAAAACGAATCTTTGAAGAGTTGAAAAAAGCTTATCGACCAGAGTTTATCAACCGTATTGATGAAAAGGTGGTCTTCCATAGCTTAGATAGCGAACACATGCAGGAAATTGTCAAGATTATGGTGAAACCATTGATTGCTAGCCTGGCAGAGAAGGGTATCGACTTGAAACTGCAAGCTTCGGCACTGAAGTTGCTAGCTAGTCACGGTTACAATCCAGAAATGGGAGCTCGTCCACTTCGCAGAACCCTGCAAACAGAAGTGGAAGACAAGTTGGCAGAACTTCTTCTCAAGGGAGAGCTGGTGGCAGGCAAGACTCTCAAGATTGGTGTCAAAGCTGGTCAATTAAAATTTGATATTGCTTAAAAAAGGAGAGTCAGGAGTGATCCTGATTCTTTTTTGCTACTTTTTTATAAAAAATGATAAAAAACTATTGACAAAACAAAAATATAGTATATAATAAAAACATAGAAAATAAAAATATCAAAAAATATAAAAAGGTAAAACATTTATGAAAAAGAAAACAGCAGTGGTATTTGGGACCTTTGCCCCTCTCCATCAAGGGCATATCGATCTAATCCAGCGAGCCAAGCGTCAGTGTGACCAGGTCTGGGTAGTCGTTTCAGGCTACGAGGGAGACCGAGGGGAGCAGGTAGGTTTAAGTCTTCAAAAACGATTTCGCTATATCCGAGAGGCTTTTCGTGATGACGAATTGACCTCTGTCTGCAAGCTGGATGAGACCAACCTTCCCCGTTACCCTATGGGCTGGCAGGAGTGGTTGGATCAGATGTTAGCGGAGATTTCCTATGATGAAACCAAGCAAGAACTGACTTTCTTTGTGGGAGAAGAAGAATACCAGCAGGAGCTAGCTAAACGTGGATTTGGCACTGTCTTGCAAGAAAGAAAGTTTGGTATCTCAGCGACTATGATTCGAGAAAATCCAAGCAAATATTGGAAATACATCGCACAACCCTTCCGTCGTCAGTTTACCAAGAAAGTCTTGATTATGGGAAGTGCTAGCAATGGGAAGACCACTCTGGCCAAGGATTTGGCAAGGTATTACGATGCGCCCGTTAGTCTGGAATACGCGCGTGAGTACCAGATCAAAAACAATGTCCGCGACGATGAATTGACCCCAAAGGATTATTATTATCTCCTTTTAGGGCAGTATGACCAGACCTCCAAGCTAATCGATAGCAATGCCAATCGAGGACTGGTGATAGCTGACACAAACTCTTTAGTAACCAAGGGCTACTATGACTATTACATGGAGACTGAGGATCAAGGGGACTTATCAGGAGAAACCTTTGACAATCTCTTTGTTTCAATCTTGGCTAAGGAAAAATGGGACTTGATTCTCTTCGTGCAACCTGTCGGTTCCTATGTCAATGACGGGTTTAGAGATATGACCATGGCAGAAGACCATGTTCGTCATAGTTTTTCCCAGCATTTGGACCAGATGAGGGAGCGATATTTAACCACCATCCCACTAGTTTATTTAGCGGAGGATTATCTAGGCAATTATGAAGCAGCAAAAGTGGCTATCGATGCCATTTACCAAGCAGATTAGGAGAAAATTATGAAAACAGTAACTAAAAAAATCACACAATTTATCGAAAATTTTAAAAATGTCCATGCAGAAGCTCGCAAGATTGGTTTTGCAGGAACCATGCGTTTGCTCTGGAAAGATCTCTTTGTCGGCCGTAGTATTTTCCAGTGGTTGTATCTCATCGCCTTGTCGAGTGTTCCCTTGATCTTAGAGTTCACGCAAAATACAGAAAGCCATGACTGGTTGAGCTTGTTTGCATCTTGGACTGGGATTGTCTGTGTTATCTTGGTAGCAGAAGGGCGTGCAAGCAATTATCTCTTTGGGGCCATTAACTCGGCTATCTACTTGATCTTGGCCATGAATGCGACTTTTTATGGAGAAGTTTTGACGACTGTTTACTTCTTTGTCATGCAGCCGATTGGTCTCTATGCTTGGTTGTCCAATCGTATCAATGATCAAGGAAAACCAGAAGAATCCCACTTTGAAGCTAAGAAATTATCTGTTCTTGACTGGCTCAAGTACTTGGCCTTGACTGCTATTATCTGGATTGGCATGGGCCTGGCTTATCAAAGTATCAATAGTGCTCGACCTTTCCGTGATAGTGTAACCGATGCGACTAATGGTGTTGGTCAGCTCTTGATGACACGTCTCTACCGTGAGCAATGGATTTTCTGGATTGCAACCAATCTCTTTAGTATTTATCTCTGGTGGGGTGAAAATATCCACATTCAAGGGATGTACTGGGTTTACACACTCAACAGTCTAGTGGGATGGTACCAATGGACTAAGGCAGTTCGAAAGGAGGCATAAGATGGCAGATACGATGATTCCAGCCGGGACGACGGAAAAAGAATATTATGAAATCCATGCCAGTCAGGAGGAGTTTTTAGACTGGTACTACAGGCAGGAACTCCCTCAATATGAAAAACCAAGTGTGACAGTAGATATGGTAGCTTACTGCTTTGTCGAAGGAAAGATCAAGCTCTTACTAATCCGTCGCAAGGCTCACCCTTATCAAAACTGTTTGGCTCTGGTTGGAGGCTTTATGGACAAAGGAGAGGATGCTACGCATGCCTGTCAACGCGAGGTGAGAGAAGAGGTCAATCTCGATCTTCCTTTAGAAAAAATCGAGCAATTGATGACAGTTTCGACTCCTGGTCGTGATCCACGTGGCTGGACGGTGACCATTGCCCACTTGGTTTATCTGCCTAGTCGCGCATTAGACCTCGTTCAGGCTGGAGACGATGCTAAGGATGTGGTTTTTGTAGATGTCGATTTTCAGACGGGCAAGTGCTTCTTAGAGGGAGTAGAGTTGGAGGAGAGAGCCTTCGCCTTTGACCATTATGTCATTATTCAAGAGTCCATCAAACGAATCCAAGGCCGTCTCGATTGGAATCCTACCTTCCTTTATCTGCTAGAGGAGGAGTTCACTGTCTATGAAGGGACTGAACTGGTCAATCTCATCAACCCAGGTCGCCCAATCGTCAGCAATAACTTTCTCGTAAAATACGGCGAATATGTAGAAGAAGTCGGACTCAAACGAGTTCCTAAAAAGAAACCAAGAAAAACCTATCGATTGAAATAAAAAGTGAGGTCGGGAAAAGTTCCCTACCTCTTTGTTTGCCCTTATTAAGTTACTTTGTTGTTGCGACTGTATTTATTTTAGAACAATGCAAGCGATTACACAAAGGTGGTGTAAAAAATAGGACTCTTATCTAAAAAATTTTCCTATTTTTTCGTTTCGATTACGAATAGAGATAGTAGAGAGAATAATTTTTAAAATAGTTTCTCTAAATAGTTGACAGATTCAAAGTCCAATGTTACAATTATATTACAAAAAGATTTCTTAACATTTCAAAAATGTTACAAAGGAGTAGAAAAATGAAAAAGAAAACCTATATCAAATTGATGGCAGCGACTGTCTTGGCTTCTACCTTGCTACTGGGAGCTTGTGGAAATAAAAATGAAACCACTCAAACTAGCAGCTCTGCAAAAACAAGTCAGTCATCAAGTTCCAAAGCGGCTTCTTCTAGTAAAGAAAGCAAGACTCAAAAATCTTCAAGCTCAGCTTCATCTGAAAAGGCTCAGGCATCTTCTGGTCAGTCTTCTACAACGGCAGATCAGTCACAAGCGAAACCAGCACCTGAATCAAGACAAGAACAAGCAGCTCCTAGTCAACAAGCCCCTTCTCAGGCTCCGTCAACTCAACAAGGTTCTCAAGCCCAGTCTAACCAGTCAAACTATGATCCAACAACTGACCGCAAACTTCAAGATAAGCAGGCAGAACACAACAAACGCTACAAGGGAGTTTTAACCATGGTGGATGGTGACTTCTCAGCTGCAGCAGGTAACTGGAAGGGAGCGAATGGCGAAACGATTACGGTTTCATCAGGAGGGCAATTCACAGTAGAAACTGCAGATGGAAAGAAAGAAAACTATTCTATCAGAGGCTACTCTTACACTCTTGATGATGGCAAGTATAATGCCAAAATCGGTGGAGGAAAAATCATCCAAATTACAACAGGTGCGGATGGTAAAGTTTCAAGCGTTGCCTTGATTCAATAATAGTATCTAGGTTTTCCTAGAATCTAAAAAACCGTAAACTCCAAGCGAGTTACGGTTTTTTCTATTATGCTTTGTTTAATTGCAAGAGGGCTTCAATCTCTGCTAGGGTGTTAGCTTGTGAAATGGCTCCACGAAGTTTGGCAGCTCCAGATGTTCCCCGGAGGTAGTGAGGAGCGAGACCGCGGAATTCACGAACGGCTACGTTTTCTCCTTTGAGGTTAATCAAGCGTTTCAAATGTTCGTAGGCGATTTTCATCTTGTCTTCAAATGTCAAGTCAGGGAGAATTTCTCCTGTTTCAAAGTAGTGGTTGATCTGGTTGAAGAGATAGGGGTTTCCCATGGCTGCGCGACCAATCATGACAGCGTCAGCCCCGACTTCTTCGATACGCTGTTTGGCTTCTTGGACCGTACGGATATCACCATTTGCGATAAATGGAATCTTGGTCAAAGCTTGAGCAACCTTGTGAAGAGTCTCAAGGTCTGCGTGACCTGTGTACATTTGTTCACGGGTACGGCCGTGCATAGCGAGGGCAGAGACACCTGCAGCCTCAGCAGCGAGGGCATTTTCCACGGCTAGGGATGGATCAGACCAGCCAGTGCGCATTTTGACAGTGAGGGGGATATCAAGGACAGATTGGACCTTGTTGATAATAGAGTAGATCTTGTCTGGATCCTTGAGCCACATAGCGCCAGCTTCGTTCTTCACGATTTTGTTAACTGGGCAGCCCATGTTGATATCGACGATATCGGTCTTAGTATTTTCTTGGATGAATTCTGCTGCGCGAGCGAGGCTGTCTTCATCACTACCAAAAAGTTGGATAGAAACTGGGTTTTCGCCTTCATCGATATGAAGCATGTGCAGGGTTTTTTCATTGTTGTATTGGATTCCCTTGTCAGAGACCATTTCCATGACAACAAGTCCTGCACCGAGCTCTTTTGCGATGGTACGAAAGGCTGAGTTAGTCACGCCAGCCATGGGTGCTAAAACAGTACGATTGGGAATCTCAACATTGCCAATCATAAAAGATGTATTAAGATTTGTCACGAATGAGTTCCTCCAAGTCGTTTTCATCAAAGTTATAAGTTGTTTGGCAGAATTGACAAGTGATTTCTGCCCCGTGGTCTTCCTCTTTCATTTCCTCAAGGTCTGAATTTGGAAGGCTGGCAAGAGCGTTCATAAAGCGATCTTTGCTGCAGTCACATTGGAAACGGATTTCTTCTTCAGATAGACGTTTGTAGGATTCGTCACCGTAGATAGCCTTGAGGAGAGCTTCGATATGGTCGTCACTTTCCAGAAGGGTTGAGATGGCTGGCATTTCTTGGATGCGTTTTTCAAAGCGAGCAATCTCCTCGTCCTTGGCTCCTGGCAACACTTGGAGAAGGAAACCTCCGGCAACTTCGACCTTGTCGTCTTTATCCAAAAGAACATTGAGGCCGACTGCTGAAGGGGTTTGTTGGCTTTCAGTCAGGTAGTATGCCAAGTCTTCACCGATTTCCCCAGAGATGAGGGGAGTCATGGAGTTGTAGGGATTTCCAGTACCGTAGTCTGTGATAACGAGAAATTGACCGTTTCCAACAAAAGGTCCGACTAGGACTTCACCCGTTGCAGTCTTTTTGATGTCAACACCTGGATTTTGAACGTAGCCTTTGACGTTTCCCTTGGTATCTGCGACCGTGATGATGGCACCGAGAGAGCTTGTTCCAAGAACTTTAACCGTTAGTTTGGTATTTCCTTTTTCATTAGCTGCGAGAATTTGGCTAGCGATAAGGGTGCGACCAAGTGCGACGGTTGAACTGGCTTGGGTTTGATGTTTTTCTTGAGCAGTGCGGACGGTTTCAGTGCTATCAAGGACAAAAGCACGAAAGGCTCCGCTTTCTGATATAGTTTTAATAATTTTATCCATAGCTACTATTTTAGCATAAAAATGCCCAAAGGGGGAGCTGTGTGTTTGCTGTTTCTGTGGAATAATGACGAGGAAATCAACCTTAAAATAAAATGAGAAACAGATTATTTCAGCATTTGAAAGATTTATGCTATGCTTGAAGGAGAAAATGAAAGGGGTAACAAATGTATTTAGGTGATTTGATGGAAAAAGCCGAATCTGGCCAATTTTTAGTCCTTTCCTTTCTATTACAAGATTCGCAGACAACAGTCAAGGAAGCCATGGAAGAAACAGGTTTTTCAAAGGCGACCTTAACCAAGTATATCTCTCTGATTAACGAAAATGCCTTGGAAAGAGGATTAGAGCTGACCATCCACTTGGAAGATGAAAATCTGCGCTTGTCGATTGGTGCAGCTACCAAGGGGAGAGAGATTCGGAGCTTGTTTCTAGACAATGCCATTAAGTACCAAATTTTGGTTTACCTTCTCTATCACCAACAGTTTCTAGCTCATCAGTTGGCTCAAGAATTGATGATTAGCGAGGCCACGCTTGGTCGCCACTTAGCTAGTCTAAATCAGATTTTGTCAGAGTTTGACTTATCCATCCAAAATGGCCGTTGGCGAGGTCCGGAGCATCAGATTCGCTATTTCTATTTCTGTCTTTTTCGCAAGTTGTGGTCCAGTCAGGAATGGGAAGGACATATGCAGAAGCCAGAGAGAAAGCAGGAGATTGCCAGCTTAGAAGAAATCTGCGGTGCTAGCTTGTCTTCAGGTCAGAAACTGGACTTGGTTCTCTGGGTTCACATCAGTCAACAGCGCCTTCGGGTTAACGCCTGTCAGTTTCAAGTCATAGAAGAAAAAATGCGAGGGTATTTTGACAATATTTTCTACCTTCGTTTGCTGAGAAAGGCTCCGTCCTTTTTTGCTGGGCAACATATCCCTCTAGGAACTGAGGATGGTGAGATGATGGTATTCTTTTCATTTCTCCTTTCCCATCGTATCTTGCCCCTTCATACTATGGAGTATATCCTTGGTTTTGGAGGGCAATTAGCCGATTTGCTGACGCAATTGATTCAAGAGATGAAGAAGGAGGAGCTGCTGGGGGACTACACAGAGGACCATGTCACCTATGAACTCAGCCAGCTTTGTGGTCAAGTTTATCTCTACAAGGGCTATATCTTGCAAGATCAGTACAGATACCAGACAGAGAATCGTCATCCCTATTTGCTGATGGAACATGATTTTAGAGGGACTGCAGAGAGAATTTTTCATGCTATACCTGCCTTTCAGCAGGGGACGGATTTGGATAAGAAAATTCTCTGGGAATGGCTCCAGTTGATAGAGTATATGGCAGAAAATGGTGGCCAACATATGAGGATTGGTCTGGATTTGACATCTGGTTTCCTTGTCTTTTCTAGGATGGCTGCCCTTTTGAAACGGTATTTGGAATACAATCGTTTCATTACTATTGAAGCCTATGACCCCAGTCGACATTATGATTTGTTGATTACCAACAACCCTATTCATAAGAAAGAACAGACTCCGATCTATTATTTAAAAAACGACTTGGATATGGAGGATTTGGCAAAGATTCGTCAGATGCTCTTTGCCTAAAAGACCTGAATTTTCAGGTCTTTTTTGTGAAATTCGCACAATCTCCTCACATTTTTTTAAAATTTAAAAAAAATTGATGAACAAGAAAGCGCTTTATTTTGTATACTAGTTACTGTAAAGAGGAACCCCCTCAAGATTTTATCAGGAGGACAGCACATGTCACAAGAAAAATACATCATGGCCATTGACCAAGGAACTACTAGTTCTCGTGCCATCATTTTTAACAAAAAAGGAGAAAAGGTCAGCTCTAGTCAAAAAGAGTTCACTCAGATTTTCCCTCAAGCAGGTTGGGTTGAGCACAATGCCAATGAAATTTGGAACTCTGTTCAGTCAGTTATCGCGGGTGCTTTCATCGAAAGTGGTGTGAAACCAAGTCAAATCGAAGCAATCGGGATTACCAACCAGCGTGAAACAACTGTCGTCTGGGATAAGAAAACAGGTCTCCCTATCTATAATGCTATCGTTTGGCAATCACGCCAGACAGCTCCTCTGGCTGAGCAACTAAAAAGCCAAGGTTATGTGGAAAAATTCCATGAAAAGACTGGTTTGATTATCGATGCTTACTTCTCTGCTACCAAGGTTCGTTGGGTTTTGGACCATGTAGAAGGTGCTCAAGAGCGAGCTGAAAAAGGAGAATTGCTCTTTGGTACCATTGATACTTGGTTGGTTTGGAAATTGACTGACGGTGCGGCTCATGTGACGGACTACTCAAATGCAGCCCGTACCATGCTCTATAACATCAAGGATCTTAAATGGGATGATGAGATTTTGGAAATCCTCAACATTCCTAAGGCTATGCTTCCAGAAGTTCGTTCTAACTCTGAAATCTACGGCAAGACTGCTCCATTCCATTTCTACGGTGGAGAAGTACCAATTTCAGGTATGGCTGGGGACCAACAGGCAGCCCTCTTCGGTCAGTTGGCCTTTGAACCAGGTATGGTCAAAAATACTTATGGAACAGGTTCTTTCATCATTATGAACACTGGTGAAGAGATGCAGTTGTCTGAAAACAACCTTTTGACAACGATTGGTTATGGAATCAACGGCAAGGTTTACTATGCCTTGGAAGGTTCTATCTTCATCGCAGGAAGTGCCATTCAGTGGCTTCGTGATGGACTTCGCATGGTTGAAAATTCACCAGAGTCTGAAAAATATGCTCTCAATTCTCACAACAATGACGAAGTTTATGTAGTACCTGCCTTTACAGGTCTAGGTGCTCCATATTGGAACCAAAATGCTCGTGGTTCGGTCTTTGGCTTAACTCGTGGAACAAGCAAAGAAGACTTTATCAAGGCGACTTTGCAATCTATCGCTTATCAAGTACGTGACATCATCGACACCATGCAAGTAGATGCTCAGACAGCTATCCAAGTCTTGAAGGTAGATGGCGGTGCAGCTATGAACAACTTCCTCATGCAGTTCCAAGCTGACATCTTGGGAATCGACATCGCACGCGCCAAAAACTTGGAAACAACTGCTCTAGGAGCAGCCTTCCTAGCAGGTTTGTCAGTGGGTTACTGGAAGGATTTGGATGAGTTGAAACTCTTGAACGAGACAGGAGAACTCTTTGAGCCATCCATGAACGAATCGCGCAAGGAACAACTCTACAAGGGCTGGAAGAAAGCTGTGAAAGCAACGCAAGTCTTTGCGGAAATCGACGACTAATACTGTTTCTTGATGCAATGATCAGCTTAAGAATGAAACGACTCAGTTAGAAAGTGTGTAAATATGGAATTTTCAAAGAAAACACGTGAATTGTCAATTAAAAAAATGCAGGAACGTACCTTGGATCTCTTGATTATTGGTGGGGGGATTACAGGAGCTGGTGTAGCCTTGCAGGCGGCAGCCAGTGGTCTTGACACTGGTTTGATTGAAATGCAGGACTTCGCAGAAGGAACATCTAGCCGTTCAACAAAATTGGTCCACGGAGGTCTGCGTTACCTCAAACAATTTGACGTGGAAGTGGTATCAGATACAGTTTCTGAGCGCGCGGTGGTTCAACAAATCGCTCCACACATTCCAAAACCAGATCCAATGCTCTTGCCAGTTTACGACGAAGATGGAGCGACCTTTAGCCTCTTCCGTCTCAAAGTAGCCATGGACTTGTACGACCTTTTGGCAGGTGTCAGCAATACGCCAGCTGCTAACAAGGTCTTGAGCAAAGAAGAAGTCTTGGAACGCCAGCCAAACTTGAAGAAAGAAGGCTTGGTAGGAGGTGGGGTTTACCTTGACTTCCGTAATAACGATGCGCGTCTCGTGATTGAAAACATCAAACGTGCCAATCAAGACGGTGCCCTCATTGCCAACCACGTTAAGGCAGAAGGCTTCCTCTTTGACGAAAGTGGCAAGATTACAGGTGTTGTAGCTCGTGATTTGTTGACAGACCAAGTCTTTGAAATCAAGGCTCGTTTGGTTATCAATACGACAGGTCCTTGGAGTGACAAGGTACGTAATTTGTCTAATAAGGGAACGCAATTCTCACAAATGCGTCCAACCAAGGGAGTTCACTTGGTGGTTGACTCTAGTAAGATCAAGGTTTCACAGCCAGTTTACTTTGACACAGGTTTGGGAGATGGCCGGATGGTCTTTGTTCTCCCCCGTGAAAACAAGACCTACTTTGGTACAACCGATACAGACTACACAGGTGATTTGGAACATCCAAAAGTGACGCAGGAAGATGTGGATTATCTACTTGGCATTGTTAACAACCGCTTCCCAGAAGCAAACATCACCATTGATGATATCGAAAGTAGCTGGGCTGGTCTTCGTCCATTGATCGCAGGCAATAGCGCTTCTGACTACAACGGCGGAAATAACGGAACCATTAGCGACGAAAGCTTCAATAGCTTGATTGCGACTGTCGAGGCTTATCTATCGAAAGAAAAATCGCGTGAAGATGTTGAGTCTGCTGTCAGCAAGCTTGAAAGCAGCACATCTGAGAAACATTTGGACCCATCTGCCGTTTCACGTGGTTCGAGCTTGGACCGTGATGACAATGGCCTGTTGACCCTTGCTGGTGGTAAAATCACAGACTACCGTAAGATGGCTGAAGGGGCTATGGAGCGCGTGGTTGATATCCTCAAAGCAGAATTTGACCGTAGCTTTAAACTGATCAACTCGAAGACTTATCCTGTTTCAGGTGGAGAATTGAACCCAGCAAATGTGGACTCAGAAATTGAGGCCTTTGCTCAACTTGGAGTTTCACGTGGTTTGGATAGCAAGGAAGCTCACTATCTCGCAAATCTTTACGGTTCAAATGCACCGAAGGTCTTCGCCCTTGCTCACAGCTTGGAACAGGCGCCAGGACTCAGCTTGGCAGACACCTTGTCCCTTCACTATGCAATGCGCAATGAATTGGCTCTTAGCCCAGTTGACTTCCTCCTTCGTCGTACCAACCACATGCTCTTTATGCGTGATAGTTTAGATAGCATCGTTGAGCCAGTTCTGGATGAAATGGGACGATTCTATGATTGGACCGAAGAAGAAAAAGCAGCCTACCGTGCGGATGTTGAAGCAGCACTTGCTAACAACGATTTAGCGGCATTAAAAAATTAAGAAAAACTAGAAGAGAGGGAGGTAAGCTTTCCTTGCCTTCTCTCTCCTTCTTTTAAATGGAGACAACGATATGATGAAAGAATTATTTGGAGAATTTTTGGGGACTTTGATCCTTATCCTCCTAGGAAATGGTGTTGTAGCAGGTGTGGTTCTTCCCAAAACCAAGAGTAACAATTCAGGATGGATCGTCATCACGATGGGATGGGGGATCGCCGTTGCGGTTGCCGTCTTTGTATCTGGCAAACTTAGTCCTGCACACTTAAACCCAGCTGTGACGTTTGGTGTAGCCTTAAAAGGTGACTTGCCTTGGGCTTCGGTATTCCCATATATCCTAGCTCAGTTCGCTGGAGCGATGGTGGCTCAAATTTTAGTTTGGTTGCAATTCAAACCACACTATGAGGTAGAAGAAAATGCAGGAAATATCCTAGCGACCTTTAGTACTGGACCAGCAATCAAGGACATAGTATCCAACTTGGTTAGCGAAATCCTTGGAACCTTTGTTTTGCTCTTGACAATCTTTGCCTTGGGACTCTATGACCTTCAGGCAGGATTAGGGACCTTTGCAGTGGGGACCTTGATTGTCGGTATCGGTCTTTCACTAGGTGGGACAACGGGTTATGCCTTGAACCCAGCTCGTGACCTTGGACCTCGTATCATGCACAGCATTCTTCCAATTCCAAACAAGGGAGATGGAGACTGGTCTTATGCTTGGATTCCTGTTGTAGGACCTATCCTCGGAGCGGCTCTAGCAGTTCTCGTATTTTCACTTTTCTAAGATAAAAGAGTTATTGGCAACAGAGTTTGAGATGGAAATCTCAGGCTCTTTTTTGATGGCCAAAACATTAATATTTTAACTTATCTTAAAATAAGCTAAAACCAATTTTTAAGTTATGGTAAACAGTTGAAAAAAAGGTTGATAAAGTGGTAAAATGTTAGGAAGATAAGATGCTAACAATACATACTGATAGTTAATAGAAACAATATATTAATGGATAGCTTATGAAAAAACAACGAAATTTACATGTATTCTTAGGCCGGACGGCTCTATATTTTGTAATCTTGCTTGGTTTGCTTTATTTTTTTAGTTACCTTGGTCAGAGCCAAGGCACCTTTATTTATAATGAGTTCTAGTTTAAAGGAGAAGAGGAACAGTGTCTAAT
This sequence comes from Streptococcus oralis, assembly GCF_023110055.1. Lineage (GTDB taxonomy): Bacteria > Bacillota > Bacilli > Lactobacillales > Streptococcaceae > Streptococcus > Streptococcus oralis_BY. The sequence continues at coordinate 1,456,548 of NZ_JALDVG010000001.1, read as the reverse complement.
AAACCGATAAAAGATATGATTGAAACGATTGAGCACTTTGCTCAAACGCAACCAACATATCCTGTCTACAATGTTTTAGGTCAAGAACATACTTATGGTGAACTGAAGGCTGATTCGGATAGTTTGGCTGCAGCTATCGACCAACTAGGCTTGCCTGAGAAATCTCCAGTCGTCGTTTTTGGTGGTCAGGAATATGAGATGTTGGCTACCTTTGTAGCGCTAACTAAGTCAGGTCATGCCTATATCCCAATTGATAGCCATTCGGCCTTGGAAAGAGTTTCTGCTATCGTAGAAGTTGCAAAGCCAAGCTTGATTATTGCTATCTCAGATTTTCCATTAGAGCAAACTAGCACACCGATGCTGAATTTAAAGCAAGTCCATGAAGCTTTTGCTCAAGCTTCCAGCTACGAGATGACCCATCCAGTCAAGGGAGATGACAACTACTACATCATCTTTACTTCTGGTACGACTGGTAAGCCTAAGGGAGTGCAGATTTCCCAGGATAATCTCCTCAGCTTTACCAACTGGATGATTACAGATAAGGAATTTGCGACGCCAAGTCGTCCACAAATGCTGGCTCAGCCCCCTTATTCTTTTGACCTATCTGTCATGTATTGGGCGCCAACCTTGGCACTGGGTGGTACGCTTTTCGCTCTTCCTTCAGCCATTACTCAGGACTTCAAAAAACTCTTTGCGACAATTTTTTCCTTGCCCATTGCTATCTGGACCTCAACACCGTCCTTTGCAGATATGGCCATGTTGTCAGAAGACTTTAATAGTGAGAAAATGCCAGGAATCACGCATTTCTACTTTGATGGTGAAGAATTGACGGTCAAAACTGCTCAAAAACTGCGCGAGCGATTCCCAAATGCCCGTATTATCAATGCCTACGGACCAACAGAAGCGACGGTAGCTTTGTCAGCAGTTGCCGTCACTGATGAGATGTTGGCGACTCTCAAACGCCTGCCAATCGGCTATACCAAGGCGGATTCTCCGACCTTTATCATTGATGGGGAAGGTAAGAAAGTTCCAAATGGTGAACAGGGAGAAATCATCATTTCTGGACCAGCTGTTTCAAAAGGCTATATGAATAATCCTGAAAAAACGGCAGAAGCTTTCTTTGAGTTCGAAGGTCTTCCAGCCTACCACACAGGGGATGTAGGAACCATGACAGATGAGGGCTTGCTTCTCTATGGTGGACGAATGGATTTCCAGATTAAGTTTAATGGTTATCGCATTGAGCTGGAAGATGTCTCTCAAAACCTCAACAAGTCTCGCTTTATCGAGTCGGCTGTTGCTGTCCCACGTTATAACAAGGACCACAAGGTACAAAATCTACTGGCCTATGTCATCCTAAAAGACGGTGTCCGTCAGCAGTTTGAGCGTGATATCGATATTACCAAGGCTATCAAGGAAGACCTAGCAGATATCATGATGTCCTATATGATGCCGTCTAAGTTTCTCTATCGAGACAGTTTACCACTAACGCCTAATGGTAAAATTGATATCAAGGGCTTGATTAACGAGGTAAACAGTAGATGATGGAGCTTTATAAACAGCTACCTCATTTGGAACCTTATGGTGATCTTCAGTACTTTTTATACGTAATTGCTGCGACTTTACCTATCTTTATTGGTCTTTTTTTCAAGAAACGTTTTGCCTTGTACGAGGTGCTCGTTAGTCTCTTCTTTATCGTCACCATGTTGGTCGGTGGAAAGACGAATCAAATAATCGCTCTTATCCTTTATGTTATCTGGCAAGTACTTCTTGTATCTTTCTACAAAAGGTACAGGAAACAACGGGATAGTAAATGGATATTTTACCTGGTTAGCTTTTTATCCCTATTGCCAATCGTCTTTGTGAAAGTATCTCCTGCTATTCATGGACCTCAATCTTTGTTTGGATTTTTAGGGATTTCTTACTTGACCTTTCGTGCAGTTGGGGTTATCGTTGAGTTGAGAGACGGTGTCATCAAGGAATTAACGATCTGGCAATTCTTACGTTTTCTTCTCTTTATGCCGACTTTCTCAAGTGGTCCTATTGATCGTTTCAAACGCTTCAATGAAAATTACGAGACCATTCCTGAACGGAATGAGTTGATGGACATGCTAGAAGAGGCTGTCAAATATATCATGCTTGGCTTCCTCTACAAGTTTATCTTGGCTCACATTTTAGGAGAGACATTATTGCCTCCGCTGAAAAATTTGGCCTTGCAGACAGGTGGTTTCTTTAACCTCTACGCTTTAGCGGTCATGTACACCTTTGGTCTGGAGCTCTTTTTTGACTTTGCGGGCTACTCTATGTTTGCCTTAGCCATTTCAAACTTGATGGGTATTCATAGTCCTATCAACTTTAACAAGCCCTTTTTGTCAAGGGATTTAAAAGAGTTTTGGAATCGCTGGCACATGAGTCTGTCTTTCTGGTTCCGTGACTTTGTCTTTATGCGGATGGTCATGGTGTTGACCAGAAAGAAGGTCTTTAAAAATCGCAATGTCACTTCAAGTGTAGCCTATATTCTCAATATGCTGATTATGGGATTTTGGCATGGTGTGACCTGGTACTACATCGCCTATGGACTTTTTCATGGGATTGGGCTGGTCATCAATGATGCTTGGGTTCGTAAGAAAAAAGCGCTCAATAAAGAACGGAAAAAAGCTGGAAAGGGTTCCTTACCTGAGAATCGCTGGATTCAGTTGCTTGGCATGGTTGTCACCTTCCATGTCGTGATGGTTTCATTCTTAATCTTTTCTGGATTTTTGAATGATTTATGGTTTAAAAAATAAAAGGATATAAAAAATGGATATCAAATCAGAAGTTATTGAAATTATTGATGAGTTGTTTATGGAAGATGTTTCTGACATGATGGATGAAGATCTTTTTGATGCCGGTGTCTTGGATAGCATGGGAACGGTTGAATTGATTGTGGAGATTGAAAACCGTTTTGACATTCGTGTTCCAGTGACGGAGTTCGGTCGTGATGACTGGAATACGGCTAATAAAATCGTAGAAGGTATTACGGAGTTGAAGAATGCTTAAACGCTTGTGGCTGATCTTCGGGCCTATCTTCATTGCTGGATTTTTGGTTCTTCTACTCATCTTTTTTTATCCAGGTACAACAAGCCATAATCTGACGGAGGAGAAATACTCGGCGGCTTCTGTTAGTGCAGAGAGTTTTAAAGAGAGAAGCCAAAAAGTAAGGGCTCTTACGGATCCAAATATGCGTTTTATTCCTTTTCTAGGGTCCAGTGAATGGATTCGATTTGATAGTGTCCATCCAGCTGTTTTAGCGGAAAAATACCATCGTCCCTATCGTCCTTACTTTCTAGGTCAAGCAGGAGCAGCCTCTCTCAATCAATATTTTGGTCTACAGCAAATTTTGCCAGAAATAGAGAATAAGCAGGCTGTATTTGTGATTTCGCCTCAGTGGTTTACGGAGACAGATTATGAACCCGCAGCGTTTCAGAGATTTTTTAACAGTGACCAATTAACAGCTTTTTTGGGAAATCAATCTGGTGACATTGCTGCAAAGCATGCGGCTATTCGATTGTTAAAGCAGAATCCTAATGTTGCATTGAAAGGCATTGTTCAAAAACTGTCAAAGGGTGAAGAATTATCAGATGTTGATCAGGTTGCTATTGATATTTTTGCGCGATTCAACGAAAAACAATCCGCTCTCTTTGGACAATTCTCCATTCGAGGACAACTCAAGTACAAGGAACACGTGGAGAACTATTTAAAAGATCTTCCGGATCAATTTTCTTATGATGAGTTAGAAAAAATTGTTCGTAAGGACGCAGAAGCAAATACGACCAATAACGATATGGGGATGGAAAATCATTTCTATACGAGAGAGATTCAAAAGGATTTAAAAAAATGGGAAGGGTATCAAAAAAATTACAACTTCCTCAAGTCCTCTGAATACAATGATTTGCAGCTGGTCCTCAATCAATTTGCTAAGTCGAATGTCAATGTGCTCTTTGTCATTCAGCCGGTTAACAAGAAGTGGATGGAGTACACAGGGCTCAGTGAAGAGATGTACCAGCATGCAGTGGAGAAAATTCGTTACCAATTAGAAAGTCAGGGTTTTACCAATATTGCTGATTTTTCAAAAAATGGAGGGGACCCTTATTTTGTTAAGGATACCATTCATCTAGGATGGTTAGGTTGGCTAGCTTTTGATAAGGTTGTCAATCCTTTCTTGACGGATCCGAAACCAGCTCCAGACTACAAGATGAATGACCGCTTCTTTAGCAAGGACTGGGCGACCTATGATGGGAACATCAAAGATTTCAAATAGAATGGTCTAAAAGTTTGGGAATTAAACCCAAGCTTTTTTGTTTAAATGGCGAATATTTAAGATGAAAATAGGTCAAAAGTTTCAAAATTTTTAGAAATAGCGTATAATATAAAAGAGAAAAAGAAAAGAAAGGGATTTTAAAATGAACAAACGTTCTTTGTTACCAGTCTTATCGACAGCCCTGTTAGCTCCAGCCTTCTTAGCTGGACAAGTCTATGCTGAAGAAGCAACGACTCCTGCAGAAAGTTCAGCTGTTGTAGCGACTCCTGCTACGTCGGCGACTCCAGCTCCTGTTGAGAGCCCTGCGGTACCGGAAACTTCGGCAACTTCAGAAGCGGTTGTACCTGCAGAAACTCCGTCAGCTCCTGCTGAATCTACTAAAAGCGAAGAAAAGGACACCGTTATCTTACACACCAATGATGTCCATGGTCGTATTGTAGAGGAAAAGGGAGTAATTGGAGATGCCAAGTTAGCGACTGTCATTGAGCAGGAACGCGCGAAATCAAATCAAACGACTCTCGTCGTAGATGCTGGAGACGCCTTCCAAGGTTTACCGATTTCCAACTCTACAAAGGGTGAAGCACGCGCCGAAATTCTCAATCAGATGCAGTATGATGCCATGGCAGTAGGAAACCATGAGTTTGACTTTGGTTTAGACGAAGCTAAAAAATACAAGGAAATCTTGAAATTCCCATTACTTAGCTCAAACACCTACGTCAATGGTGCTCGTCTCTTTGAAGCTTCTACAATCGTTGATAAAGATAAGACTGTGGAAGGTGATGAGTTTGTTGTAATCGGCGTGACAACACCTGAAACTGCTACAAAAACCCACCCTAAAAACATTAAAGGGGTAACTTTTACAGATCCAATCTCTGAAGTCAATAAGGTCATCGAAGAAGTTCAAGCTAAGGCTCGTGCAGAAGGTAAGGACTACAAACACTATGTTGTGCTGGCTCACTTGGGTGTGGATACCACAACCCCAGTAGAATGGCGTGGTTCAACTTTGGCAGAAGCCTTGTCTAAAAATCCTCGTTTGAAAGGGAAACGCGTAACAGTAATCGACGGTCACTCTCATACAGTAGAATCAACGACTTATGGAGACAATGTTACCTATAACCAAACAGGAAGCTACCTTCATAATGTAGGGAAAATCACCTACAAATCACGTCAGCTTTTGGGCAATCCAACTCAGATTCCGGCTGCTGATGCTAAAAAATTACCAGCCAATCCAACAGTTGAAAAACTAGTCAAAGACATTAAACAAAAATACGATGCTGAAAATGCAGTTGAGATTGTCTCAAACAGCCCTGTAGAACTCAACGGTGATCGTGAAAATGTTCGGGTCCGTGAAACCAACCTCGGAAACGTCGTGGCAGACTCGCTCTATCAGTATGGTCAAACAGGATTTAGCCATCCGACAGACATCGCTGTGACAAATGGTGGTGGTTTGCGTGAAACCATTGCAAAAGGCAAACCGATCACTAAAGGAAATGTCATTGCCGTTCTTCCATTTGGGAATACTATCTCACAAATCCAAGTGACGGGGCAACAAGTTTTGGATATGTTTGAAAAATCACTCGGATCTATCTTGCAGGTCGATAAGGATGGCAAGAAGGTCTTGGATGAGAACGGACAACCATTGCTAGAACCAAGTGGTGGCTTCTTGCAAGTTTCAGGTGTGAAGGTCTACTATGATACCAACCTCCCATCAGGCAAACGTGTCTTGGCTATCCAGGTTAAAAACCGTGCGACTGGTCGTTATGATCTCCTGGACCTCGCAAAAACTTACTATCTTGCAACCAATGATTTCCTAGCTGCGGGTGGTGATGGCTACACGATGTTAGGTGGTGCGCGTGAAGAAGGTCCTTCTATGGATGCAGCCTTTGAAGAGTATCTGAAAACCGCTGATTTGACCCAGTATGAAAAGATCAATCCGAACTCACGGACGATTTCTGTGGATTCTACAACTTTTAGTCTGCCGGTAGAAACGCCTCAAACGAATGCGGCTGCTAATGATGCGACTACAAATGTGCCATTGACTTATGAGGTGGCAAGTCAATTTAGCAAGAAGGCAGTTGTCTCAGAAAAGGCCCTCCCAAATACAGGAAGCGAACAGTCCATCTTCTTGCTCTTGATGGGAATGGTAGCTGGTTTGGCAGGTATCTTATCAAGCCGAAAACCAAAGCAAAAATAGGTTAAATTTCACATCTAGAAGAGTCTAGGGAAACGTTTTTACGCCTTTTTCCCTTGACTCTTTTTTGGTTTATGATATAATTAACCAGTAAAGAATCGGTGGCTATCTATGTTTTTTACGAAAAGATAGCTAGGGAAGGAGTAACACATGAGACAGCTTGCACAGGAAATCGATAACTTTTTAAACGAGGTGATCTTGAGATCTGAGAACCAGCATGAAATTCTAATCGGGCATTGCACGAGTGACGTTGCCTTGACCAATACTCAGGAACACATCCTCATGCTCTTGTCAGAAGAATCCCTAACCAACTCGGAGTTGGCCCGTCGCCTTAATGTCAGTCAGGCGGCAGTGACCAAGGCTATCAAATCTTTGGTCAAAGAGGGCATGTTAGAGACATCCAGAGATCCAAAGGATGCGCGTGTGATCTTTTATCAACTGACAGAGCTAGCTCGACCGGTGGCAGAGGAACACCACCATCATCATGAACACACGCTCTTAGCCTATGAACAAGTAGCAAGTCAGTTTACTCCAAATGAACAAGAAGTGATCCAGCGGTTTTTAACTGCTTTAGTAGGAGAAATCAAATAATGCGGTATATTACAGTAGAGGACTTGTCTTTCTATTATGACAAAGAGCCTGTCCTCGAGCACATCAACTACAGTGTTGATAGCGGGGAGTTTGTCACCTTGACTGGTGAAAATGGAGCTGCCAAGACAACGCTTATCAAGGCGAGCCTAGGCATCTTGCAGCCAAGATTTGGTAAGGTAACCATCTCAAAGACAAATACTCATGGGAAAAAACTTAGGATAGCCTATCTTCCCCAGCAGATAGCTAGTTTTAATGCTGGTTTTCCAAGTACAGTTTATGAATTTGTCAAGTCGGGTCGCTATCCGCGAAAGGGCTGGTTCCGTCGCTTGAACGCCCATGATGAGGAACATATCAAGGCCAGTCTAGACTCAGTTGGTATGTGGGAACACCGTAACAAACGAATTGGTTCCCTTTCGGGAGGGCAAAAGCAACGAGCAGTGATTGCCCGGATGTTTGCTTCTGACCCAGATATCTTTGTCTTGGATGAGCCAACGACAGGGATGGATGCGGGAAGCAAAAATGAATTTTACGAACTCATGCACCATAGTGCCCACCATCATGGCAAGGCTGTTTTGATGATTACCCATGACCCTGAGGAGGTCAAGGACTATGCGGATCGCAATATTCATCTAGTTCGTAACCAAGATTCGCCATGGCGTTGTTTCAACGTTCACGAAAGCGATCAGGAGGTGGAACATGCTTAGTTTGTTATCTTATGATTTCATGCAGCGTGCCTTCTTGGCGGTCATTGCCATGAGTCTCTTTTCTCCAGTTCTTGGGACCTTCCTTATCTTACGTCGTCAGAGTCTCATGAGTGATACCCTCAGTCACGTTTCTCTATCAGGAGTAGCCTTTGGTCTGGTTTTGGGAATTTCTCCAACCATTTCAACCATTGCCATTGTCTTGATCGCTGCGGTCTTTTTGGAGTATCTCCGGACAGTCTATAAGAACTTTATGGAAATCGGAACTGCCATCCTCATGTCAACAGGACTTGCAGTGTCTCTGATTGTCATGAGTAAGGGGAAAAGTTCGAGCTCCATGAGTTTGGACCAATATCTCTTTGGTTCGATTGTGACCATTAGCCAGGAGCAGGTGATTTTCCTCTTTGCCATTGCTGCGGTCGTTTTACTCTTGACTTTCTTATTCTTGCGACCAATGTATATCCTGACCTTTGATGAGGACACGGCCTTTGTGGATGGCTTGCCCGTTCGTACCATGTCTATCCTCTTTAACATGGTGACAGGGGTGGCCATTGCCCTTATGATTCCTGCAGCAGGAGCTCTTCTGGTATCGACCATTATGGTCTTGCCAGCTAGTATTGCCCTTCGTCTGGGGAAAAACTTCAAATCCGTTATGTTACTAGCCAGCGCTATTGGCTTTTTGGGAATGGTGGCAGGACTTTATATTTCCTACTATGCGGAAACCCCTGCCAGCGCTAGTATCACCATTATCTTTGTAGCTGTCTTTTTGTTAGTCAGTCTACTGAAACGTTTTATCAAATAGGAGAATGAAATGAAAAAACTGAGCTTACTACTAGCTAGTCTATGTGCCCTGTTTTTAGTGGCTTGTTCCAATCAAAAACAGGCAGATGGGAAGCTAAATATCGTGACAACCTTTTACCCTGTCTACGAATTTACCAAACAAGTCGCAGGAGATACTGCTAATGTAGAACTTCTCATCGGTGCTGGTACAGAACCCCATGAGTACGAACCGTCTGCCAAGGCAGTTGCCAAAATCCAAGACGCAGATACCTTTGTCTATGAAAATGAAAATATGGAAACTTGGGTTCCAAAATTGCTAGAATCCTTGGATAAGAAAAAAGTGAAAACCATCAAGGCAACAGGTGATATGTTACTTTTGCCAGGTGGTGAGGAAGAAGAGGAAGGGCATGATCATGGTGGTGAAGGTCACCATCACGACTACGATCCCCACGTTTGGCTTTCACCAGCACGCGCCATCAAACTGGTAGAGCATATCCGTGACAGCTTGTCAGCAGATTATCCTGATAAAAAAGAGACTTTTGAGAAGAATGCAGCTGCCTACATTGAAAAATTGCAAGCATTGGATAAGGCTTATACAGATGGCTTATCTCAAGCGAAACAAAAGAGCTTTGTGACCCAGCACGCTGCCTTTAACTATCTTGCCTTGGACTACGGTCTCAAGCAAGTATCCATCTCAGGTCTCTCACCAGATGCAGAACCATCAGCAGCACGTTTGGCAGAATTGACAGAGTATATCAAGAAAAACAAGATTTCTTATATCTACTTTGAAGAAAATGCTTCACAAGCCCTCGCCAATACACTCTCAAAAGAAACAGGTGTCAAACTAGACGTGCTCAATCCGCTAGAAAGTCTAACAGAAGAAGCAACCAAGGCTGGTGAGGACTATATCTCCGTGATGGAGAAAAACCTCAAGGCTTTGAAACAGACAACGGACCAAGAAGGACCAGAAATCGAACCAGAGAAGGAAGAAAACACTAAGACAGTTCACAACGGTTACTTTGAGGATGCAGATGTCAAAGATCGTACCTTGAGTGACTATGTTGGCAACTGGCAGTCAGTTTATCCTTTCCTTGAGGATGGAACCTTTGATCAAGTCTTTGACTACAAGGCTAAGTTGACTGGTAAGATGACCAAGGATGAGTATAAGGCCTACTATAGAAAAGGCTATCAGACAGATGTGACTAAGATCAACATCACTGACAACACTATGGAATTTGTTCAAGGTGGTCAAAGCAAGAAATTCACCTATAAGTATGTCGGCAAGAAAATCTTGACTTATAAGAAAGGCAATCGTGGCGTGCGCTTCCTCTTTGAAGCGACAGATGCGGATGCTGGACAGTTCAAGTACGTTCAGTTTAGTGACCACAATATCGCCCCAGTCAAGGCAGAACATTTCCATATCTTCTTTGGAGGTACTAGCCAAGAAGCCCTCTTTGAAGAGATGGATAACTGGCCAACCTACTACCCAGATAACCTATCTGGTCAAGAAATCGCCCAAGAAATGTTGGCGCATTGATGCAAGAGAGAATCCCGCAAATCTGCGGGATTTTTTGCTAGAAACGATTATCTGAGTAGGTTGTGGGCGCTATAGTACTACAGCTGTGCTGTTCACAATGTGATAAAGAGGTCATTTTCTACTGGCTGATTCTCACTAGCTGGCGAATGCAAAAGCTACGATTGTACAAATTATAGAATCTTTTCAGGGGATTTAGGAAGGGAGCTTAGTCATATTGACGCTGCTATCGCTTTTTGTTATAGTCAAGGAGAGAGCGGTCTGGAACACTAGTTTATTCACAGTCTGTGGATAAGTCTAGGGGAAAATGACATATAACTCAGGGTGTTGAAGCACCCTGATACTAGTTCCGTACATTAGTAACTTGCTAGAGAGCTAGTAGAAACCCTAGTACAGAGCTGTTTGACAAAGGTCTGTTTAGGGTGAAGGCCTCTAAGTCTAAGAGCTGGATTTTGGAGAAACTAGTTTTTAGGCATGTTTTCTTATCCACAAGTTGTGGATAATTTTGTGAACAAGAGAAAGAGATGTGAGATGATGACGAACATAAAACCGCATGGACCATTACCAAGTCAGGCCCAGCTGGATTATTTAGAGGATGAACTAGCTGCCTTTATCCATTTTGGTCCCAATACCTTTTATGACCAGGAATGGGGAAGTGGGCAAGAGGATCCTATGCGTTTTAACCCGACTAAGTTGGATGCGCGTGAATGGGTTCGAGTGCTTAAAGAAACGGGTTTTAAAAAGCTGATTTTGGTGGTGAAGCACCACGATGGCTTTGTTCTCTACCCGACAGCCCATACAGACTATTCGGTCAAGGCTAGCCCTTGGAGGGATGGAAAAGGGGACTTGCTCCTTGAGGTTTCCAAAGCTGTAACTGAGTTTGACATGGATATGGGAGTGTATTTGTCTCCTTGGGATACTCACAGTCCCCTCTATCACGTGGAGCGAGAAGCGGCTTACAATGCCTACTATCTGGCTCAATTGAAGGAAATCTTGTCAAATCCTGCCTATGGGAATGCCGGTAAGTTCACTGAGGTGTGGATGGATGGTGCTCGAGGCGAAGGGGCCCAGAAGATCAACTATAAGTTTGAGACCTGGTTTGAAACCATTCGTGACTTGCAGGGCGATTGTTTGACTTTCTCAACTGAGGGAACTAGTATCCGCTGGATTGGAAATGAACGGGGCTATGCAGGGGATCCCTTGTGGCAAAAAGTCAAGCCAGACCAGCTAGGAACAGAAGCGGAATTAGATTATCTACAGCACGGAGACCCCTTTGGGACGCTATTTTCCATCGGTGAGGCAGATGTTTCTCTTCGGCCAGGCTGGTTTTACCATGAGGATCAGGATCCCAAGTCTCTCGAGGAGTTGGTCGAAATCTACTTTCACTCGGTAGGGCGGGGAACTCCACTCTTGCTTAATATCCCACCGAACCAAGATGGCCTCTTTGATGAGAAGGATATCCAGCGTCTCTATGAATTTGCTACCTATCGTGACGAGCTCTATAAAGAAGATTTGGCTTTGGGAGGCAAGGTATCTGGCCCTGCTCTATCACCAGACTTTGCTTGTCATCATCTGATAGATGGACTAGAGACTAGTTCTTGGGCAAGTGATGCAGAGTTGCCAATCCAATTAGAGCTCGATTTAGGATCTCCTAAAACTTTTGATGTGATCGAGCTGAGAGAAGATTTGAAGTTGGGGCAACGCATCGCTGCTTTCCATGTTCAGGTAGAGTTGGATGGTGCCTGGCAGGAGTTTGGCTCTGGTTATACTGTTGGCTACAAACGTCTCTTACGAGGATCAGTCGTTGAGGCGCAGAAGATACGCGTGACCATTACAGAGGCACAGGCTTTGCCTTTGTTGACCAAGATTTCACTCTATAAAACACCTACCTTGTCGAAAAAAGAAACTGTTCAGCAACTAGAGTTTTCAGAAAAAATTCTCGCTGTGACCAAGGGAGAAAATGTCCACTTTACAGTGAAGCGCATAGAATCTAGCAGTCCTTTAGAAGCTAAGATTTCGATTCAACCAGGGACGGGTGTGCATGGTGTCGCTTATCGGGACGAGATTCAAGTCCTTGCGTTTCAAGTTGGCGAGATTGAAAAAAGGCTGACGATACCAACCTTGTATTTTGTAGGAGATAAAAGCTTAGATTTTTATCTGAATTTGACGGTAGATGGTCAGCTTGTTGACCAGCTTCAGGTCCAAGTTTCATAAAAGAAGAACCTTTGCGCGATGCAAAGGTTCTTTTGGTTATGAGTGATTTGGCAACCAGCTAAGTGTAAAGGTCAGTTGCTCAGCTTTCAAGAGGTCTTGGTGTTGAAGGCTAGATACTATGTTCTTGTCCAATCGGCATTCTTTGACAAAGTTGAAATGGCTGTGGTTTTGCTCGGCATGGATATCCAGCCATTTATTTTCCTTAGCCAGGTAGATACGGAGGTGATCAAAGAGAGGGATGCCGAGGTCGTAACTGGGTTTTCCTGGACAGGTCGGATAGAATCCGAGAGCTGACCAGATATACCAAGCAGAGAGACTGCCATTGTCCTCATCGCCAGGATAGGCTTGCCAGCTGGGGTGAAAGGCTTTCTGACGTATCGACTTGATGAGTAGAGCAGTGTAGTCTGGATAGTTGCTATAGCGAAAGAGATATGGAATGTGGAAGCTAGGCTGGTTGGAAATGGCGATTTGCCCAAAAGGAGCGGTAGCCATCTCGCTCATCTCGTGAATCTCGTAACCATAGCCAGTCGTCTCAAAGAGAGGAGCGTCCTGACAGGCTTTCAAAAGATAATTGCTGAAGGCTTCTTTTCCACCCATAAGCTGGATTAAGCCTGGGATGTCATGGAGGACGCCTAAAGTCGCTTGAATGGCAGAGCATTCGGCGTAGTCGCGTCCCCAACTATAGGGAGAGAAGTCAGGGCGGAAGTTGCCTTGGCTGTCTCGCGCACGCATGTAACCTGTCTTAGCGTCAAATAGATGGCGGTAATTTTGAGACGCAGTTCTATAAGTTTCCGCGATGTCATTCTGACCAAGCTTTTCGGCACAGCTAGCGATACAAAAGTCACTATAGGCGTAGTCTAGAGTGTGGCTGACGCTTTCGTGGTGGTCGGTAGAGAGGTAGCCAAGCTCTTGGTATTGGGTTAGTCCGTGGCGACCATTGATGCCGAGAGGGTCGGACTTGCTGGCTGTTTCAAGCATGGCCTGGAGGAGTTCTTCTTCTAGGTCGGGGGCCATGTCCTTGCAGGCGCTATCTGCGATAATGCCATCTAAAAGGGTACCAGGCATCATACCCCGTTCGTCTGGAGCTAGCCATTTTGGAAGGAATCCAGTATCGCGGTAGCTATTGAGAAAGCCTTCTAAAAAGAGACGATAGTGTTCCGGTATGATAAGGGCAAAGAGGGGAAATGTGGTGCGGAAGGTATCCCAGAAACCATTGTTGCTAAAGAGGACACCGGGCTTGACAGTACCAGTAGTCATATCCATGTGGATGGCTTGCCCTGACTCGTTCACTTCATAAAAAGTCTGCGGGAAGAGGAAGAGTCTGTAGAGGCAGTGGTCAAAGAAGGTCCGGTCAGCCTCTCCTGTCTCTAGTATGTCAAAACGATGGAGGAGATTTTCCCAGTCCGCTTTCGCACTTGCTTTACAGCTATCAAAGTCCGTTTGAGGTAGATTAAGCAGAGCTTGAGAAGGCGATATGAAAGAAGTTGCTAGTTGAATCTCGGCTTGACTGCTTGCTAAGTCAATTCGCCAGTCTCCCTCTTCTTGTGTGACAGCAAGAATATCCGTATTTATTTGTAGGGCGGTGAAGAGTTTTAGCGTATTTTTGTTTGTCTCTGTTTTTCCCTCTTGACGCAGAGCAAGAGTCCGCTTATCTACTTGCTCTACGGTCAGTTCATCTCCTGCGTGAAGATAGAGGGAGAGGGCTTTGCCTTGCTTTTGCTCCAAACGAATAGAAGCACCGTAGCAAGTTGGAGTAAGCTGGCTTTCAATCTGATAGCGCAGGGAGAAAATCTTCAGATAATGAGGTTGGAAAGAGGCCTTATCCATATCATAGGAAGATTGGCGGTGGAAGAGGCTGTCTCCGCCCAGTTGGCCTGTGACAGGTGTCAGAAGCAGCCAAGAGTAGTCCCCAATCCAAGGGCTGGGCTGGTGGGTTAATCGAATCCCCTGAAAGATAGGCAGATGCGGATCGAAAAACCAAGCTCCTTCCTGGTCACTGGTCTGGGGTACAAAGTAATTCATCCCAAAAGGAACGCCTGCGTAAGGCAGGGTATTTCCACGAGAAAAGGCATGCTTACTGGCAGTTCCAAAGCGGGTATCGATGGTTTCAAGTAGTGGTTTCATAGTCTTTCCTTTAGCTGTTTTTCTACATTATATCAGAAAAATGAGACCTTTAGATATGGGGTTCGAAAGTAAGCAATTTTGTAGAAAAATGACTATCATTTGTGTATGTATTTTCTGTCTCAAAAACTATATACTGAACATGAAACTTGTTTGAAAGAGGAAACTGCACGATGATTTATTCGAAAGAAATTGTTAGAGAATGGCTGGATGAAGTAGCAGAGCGGGCTAAGGACCATCCGGAGTGGGTGGATGTCTTTGAGCGTTGCTATACTGACACCTTGGACAATACGGTTGAGATCCTAGAAGATGGTTCAACCTTTGTACTCACAGGAGATATTCCTGCCATGTGGCTTCGGGATTCGACTGCCCAACTCAGACCCTACCTTCATGTGGCTAAAAGAGATCCTCTCCTGCGTCAGACCATTGCAGGTTTGGTTAAGCGTCAGATGACCTTGGTGCTCAAGGATCCTTATGCCAATTCCTTTAACATTGAGGAAAACTGGAGGGGTCACCACGAGACTGACCATACCGACCTTAATGGCTGGATTTGGGAACGCAAGTATGAGGTGGACTCGCTTTGCTATCCTTTGCAGTTGGCTTATCTCCTTTGGAAAGAGACTGGCGAGACCAGTCAGTTTGATGAGACTTTTGTCGCAGCGACCAAGGAAATCCTTCACCTATGGACAGTGGAGCAAGACCACAAGAATTCTCCTTATCGTTTTGTCCGTGATACGGACCGCAAGGAAGACACCTTGGTAAATGATGGCTTTGGACCTGACTTTGCGGTGACAGGTATGACTTGGTCAGCCTTTCGACCGAGTGATGATTGCTGTCAGTATAGCTATTTGATTCCATCCAATATGTTTGCAGTCGTTGTCTTGGGTTATGTCCAAGAAATCTTTGCAGAACTAGATCTAGCTGATAGCCAAAACATCATCGCAGACGCTAAACGTCTGCAAGCAGAGATTCAAGAAGGAATCGAAAACTACGCTTATACCTCCAACAGCAAGGGTGAAAAGATTTACGCCTTTGAAGTGGATGGTCTAGGAAATGCTAGCATCATGGATGATCCAAACGTACCAAGTTTGTTGGCTGCGCCTTATCTGGGTTATTGCGACATTGAAGACGAAGTGTATCAAGCCACTCGTCGCACCATTCTCAGCCCTGAAAATCCCTACTTCTATGAAGGAGAGTACGCAAGTGGACTCGGAAGTTCCCATACCTTCTATCGCTATATCTGGCCCATTGCCCTATCTATCCAAGGTTTGACAACAAGAGATAAGGCAGAGAAGAAATTCTTACTCGATCAGCTGGTTGCCTGCGATGGTGGCACAGGTGTCATGCATGAAAGCTTCCACGTGGACGACCCAACGCTTTACTCACGTGAATGGTTTTCTTGGGCCAACATGATGTTCTGTGAATTAGTCTTGGATTACCTGGATATTCGTTAAGGAGCGCGCTTTAGTTTCACCGATTCGTGTCAGAATCACACCTTTACATTTAAAACGTTAAAATTTAAATTTAGAATGAGGTTTAACTCATGGAAAATGTTGTTGTACATATTATCTCACATAGTCACTGGGATCGTGAGTGGTACTTGCCTTTTGAAAGCCACCGGATGCAGTTGGTGGAATTGTTTGACAATCTTTTTGATCTCTTTGAAAATGACCCTGAGTTCAAGAGCTTCCACTTGGATGGCCAAACCATTGTCCTTGATGACTATTTGGAAATTCGCCCTGAAAATCGTGACAAAGTCCAAGGTTACATCGACCAAGGCAAACTCAAAATTGGTCCCTTTTACATCTTGCAGGATGATTACTTGATTTCCAGCGAAGCCAATGTTCGCAATACCTTGATTGGTCAAGCAGAATGTGCAAAATGGGGCAAATCCACTCAGATTGGTTACTTCCCAGATACCTTTGGAAATATGGGACAAGCGCCTCAAATCCTTCAAAAATCAGGCATTCACGTGGCAGCCTTTGGCCGTGGTGTGAAGCCGATTGGATTTGACAACCAAGTTCTCGAAGATGAGCAGTTTACTTCCCAGTTTTCAGAAATGTACTGGCAGGGTGCAGACGGAAGTCGTGTCCTCGGTATCCTCTTTGCCAACTGGTATAGTAATGGGAATGAAATCCCAGTTGATAAGGATGAGGCCCTAACTTTCTGGAAACAAAAACTGTCAGACGTGCGTGACTACGCTTCGACCAACCAATGGTTGATGATGAACGGATGTGACCACCAGCCTGTACAGCGAAATCTGAGCGAAGCCATTCGTGTGGCAAATGAACTCTTCCCAGATGTGACCTTTGTGCATAGTTCCTTTGATGACTATGTCCATGCAGTAGAAAGTGCCCTACCAGAGCAGTTATCAACGGTTACAGGTGAGTTGACAAGTCAGGAAACAGATGGCTGGTACACACTTGCCAACACTTCTTCTTCACGCATTTACCTCAAACAAGCTTTCCAAGAAAATAGCAACCTCCTAGAACAAGTAGTGGAACCATTGACTGTCATCACTGGTGGTCACAACCATAAGGACCAGTTGACCTATGCTTGGAAAGTTCTTCTACAAAATGCTCCGCATGACAGTATCTGTGGCTGTAGTGTGGACGAGGTTCACCGTGAGATGGAAACACGTTTTGCCAAGGTTAACCAAGTTGGAAACTTTGTTAAGACCAATCTTCTCAATGAGTGGAAGGGCAAAATCGCAACCCACGAAGCCCAAAGCGACCATCTCTTTACCGTCATCAACACAGGCTTGCACGACAAGGTTGATACGGTCAGCACAGTGATTGATGTAGCGACTTGTGATTTCAAGGAATTGCACCCAACAGAAGGCTATAAGAAGATGGCAGCCTTGACCTTGCCAAGCTACCGTGTCGAAGACTTGGAAGGGCATGCTGTAGAAGCGAAAATCGAAGATCTGGGAGCTAACTTTGAGTATGATTTGCCAAAAGACAAGTTCCGTCAGGCTCGTATCGCTCGACAAGTGCGCGTGACAGTACCTGTTCATCTGGCACCACTTTCTTGGACAACCTTCCAATTGCTCGAAGGAAAACAAGAACACCGTGATGGTATTTACCAAAATGGAGTAATTGATACGCCATTTGTAACGGTCAGTGTGGATGAAAACATCACGGTCTACGACAAGACAACTCATGAAGCGTATGAAGATATTATTCGCTTTGAAGACCGTGGTGACATCGGAAATGAGTACATCTATTTCCAACCAAAAGGAACAGAGCCTATCTACGCAGAGCTGAAAGGCTATGAAGTCCTGGAAAATACAGCACGTTTTGCTAAAATCTTGCTCAAGCATGAATTGACAATTCCAGTAAGTGCAGACGAAAAACTGGATGCGGAACAAAGAGGCATCATCGAGTTTATGACGCGTGAAGCAGGGCGCTCAGAAGAATTGGCAACCCTTCCTCTGGAAACAGAGATGACCGTCTTTGTTGACAATCCACAAATCCGCTTCAAGACTCGCTTTACCAATACTGCCAAGGACCACCGTATCCGTCTCTTGGTTAAGACTCATAACACGCGTCCAAGCAATGACTCTGAAAGCATCTATGAGGTAGTAACACGACCAAACAAACCAGCTGCTTCTTGGGAAAATCCTGAAAATCCACAACACCAGCAAGCCTTCGTCAGCCTTTATGACGATGAAAAAGGGGTGACAGTGGCTAATAAAGGACTGCACGAGTATGAAATCCTTGGAGACGATACCATTGCTGTGACCATTCTTCGTGCCTCAGGTGAGTTAGGTGACTGGGGTTACTTCCCAACACCAGAGGCTCAGTGCTTGCGCGAGTTTGAAGTCGAGTATACACTTGAATGCCACCAAGCAGGGGAACGCTTCTCCGCTTTCCGTCGTGCCAAAGCCTTCCAAACACCATTCACTAGTCTTCAAGTTGCTAAACAAGAAGGAAGTGTGGCAGCGACTGGTAGCCTCTTGAGCCATGCGGCGCTCAGCTTGCCACAAGTCTGCCCGACAGCCTTTAAGGTAGCTGAAAATGAAGAAGGATATGTACTTCGTTACTACAATATGAGTCAAGAAAATGTGCGTATATCAGAACACCAACAAACCATTTTGGACTTGCTTGAACGACCATATCCAGTTCATTCGGGACTTTTAGCACCACAAGAGATTCGCACAGAATTGATTAAAAAAGAAGACATTTAATAGTTTTAAAGTGTTTGATAACTAATACTATGAGATAGAAAGGAGGGGCGAAAGAGTAAGGATGAACTACTGATTCGCCCCTTTTTATGGGAAGAACAATGACCATTGCAACCATTGATATCGGAGGGACTGGGATTAAGTTTGCCAGTCTGACTCCTGATGGAAAAATACTAGATAAGACAAGTACTCCAACGCCAGAAAACTTGGAGGCTTTACTGACATGGTTAGACCAACGCTTGTCAGAGCAAGATTATAACGGCATTGCTATGAGTGTTCCAGGCGCGGTCAATCAAGAAACAGGTGTGATTGAGGGAATTAGTGCCGTCCCTTACATCCATGGCTTTTCTTGGTATGAGGCCCTTGCTCATCATCAGCTACCCGTCCATCTAGAAAATGATGCCAACTGTGTTGGACTTAGTGAACTGCTAGCTCATCCAGAGATTGAAAATGCAGCCTGTGTCGTGATTGGGACAGGAATTGGCGGTGCCATGATTATCAATGGCAAACTTCACCGAGGTCGCCACGGCTTGGGAGGAGAGTTTGGCTACATGACAACTATCGAGCCTGCGGAAAAGCTCAACAACTGGTCGCAACTAGCGTCAACTGGAAATATGGTGCGATACGTGATTGAAAAATCTGGTCAGACTGACTGGGACGGACGCAAGATTTACCAAGAGGCCGCAGCTGGCAATGTTCTTTGTCAAGAAGCCATTTTGCGTATGAACCGTAATTTGGCTCAAGGTTTGCTTAATATCCAGTATCTCATCGACCCAGATGTCATTAGTCTGGGAGGCTCCATCAGTCAGAATCCAGACTTTATCCAAGGTGTCAAAAAAGCTGTCGATGAATTTGTCGAAACCTACGAAGAATACACGGTCGCACCAGTTATCCAGGCCTGCACCTATCACGCAGACGCCAATCTCTACGGTGCCCTTGTCAACTGGCTACAGGAGGAAAACCAATGGTAGTTTTTACAGGACTTAGTCCTAAACAAACTCAGGCAATCGACTTGCTGACAAAACATATCTCTTTACCAGATGTGGAAGTTGCAGTCGCTCAGTCTGACCAAACGTCTATCTCGATTATAGGTCAAGGTGGACACTATCAACTAACCTATCGCAAACCTCACCAACTCTACCGCGCCTTGTCAGTGCTAGCAACAGCTCTAGTAGAAGGTGATAAGGTAGCGATTGAGGAGCAGGCGGCTTATGAAGATTTAGCCTACATGGCAGACTGTTCTCGCAATGCAGTTTTGAATGTGGCTTCTGCCAAACAGATGATTGAAGTCTTGGCTCTCATGGGTTACTCAACCTTCGAGCTCTACATGGAAGATACCTACCAGATTGAGGGGCAACCTTACTTTGGTTACTTCCGCGGGGCTTATTCAGCAGAGGAGTTGCAGGAAATCGAAGCCTATGCCCAGCAGTTTGATATGACCTTTGTGCCTTGTATCCAGACCTTGGCCCACTTGTCAGCCTTCGTCAAATGGGGTGTCAAAGAAGTGCAAGAACTCCGTGATGTAGAGGACATTCTCCTTATCGGTGAAGAAAAGGTTTATGATTTGATTGACGGGATGTTTGCCACTCTGTCTAAACTGCAGACACGCAAGGTCAATATTGGGATGGACGAAGCTCACTTGGTTGGTTTGGGGCGCTACCTCATTTTGAACGGTGTTGTGGACCGTAGTCTCCTCATGTGCCAACACTTGGAGCGTGTGTTGGATATTGCAGACAAGTATGGTTTCCACTGCCAAATGTGGAGTGACATGTTCTTCAAACTCATGTCAGCAGATGGCCAGTACGACCGCGATGTGGAAATTCCTGAGGAAACTCGTGTCTACCTAGACCGTCTCAAAGACCGTGTAACCTTGGTTTACTGGGATTATTATCAGGACAGCGAAGAAAAGTACAATCGCAATTTCCGCAATCACCACAAGATTAGCCAAGATATTACCTTTGCAGGTGGTGCTTGGAAGTGGATCGGTTTTACACCCAACAACCATTTCAGCCATCTCATCGCTATGGAGGCCAACAAAGCCTGTCGTGCTAATCAGATAAAAGAGGTCATTGTAACGGGTTGGGGGGACAATGGTGGAGAAACTGCCCAGTTTTCTATTCTACCAAGTCTGCAAATCTGGGCAGAACTCAGCTACCGCAATGACCTCGACCGTTTGTCTGCACACTTCAAGACCAATACGGGTCTATCGGTTGAGGACTTTATACAGATTGACCTAGCTAACCTCTTGCCAGACCTGCCAGATAATCTCAGTGGTATCAATCCCAACCGCTATGTCTTTTATCAGGATGTTCTTTGTCCGATTCTTGACAGGCACGTGACACCTGAACAGGACAAACCACACTTCGCTCAGGCAGCTGAGACGCTTTCTGAAATCAAAGAAAAAGCAGGAAATTATGCTTACCTCTTTGAAACTCAGGCCCAGTTGAACCAGATTTTAAGCAGTAAAGTGGATG
Source organism: Streptococcus oralis (assembly GCF_023110055.1). Lineage (GTDB taxonomy): Bacteria > Bacillota > Bacilli > Lactobacillales > Streptococcaceae > Streptococcus > Streptococcus oralis_BY. The sequence continues at coordinate 1,435,459 of NZ_JALDVG010000001.1, read as the reverse complement.
TGGGACGACGCATCCGTCAGGCCTACCAAGCGGGTGATAAAGAAAGTCTGAGAGAAATCGCAAGACAAGAATTACCAAAACTCAGAAGCGAGATTGAACACTTCCATGCTCTCTTTAGCCACCAATGGTTGAAAGAAAACAAGGTCTTTGGCTTGGATACAGTCGATATCCGTATGGGCGGACTCTTGCAACGGTTCAAACGAGCAGAAAGCCGCATCGAAACTTATCTAGCAGGGCAGATTGACCGCATCGACGAGCTAGAAGTTGAAATCCTACCATTTACTGACTTCTACGCAGACAAGGATTTCGCAGCAACTACAGCCAACCAGTGGCATACTATTGCGACCGCATCGACGATTTATACGACTTAATACTCTTCGAAAATCTCTTCAAACCACGTCAGCTTCGCCTTGCCGTATAGATGTCACTGACTTCGTCAGTTTTATCTGCAACCTCAAAGCAGTGCTTTGAGCAGCCTGTGGCTAGCTTCCTAGTTTGCTCTTTGATTTTCATTGAGTATAAAAACAAGAACAGTGTCCCTTGTTCAGAGTGTTTCTCGTGAAACCTATTTCTTATAAAAAACTTCTCCACAAAAAATAATTTGTGGAGTTTTTTCTATAATTAGTAGTTTAACCTAGCCTTCAAATAGGAGTATACTAATAATGTAATCGTTATCAAACCTAAAAATTCGATGAAATCAGTTTTTAGGAATAAAAAGGGAGGAAATTATGAAAAAGTTTTCAAAGACCTTGAGAGATAACTGGATCTTTCTCTTGATGGTTTTACCAGGGGCACTCTGGTTGATTCTATTCTTTTACATTCCAGTATTTGGGAATGTGGTCGCCTTTAAAGACTACCATATGACCAGTAATGGTTTCATAGATAGTATTGTGAATAGTAAATGGGTCGGGTTAGATAATTTCAGATTCTTGTTTAGTTCAAAAGATGCCTTTATCATCACTCGAAATACCGTTCTTTACAATCTCGGCTTTATCTTTATCGGTTTGATTGTATCAGTAGGGATTGCCATCATTCTCAGCGAGCTTCGCTCTAAGAGAATGGTTAAGATTTTCCAAACGTCTATGTTGTTCCCTTACTTCCTGTCATGGGTTATCATCAGTTTCTTTACAGATGCCTTCCTAAACATTGACAAAGGGGTCTTCAACCATTTCCTAACATCCATTGGCATGAAGGAAGTCAACTTCTACGCTGACTTAGGCATTTGGCCATACCTTCTCCTTTTCCTAGGTATTTGGAAAGGCTTTGGATATAGCAGTGTCATGTACTATGCGACGATTATGGGAATTGATCCAACCTACTACGAAGCAGCAACAGTGGACGGGGCTAGCAAGTGGCAACGCATTCGCAACGTAACCATTCCTCAGTTGACTCCGCTTGTAACTGTATTGACCATCCTTGCAGTCGGAAATATCTTCCGCGCAGACTTCGGTCTCTTCTATCAAATCCCACACAATGCTGGTCAGCTTTACAATGTAACTAACGTTTTGGACGTATATGTCTTTAATGGTTTGACTCAGACAGCAGATATCGGTATGGCTTCAGCAGCCGGTCTTTACCAATCCGTTGTCGGCTTGATACTGGTTATTCTATCAAACTTGCTTGCAAGACGAGTTGATCCAAACTCAGCTTTGTTCTAGAAAGGGGGAGAATATGGCAGAAAAGAAAATTAAAAAAGAAAAAATCGATAATGTCGGCATTCACTCCTTCAGTAAGAAAGCAGATATCTTCTTTAGTATCATCTCTGGTTTGATCGCTCTTTCTTGTATCTTGCCCTTTATCTTCGTTATCATCATTTCGGTGACAGACGAAAAGAGCATCCTCCAGTATGGATATAGCTTTTTCCCTTCGAAATTTGGTGTAGATGGATTCCAGTTCTTAGCTCAGTTTAAAGATAAGATCCTCCAAGCGCTCTTTATCTCAGTTTTTGTAACCGTAGTCGGAACAGTGACCAACGTCTTCATCACGACAACTTATGCCTACGCCATCTCACGGACAACCTTTAAGTACCGCAGATTCTTCACGATCTTCGCTCTTCTTAGTATGTTGTTCAATGCTGGTTTGGTACCAGGCTATATCGTGGTCACTCGTTTGCTTCAACTTGGTGATACCGTTTGGGCCTTGATTGTTCCAATGCTTCTTTCACCATTCAACATCATCTTGATGCGTTCCTTCTTCAAGAAGACCATTCCAGAAGCTATTCTCGAATCTGCTCGTATCGATGGTGCCAGTGAAGCTCGGATCTTCTTCCAGATTTGTTTGCCATTGTCACTTCCAGGTATCGCAACCATCACGCTTTTGACAGCTCTTGGATTCTGGAACGACTGGTTCAACGCCCTTCTTTACATCAAGAGTGACAACTTGTATCCATTACAGTATTTGCTCATGCAAATCCAACAAAATATGGACTACATCGCCAAAGCAGTCGGTCTTTCTGGTCAACTGGGAGTCGCTCTTCCAAAGGAAACGGGTCGTATGGCCATGGTTGTCGTTGCAACCCTTCCAATCGCGATTCTCTATCCATTCTTCCAACGCTACTTTGTAAAAGGTTTGACCATCGGTGGTGTGAAAGAATAGGACTTACTGAGAAACATCGTTTCTCCCTTCCCAACTTCATCTTAGTGGCTGAAGTTAAAATCATTAAATCGTTTATAAGTTTAAAAATAAAAAAAGGAGTTTTTATCATGAAAAACTGGAAAAAATATGCTTTTGCATCTGCTAGCGTAGTCGCTTTGGCTGCAAGTCTTGCTGCCTGTGGAAACCTTACAGGTAACAACAAAAAAGCTGCAGATACTACTTCAGGTGAAAAACCTGTAATCAAAATGTACCAAATCGGTGACAAACCAGACAACTTGGATGAATTGCTAGAAAATGCAAACAAAATCATCGAAGAAAAAGTCGGTGCTAAATTGGATATCCAATACCTTGGATGGGGTGACTATGATAAGAAAATGTCTGTTATCACATCATCTGGTGAAAACTATGATATCGCATTTGCATCTAACTATGTCGTAAATGCTCAAAAAGGTGCCTATGCTGACTTAACAGAATTGTATAAAAAAGAAGGAGCAGAGCTTTACAAAGCACTTGACCCAGCTTACATCAAAGGGAACACTGTAAACGGTAAGATCTATGCAGTACCAGTTGCAGCTAACGTTGCATCATCTCAAAACTTTGCCTTCAACGGAACTCTTCTTGCTAAATACGGTATCGATATTTCAGGTGTAACTTCATACGAAACACTTGAGCCAGTCTTGAAACAAATCAAAGAAAAAGCTCCAGATGTAGTACCATTTGCGGTTACGAAGAACTTTATCCCATCTGATAACTTTGACTACCCAGTACCAAACGGACTTCCATTTGTTATCGACCTTGAAGGAGACACTACTAAGATCGTAAACCGTTACGAAGTGCCTCGTTTCAAAGAACACTTGAAGACTCTTCACAAATTCTATGAAGAAGGGTATATTCCAAAAGACGTAGCAACAAGCGACACTTCATTTGACCTTCAACAAGATACTTGGTTTGTTCGTGAAGAAACAGTAGGACCAGCTGACTATGGTAACAGTTTGCTCTCTCGTGTTGCTAACAAAGATATCCAAATCAAACCAATCACTAACTTTATCAAGAAAAACCAAACAACACAAGTTGCTAACTTTGTCATCTCAAACAACTCTAAGAACAAAGAAAAATCAATGGAAGTGTTGAACCTCTTGAACACGAACCCAGAACTCTTGAACGGTCTTGTTTACGGTCCAGAAGGCAAGAACTGGGAAAAAATTCAAGGTAAAGAAAACCGTGTACGTGTCCTTGATGGCTACAAAGGAAATACTCACATGGGTGGATGGAACACTGGTAACAACTGGATTCTTTACATCAACGAAAACGTTACAGATCAACAAATCGAAGATTCTAAGAAACAATTGGCAGAAGCTAAAGAATCTCCAGCACTTGGATTTATCTTTAACACTGACAATGTGAAATCTGAAATCTCAGCAATTTCTAACACAATGCAACAATTCGATACAGCTATCAACACTGGTACTGTAGACCCAGATAAAGCAATCCCAGAATTGATGGAAAAATTGAAATCTGAAGGTGCCTACGAAAAAGTATTGAACGAAATGCAAAAACAATACGACGAATTCTTGAAAAACAAAAAATCATAAGTTCGATTGATTTCGTGTATTCATTCCTAATTCCTAAAAATGTGATCACTGCCTTCCTTAGTTCTCTAGGGGAGGTAGTGATTTTTAGGATGTAAAAATGAAAAGAGTGGTTCTGAGGGTTTATACGATGTGATACACATACATCTATAGGGGATTTATTATGAAAAAATATCGTCTTCTTTTCAAAATGAGTGCTGTCTTCTCTTACCTATTTTTCGTATTTGGCCTTTCCCAGCTGACGCTTATTGTCCAAAACTATTGGCAATTTTCTTCCCAGATTGGCAATTTCTTCTGGATTCAAAATATCTTGAGTTTGCTATTTAGCGGAGTCATGATTTGGATTCTGGTTAAGACAGGCCATGGTTATCTCTTTCGCATTCCAAGAGAAAAATGGCTTTGGTATTCGATTTTGACAGTATTAGTGGTAGTGCTCCAGATCTTTTTTAACGTTCAGACAGCTAAACATGTTCAGTCAACTGCTGAAGGTTGGGCTGTATTGATTGGTTATAGTGGGACTAACTTTGCAGAGCTAGGTATCTATATAGCCCTGTTCTTTCTGATTCCACTGATGGAAGAGTTAATCTATAGAGGATTACTGCAACACGCCTTTTTTAAAGATTCGAGATTTGCTCTTGATTTGCTTCTTCCGTCCATTTTATTTGCTCTCCCTCATTTTTCAAGCCTTCCTAGTCTGTTAGATATCTTCGTCTTTGCAACATCTGGAATCATTTTTGCTGGTTTGACCCGTTATACCAAGAGCATTTATCCTTCCTATGCGGTGCATGTGATCAATAATATTGTAGCGACATTGCCATTTCTGCTGACGTTTTTACATAGGGCGTTTGGGTAAAATACTGGCTGGAGAGTTAGGAATTATAGTTTTTCAATTTATAAGTGAATTTCAGGAGGGAAATGAGTATGACACCATTAAAATGGTTCGATGGAGGTAGAGAAAGGCGTTGTGAAGCGATGACCATCATTGATCATCTATTGGAAGATATAAAGGCTGCGCCTCAACTTACTCCCTTGAAAAATCAGTTAGTGATTTATAAAAAACGATTAAAGGATGATGGAACCTCTACTCCATTTATTCTGAGCCAAATGAACGTTGACATCTCACGTGTGTTGATTGACAATAAGCTGGGTTTGTCAGAAAGTCAAGCTAAGCAAATCAAAAAATTGAGAGAATTATCTGCGATTCGCTATGGTTACTGATGAAGTGCAGGGGTAGGACTCTTTCAACAATTTCCGGTCAAATAAATTGCATTCGTTTTCTCAAGTGGGTATACTAGTATAGTTGAATGAAAAATTCTGAAAATTTAAGAATAGAAAAGAGAACAAATCTTATGGCAAAAGATATTCGTGTCTTACTTTACTACCTCTATACTCCAATTGAAAATGCAGAGCAATTTGCTGCAGACCACTTGGCTTTCTGTAAATCAATTGGCCTCAAAGGCCGTATCCTAGTCGCTGACGAGGGAATCAACGGAACAGTTTCAGGTGACTACGAAACAACTCAAAAATACATGGACTACGTTCACAGCCTCCCAGGCATGGAAGACCTCTGGTTCAAGATTGACGAAGAAAGTGAACAAGCTTTTAAGAAGATGTTTGTTCGCTACAAGAAAGAAATTGTCCACCTTGGTTTGGAAGACAACGACTTTGATAATGACATCAACCCACTTGAAACAACAGGTGCTTACTTGTCTCCAAAAGAGTTCAAAGAAGCCCTTCTTGACGAAGATACAGTTGTCCTTGACACACGTAACGATTATGAGTACGACCTAGGACATTTCCGTGGGGCTATCCGCCCAGACATCCGCAACTTCCGTGAGTTACCACAGTGGGTCCGCGACAACAAGGAAAAATTCATGGACAAGCGTGTCGTGGTTTACTGTACAGGTGGGGTTCGCTGTGAGAAATTCTCAGGTTGGATGGTTCGTGAAGGCTACAAAGATGTCGGCCAATTGCACGGAGGAATCGCAACTTACGGTAAAGACCCAGAAGTTCAAGGTGAGCTTTGGGATGGGAAAATGTACGTCTTTGACGAGCGTATCGCCGTTGATGTCAACCATGTTAACCCAACCATCGTAGGGAAAGACTGGTTTGATGGAACACCATGTGAACGCTATGTCAACTGTGGCAATCCCTTCTGTAACCGTCGTATCCTAACATCAGAAGAAAATGAAGACAAGTACCTTCGTGGATGCTCACACGAGTGCCGTGCTCACCCACGCAACCGCTATGTTTCAGAAAATGAATTGACACAAGATCAAGTAATCGAGCGCCTAGCAGCTATCGGTGAAAGCTTGGATCAAGTCGCTACTGTATAACATCAAACAGTCCTTAGGGGCTGTTTTTCTATGCTTTATATCTAAAAAACTAAAGTTTGTTTCTGTATCTTTCAGGAAAATAGATTATACTATGTGTAAACGATTTCAAAGGAGGCCAGTTATGGCGAAAACATTTTTTATCCCAAATAAAGAAAGCATCCTAGGACAACAGGAGGTCTTGACTGCCAAGTCCATCTTGGCCTTGGTGGAGGGCTTGGAGTCACACAGTTATGATGCGGTCTATCTCCGTCAGCCACTCAATCGTCTCGAGTATATCGAGTGTGGGATTGTAGGCCAGTCGCAATTTCTCTTCAAGGTCAACTACGCGGATAGCCGAAAAGGTTATCAAGTGGTGATTCCAGATTTCCTTACTAGAGCGGATTGGGAGATTGTAGAAGCTCTCCTCCAAGCCTTATCGAGCAAGTTGGGGGAAGCGGTAGAAGGGCTAGAAGGCTTTGATTTTGAAACCTATTTCCGACAAACGGTCAAGTATTATTTAGCGGATAAGGCGGTTCGTTTAGTCTATTGCCAAGGACTCTTGTCGCCTATCTATCTCAACAAGGAATACCTCGAGAGCTTTTTGGCTGAGGATGGATTGGTACGTTTTGAAGAGCTGGTCAAGAAGGTTCAAGGCTCTGATGCTTACCTTGCCAGTGTGAAATTTTACCCAGACGCTCAAGGTAAGGTGCAAGGTATCTATCACCTAGCTCAGGGAGTCAAAACGATTTTACCAAAGGAACCCTTTGTACCAGCTCCTTATACCGAGCAGCTGGCAGGCAAGGAACTTGTTTGGGAGATTGACCTAGTGAAGATTTCTGGTGATGGCTCAAAAGCAGAAGACTATGAAGCAATCGCTCGCTTGGATTATGAAAAATTCCTAGAGTCACTACCAGAAGCATTTTACCAGGAATTAGATGCTAATCAATTAGAAATTCAACCCATCCTAGGACAAGATTTTGAAGAATTGGCAACCATCAAGTAAACATTGTTCAAAAAAGAGTAAGAATAAAAATCCCTGTCATTAATAAATGGCAGGGATTTTGATTAAAAGAAGGTCAGGATGCGAAGGTAGTCTACTGTCAGCGCGAGCTCTGCAATGAAGAAGGGTAAGAGAATAGCACCATCAAGTAAGACAGCTAGCAAGAAACGATAAAATGGGTCAAGGTTGCTGGTTTTACTTGGCTTGCTAATCACAAAGAGATTTCCAAGGGCAAAGATGGCCATGCTTAGAAGAGTGAGGATGCCAGCAAATCGTAAGCCACCAAAGAGTGCAAAGAAACTTGCTAGAGCTGTTAGGACAAGTGGGATAGCAAAGAGTCGGCTGTAACGATCGCAAGCTTCTTGGAATGTGAAGTCGCTCTCCTGGTCCAGTACACGTCGGACAGTAAAGCCTCCCAAAATGATGGAAAAGTAAAATAGAGCGCTAGCGACCAAGATAGAAAGTCCAGCAAAGAGATCTAAAGGTGGGAGCTGGTTAGGTAAACTATTGGCAATAGAGGCCATATAGCCGTAGTAGAGGTGCTTGATATGATAGATACTAAAGAAAAGGTTGATTGACGACAGCAAGGTGAGCAGGGCAAAGACACTGTAACGATGCTTTTGGTCCGTATTCTTGCTGGCAGTTGGTTCTTGGATAGCATCCAGCAGCCAAGTCCAAAACAGTGCGATTTCTTCTTTGAATCTGGCTGTTTTACGAGGGTCAATATCTGGGATATAGGGGCTTTCTAAAGCCTTGCTGAGGATACTTTTCTCTTTTGCAGGGTTTTCTTGCTTGTGTTCCTCTTCAGTTTTCCCTTCTCCCTCTTCCTCGGTTTGGGTTTCCTCAGTCATTTCGGGAGTTTCCTCCTCATGCGTTTCCGACTCTTTAGGTGAGACAGATGTTTCTTGGCTTACTTGTAGTTCGGTCTCCACAGTTTCTGAAGTCTCAGGCTCGTTGGGCTGGATTTCTGATTTTGTCTGAGGTGATTTCTTCTCAAGATCGGCACTTTCAAACCATTCTTGTGTCATGGTGGAACCTCCTTTTTTATGGTCGTTTTCTATCTTTAGACTAGCAGATGAAAGCGTTTTTGTCAATGATTTCTAGATGGAGAAGAGTGCTCTTCTTTAGGTAGGTAGATATCCTGGTTGGCTTTTGCAATGAGCAGGTCCTTGACATCTGCTTTGTCTGTCTTGTAGGGGTTGGCAAGTTCATTCTCTTTTTGTCCACGATGTTCTTCTTTAGGTTTATGATAGATACCACCATGCTGAGAAGAAAGATCTAGATTGATACGGTCAGTCTCTTTCTGGGAGAGAATGAGGTTTAGAGTGGAATGGGCCTCTAGCTCAACCTTGCCGTGGACCTTGATATTCTCAGCATAAATGTGTTCCCTTTCCGTCTTGACCTGGCTATCTGTCAATTCGGTATCAAAGATATTGATGATATGAGGTGTCGTTAGTGTACTATTCTTGATAGAGCTTTCTGTTATTCTTAAGAGATAGCCTTTTGTTTTGATTGTCGCATTTTCAAGATTGGCTTGACGAATATTAGTTTGTCCACGATTGGCTGAGACGGTGATAGCTTGCAGCCTTCTTCCTTTAGGGAGGGAGAGAATGACTTCGTCAAAACGGTGAGAATAACTGCTGGCAATACGAAGTAGGCCTTCGATTCCTGAACCTAGAAAGCGATGTTGGGAGGCTTGTTTGTCAGTGACGCTTAGTGTTTTGTCACTCATGCCAGTAGTCAGATCGTGACGACCAGACACGGACGGATGATAGGTGATGTGGATTTTGTCATCTACAGACTCTGTGATGGTTAGGCTATGTTCCTCAAGAGCTAGCTCAAGTTTTTCCACTTCATTTCCAAAGGTCACTTCTTCGATACGATTGTCATAGACGGGGTCTTTTGACATGGCAAGTAAACTTTGAATACCATTGGACTGCGCGCCTACAATGATCATGATAAAACCGAGGATTGTAGAAACCACACCAAAGATGAGAAATCCTTTTGTCAATTTACGCATGTCTGTCACCTCTCTTTCCTTTTTTAAGAATCCATTGCACCAAGCGGACGATCAGGAGCCCAAAGAAACGAGCTACATAGGAGATACCTAGTAGAACAAGAGAAGAAGCACCGATAGAAAGCAAACCGGCCCCAAAAATCAAGATAAAGGCAGATTTGGCTTCGACTAGGACGCTAAAGCTCTCTACGATAAAGAGTCCACCTAGCAGGATACCCGTCACAGAGACGGTAAAGAAGGCTAGAATGACGGAGACAGCCGCGATAAGAAGCCCGATGATGGCCATGAGGATGCCGATCCCGACCGGAATTCCGATAGGAGCTACTAGCAGAGCCAGGAGGGCAATGTGTAGCAGTTGGCGGTCATTCTTTTGAGCAGGGGCTTCATTGACTTTTTTATCGAGAAGATCAGAGAGGATATCATGGGCAGCTTCTTTTGGAGTGCCTAGACTGGCAATGAGTTCCTCTTCGCCCTCTGAACCTGCATCGTCAAATAGTTCCTTAAAGTAGTCCATAGCTTCGATGCGGTCAGCTTCAGGCAATTTATTGAGATAAGTTTCTAACTGAGTCAGATAGTCAGTTCTTGTCATGGCGGATACTCCCTTCTATGATGCCGTTGACGGTGTCGGTATAGAGCGTCCACTCTTCCTTTAGAGTAACGAGCTGCTCTACGCCCCGATTGGTCAAGGAGTAGTATTTGCGCATACGCCCCTGAAACTCTCTAGAGTAGGTGGTCAGAAAGCCACTGGCTTCCAATTTTTTGAGAATGGGATAGAGCGTAGATTCTTTTATATTGGCGATGAGCTTAATGGTTTGACTAATCTCATAACCATAAGAATCCCCCTGCTCCAGTACAGCCAAGATGAGAAATTCGATCAAGGCAGAGGATGTTGGGAAGTACATGGGAAACCTCCTTTATATTATATAAAAATTTTATATATACTCTTTTCAAATATATTGTATCTCAAGTTGAAAGCCCTGTCAAGAAATATGTATAAAAATTTTATATATAAAAAAACTCCTAGTATAAACTAGAAGTTTAGAGGATGTTATCAGCCCGATCCACCATAAAGAGTGAGATGGTCATGATGATATCGATGGCTAGAAGGGCAAGGACAGCTGGGATCCAAGATTGGAAAAGGTCAAAACTATAACCAAACAAGGCAGGTCCAAAAGCTGCCAAGATGTAGCCTCCTGTTTGCGCTAGTCCTGATAGCTGAGCGGTCTTTTCAGGAGAACTGGTTTTAAGAGAAAAACAAACCATGAGGTAGGGGAAGAGGGCACTGCAGGCTGTTCCAATCAAGAGATGGACGACTAGCCAGTAGAGGAAATTATTGGCTGGATACAAGAGCATGGCAATTCCCATCATACCAGCGATAGAGATAATTGCCAGCATGATTCGACGATAACCATCTGACAGACGAGTTGTCAGACTTGGAACAGTCATTGAAAAAGGAATGCTGATCAGTGAGAAAATAGAAGCGAGGAGAGCCGCATCGCTATTAGAAATACCAGCACTAACAGCCATAGTTGGTAACCAAGTCATACTTGTATAAAAGAACAAGGACTGAAGCCCCCCAAAGATAATGATAGCCCAGACATCTTTACTTTTTAGAATATTCTCTTTGACTTGCTTTTCTTTTTGGCTTTCTAGGTGGTGGTTGTGGCGATGATTTGGCAACCAGACTAGCAGAGTGACCAGACAGAGAAAGCTGAGAACGAGGATGAGTCCCTTCCAAGAACTAGCTTGGGTGATAGGGACCGAAAGATAAGAAGCGATGGCTGTCGAAATTCCCATGGCAGTGACATAGAGAGTTGTTAGGAAACTAATCTTTTGAGGCTGATTTGCCTGGATCATACTTGGGAGCAGTACATTGAAGATCGCAATGCTTGCTCCGATGATCAGAGTTCCTAGATAAAGAAGAGGAAGATTGAAAATCCGAATGACAGAGCCAACAGTTAAGAGGAGGAGACAGTAAGTAAAGAGATGTTCCAACCCGATTTTTTGTGCCAAGCGGCTTGCAAAAGCAGAGAAAAGAGCAAACATCAAGAGAGGTAGACTGGTTAAAATCCCAAGAGAGCTGACTTCCACTCCTAGTCCTTGAGCGATATCTCCTAAAATAGTTGGTAGAGCAGTAAAGGGAGAACGTAAAACGGTCCCGATTAAGACAATTCCTAGAACAAAAAAGAGCGATTGTTTTTTCATAAAAACCTCGATAAGATGATTTTAATAACAGCTTATTTTAAGGTTTTTTCCTTATAATGTCAAGTAATGACAGCCAAGACAGTTCAATCAATGGAAGTGAAAATAAAGTGAAAAGGGACGGATTTCTTTACTAGAATTTTCCTTGATTTGATATAAAAATAGGAAACTAGGAGAATTTGTGATAAAATAGTGGAAGGAAATCTATACATTGGAGAAAAACTGTGCCTGAAAAGCAAAAAATCAGCGTCTTGATGTCGGTCTATGTAAAGGAAAATCCGACGTTTTTAAGAGATGCTATCAAAAGTGTTCAAAACCAGACCTTGAAACCGAGTGAACTTGTTCTTGTTGAGGACGGGCCGCTCACACCCGAACTCTATCAGGTGCTAGATGAAGTGGAAGCTCAGTCAGACATTCCAGTGAAACGGTGCCCCTTAGAACAAAACCAAGGTTTAGGCTTGGCTCTTCGATACGGTATTTTACAGTGCCAGTATGACATTATTGCCCGCATGGATACAGATGATTTAGCCGTTCCGGATCGTTTTGAGAAACAGCTTCAGCTAATGGAGAAAGAAAATCTTGATCTCTTAGGCGGGCATATCGCAGAGTTCATTGACAATCCAGATGAGATTGTGTCTTATCGTCGTGTTCCAACTCAGCACGCAGACATTGTGGCTTATCAGAGAATGAGAAGCGCCTTTAACCATATGACAGTCATGTTCAAAAAGGACATGGTCCTCAAGGCGGGCAACTATGAAGATGGCCTTTACATGGAGGATGACCTCCTTTGGCTCAATATGATTGCTGCAGGTGCCAAGACTGGGAACCTAGATCAAATCTTGTGTAAGGTTCGTGTCGGTGCAGGGATGTTTGAGCGTCGAGGTGGCTTGCGTTACCTTAGACTCTATCGTCAAGCTCGCCAGCGCATGCTTGAGCGAGGGCAAATTTCTTACATGGAATATGCTAAAAGTGTAGCCATTCAGGCAATTGTTGCACTTTGTCCAGGCTTTGTACGTCAGTTTATCTTCGTCAAACTTTTAAGAAAGAGAAAGTAAGCCCCGATAGACTGAATGATTTAGGCTATCATAACAACAGTATCATCTGACTCTTTTAAGGGGGAGTAAATTCCTATGAATAAAAAACTAACAGATTATGTGATTGATCTGGTTGAAATTTTAAATAAACAGCAAAAACAAGTGTTTTGGGGGATATTCGATATTTTGAGTATGGTGGTTTCCATCATCGTATCTTATATCTTGTTTTATGGCCTTATAAATCCTGCGCCTGTGGATTACGTGATCTACACTCTTTTAGCCTTCCTCCTCTATCAAATCATGATTGCGTTTTGGGGGCTAAATGCTAGTATCAGTCGTTATAGCAAGATTACGGATTTCATGAAAATCTTTTTCGGAGTGATGCTCAGCAGTGTTCTTTCTTATGGAATCTGCTATGCCTTCCTTCCATTGTTTTCTATCCGTTTCATCGTACTCTTCATTTTGTTGAGTACCTTCCTCATCTTGCTTCCTCGTATCACTTGGCAGTTGATTTATTCCAAACGTAAAAAAGGTAGTGGAGATGGAGAACACCGTCGGACCTTCTTGATCGGTGCTGGTGATGGTGGTGCCCTCTTTATGAACAGCTACCAACATCCAACTAGCGACCTTGAGCTAGTGGGGATTTTGGATAACGATGAAAAGAAAAAGGGACAAAAACTAGGTGGAATCCCAGTTTTGGGCTCTTATGATAATCTGCCTGAATTAGCTAAACGTCACCAAATCGAGCGTGTTATCGTAGCGATCCCTTCGCTTGACCCATCAGAGTACGAACGCATCTTGCAGATGTGTAATAAGCTAGGCGTCAAATGTTACAAGATGCCTAAGGTTGAGACAGTCGTTCAAGGACTCCATCAATCAGGCAGTGGCTTCCAGAAAATTGATATCACAGACCTTTTGGGCCGTCAGGAAATTCGTCTTGACGAATCGCGTCTAGGTACTGAGATTACAGGCAAGACCATCCTGGTGACAGGAGCAGGTGGTTCGATTGGTTCAGAGATTTGTCGCCAGGTTAGTCGCTTCAATCCAGAGCGTATCGTCTTGCTTGGACATGGTGAAAACTCAATCTATCTCGTTTATCATGAATTGATCCGTACATTCCAAGGGATTGATTATGTTCCTGTTATTGCAGATATTCAGGACTATGACCGTCTCTTGCAGGTGTTTGAGCAGTACAAACCAGCCATTGTTTACCATGCTGCAGCCCACAAACACGTTCCGATGATGGAGCGCAATCCAAAAGAAGCCTTCAAGAACAATATTCTCGGAACCTACAATGTTGCCAAGGCTGTTGATGAAGCCAAAGTACCTAAGATGGTCATGATTTCGACTGACAAGGCGGTCAATCCACCGAATGTTATGGGTGCGACTAAGCGCGTGGCAGAGTTGATTGTCACTGGCTTTAACCAACGTAGCAAATCAACCTACTGTGCAGTCCGTTTTGGGAATGTTCTGGGTAGTCGTGGTAGTGTGATTCCTGTCTTTGAACGTCAGATTGCTGAAGGCGGTCCTGTAACGGTGACAGACTTCCGTATGACACGTTACTTCATGACCATTCCAGAGGCTAGCCGTCTAGTAATCCATGCTGGGGCTTATGCCAAGGACGGAGAAGTCTTTATCCTCGATATGGGTAAACCAGTTAAGATCTATGACTTGGCTAAGAAAATGGTCCTTCTAAGCGGGCACACAGAAAGTGAAATTCCAATCGTTGAGGTCGGTATCCGCCCAGGTGAAAAACTCTATGAGGAACTCTTGGTTTCGACCGAATTGGTTGATAACCAAGTTATGGACAAGATTTTCGTTGGTAAGGTAAACGTCATGCCGCTAGAAGCCATCGATCAAAAGATTGAAGAGTTCCGTTCACTCAGCGGAGATGAGCTCAAAGAAGCCATCATTTCCTTTGCAAATGAGACAACCCATGCTGAGTAAGAGTGTCTAACAAATTAATTATAAATAAAAGGCCAAGGTTCTGTTTGTACAGGACCTTGGCCTTTTTACTCTGTAATTTCAAATTGTTGTATTATTTATAGTTGCTTAATGATATCATCAATGGTATGGGCAATCCAGTCAGGCTGATAGCTGAGTAAATCAGCCTCTTCTCCAAATCCCCAAGTAACAGCAAACTTTTTAATGCCAGTTTCTTGGGCTCCAATCATATCAAACTTGGTATCCCCAATGATGAGGACTTGGTCTGCATGGAGTTGATGCGCTTGCAAGGCGTAACGGATGACATCTGCCTTATGTGGCGTTTCAGGACTAGAGCCGTAAATGCCATCAAAGAAATGATGGATTCCCAGATTTTTAGTCATATCATGAGCAGTAGGAGTATTCTTTGTTGTAGTGATGTATAGAGGGTAGTTTTGCGAAAGCTCTTGAAGCAATTCTGTTATTCGGGGGAAGAGTTGGGCTTCGTGGATCCCTTTTTCCTTGTAGTAAGAGCGGTATATCTGGACGGCCTCCGAGATTTGTTCCTTGGGAAGACATGTTGCAAAACTACTTTCAAGTGGAGGTCCCATGAAACCACGAATGGTTTTGGCATCAGGGCTAGGAACTCCTAGCTCTTTAAAGGTATGGGTAAAGGCATTGTGGATCCCGATGGAACTGTCAACCAGAGTTCCGTCCAGATCAAAAAAGATTGCTGAGATAGAGGGCATAGTTTCTCCTAATAGATAAAGATGAGTTTATTCGCCGAAGATTTCTTTTTGTAGGCGACGACCAGTAGGTGTGGCGGCGAGTCCACCCTCAGCCGTTTCACGAAAGGCAGTTGGGAGGCTTGATCCAACTTGGTACATGGCATCGATGACTTCGTCAACAGGGATCTTAGACTCGATACCTGCCAAGGCCATGTCTGCTGCGATAAAGGCAAAGCTGGCTCCCATGGCATTGCGCTTTACACAGGGAACTTCGACCAAACCAGCGACGGGATCGCAGATGAGGCCCAGCATATTTTTAATGACAAAGGCGATGGCTTGGCTAGCCTGATAGGGGGTCCCACCTGCAGCCAAGGTTAAGGCTGCGGCACTCATGGCAGAGGCAGAGCCGACTTCGGCCTGACAGCCACCTTCAGCACCTGAGATAGAAGCATTGTTTGCGATGACTAGTCCAAAGGCACCAGCAGCAAAGAGGAAATCTAGCTGTTCTTCGTGGGTAAGGTCTAATTTTTGGATAGCAGCAGTGAGAACGGCTGGCAGACAGCCGGCACTTCCTGCGGTTGGAGTGGCGCAGACCAAGCCCATCTTCGCATTGTGTTCATTGACCGCGATGGCATTTCGGGCTGCTGATAGGATGGTAAAGTCAGATAAGGCCTTGCCACTTTTGAGATGTCGGTCTAGTTTGGCCGCGTCTCCACCCGTTAAGCCACTACGGGATTTGTTTTCACTGAGGCCGAGCTCGACAGAGGCTTTCATGACTTCTAGATTGCGTTCCATGAGGAGGAGAACTTCTGGCCGTTCCCGACCAGTTAGTTGATATTCTGTCGCAATCATGAGTTCGGCGACATTTCCTTGGAAGTCTAGATCCGCTTGCTCGACCAATTCTTTGATAGAATAAAACATGTTTCCTCCTACTTAAAGAAATTGACATTGTGGAGATGAGGAATTTTTCGGATTTCTTCAATCGCCTCTTCGCAACTTCGACTATCGACTTCGATAATCATGATGGCTTTTTCTCCAGCTTTTTCTCGAGTCACATTCATCTGCGCGATGTTGATATCAAAACGAGAGAGGGCTTCAGTAACATGGGCAATCATACCTGGAACATCTTGATGCACGATGATAATGGTTGGTGTGTTCATGTTGAGAGAGACAGCAAAGCCGTTAAGTTCCGTAACCTGGATATTTCCCCCACCGATGGAAATTCCTGTCACACTGATGGACTTGTGTTCATTTTTCACAGTAATTTTAGTGGTATTAGGATGAGGAGCGTTGCTATCTTTCTGAATGGTCCAGACAATCTTAATACCACGTTTATGGGCAATCTCTAGGCTATTTGGAATGTCGGGATCGTCCGTATCCATACCTAATATACCAGCGACGAGAGCAAGGTCAGTTCCATGACCACGGTAGGTCTTGGCAAATGAGTTAAATAATTGGAATTCGACTTCTGTCGGCGTATCATCAAAGATGGAAGAGACGATTTTCCCGATGCGAACAGCTCCAGCAGTATGGCTACTTGATGGGCCAATCATAACTGGTCCGATAATGTCAAAGACAGATTGAAAACGAAGTGAGTGCATCTGTTTCCCCTTACAAAGATTCTTATATCTATTATATCAAAGAATGGAGCTCTGCGCTTATTTCCCTTATCAAAAGCTTAAAATGATTAAAGATAGTATAAAATAAGGTCTTTTGTGACAAAAACCTCCTTAAAACGGTAAATATAAAACATTTTTGTAATATTTCTACATAAAACCGTTAAACAACGGTAACATTTAAAAGGTATCATAGATATATCCAATGGAAGGAGAATTTTTAGATATGTCATTAACAACTAAAAAAATTAAAACAACTATTGCAGGAGTAGCAGCTTTGCTTGCTTTCTTTGCTCCATCACTTGCATCTGCCCAAGAAACTGTAACTTACACAGTTAAATCAGGTGATACTCTTTCAGAAATCGCTGAGAAGTACAACACAACTGTTGAAAAATTGGCAGCGAAAAACAACATCAAAGATATTCATCTTATCTATGTTGACCAAGTTTTGGTTATCGAAGGAACAGCTTCAACTGTAGCTCCAGCAGCAACAACGGAAGAAACAGCTCCAGCTGCACCTGCAACTCCAGCAGCTCCAGCAGCAGAAAGCAACACTGCAGCAGCTTCTACTGTAAGTGGTTCTGAAGCAGAAGCTAAAGAATGGATCGCTCAAAAAGAATCAGGTGGTAGCTACACTGCTACAAACGGACGTTACATCGGACGTTACCAATTGACAGATTCATACTTGAACGGTGACTACTCAGCTGAAAACCAAGAACGTGTAGCAGATGCTTACGTTGCAGGACGTTACGGTTCATGGACAGCTGCCAAGAACTTCTGGCTTAACAACGGTTGGTATTAAGAATACAAGAGTCCTTTAGGGCTCTTTTTTTGTTTCTCTATAACAAAAAGTGTAACGAGCTTCTCAGTAATGCTCTATTTGTATAATTCCGACTAAATTCTTCAAATTGTTTTAAAACTCAAATAGTATAAATAAGCTTATTATATGTAAAAATATATCATATAATAAGCTTTTTCTTGATTTAAATGAAATAAAATACAGTTTTTTCTTGACAAACGAGAATGAGAAGAGTATTATTTATACAATAATAAAGTATAAAAATAAAAGGAGGCTCTTCTATGAATAAAGTGAAGAAGGTGTTGATGACGATGTTTGGTTTGCTTATGTTTCCCTTATTATTTGCTTGTAGTAACACTCAATCCCAAGGTGTTGAAGCCATTAAGGCTAAAGGAAAATTGGTGGTGGCCCTAAATCCAGAGTTTGCTCCATTTGAATACCAGAAATTGGTTGATGGGAAAAATCAGATTGTAGGTTCAGATGTTGAGCTAGCCAAAGCCATCGCAAAGGAACTAGGTGTAGAAGTGGAGTTCTCTCCAATGAGTTTTGATAATGTACTGGCTAGTCTTGATTCAGGCAAGGCCGATCTTGCCATATCAGGTGTTTCTAAAACGGAAGAGAGAAGTCAAGTTTACGATTTTTCAATTCCCTACTACACTTCGAAAAATAAGGTTATCGTAAGGAAAGCTGAATTAACGAATTACCAATCAGTCAAGGATTTGGCTCAGAAAAAGGTTGGAGCGCAGAAAGGTTCTATCCAGGAAACTCTGGCCAAAGAAACTTTGCAGGATTCTTCTCTCGTTTCACTTCCTAAAAATGGAAATTTGATAACAGATTTGAAATCAGGGCAACTAGATGCGGTTATCTTTGAGGAACCAGTGGCGAAAGGATTTGTAGAGAATAATCCAGACCTAGCCATCGCTGAGTTTGATTTTGACAATGATAAAGAAGATTCCTACGCTGTTGCGATGAAAAAAGACAGTAAAGAATTGAAAGAGGCGGTTGACAAAACCATCCAGAAGTTGAAGGATTCTGGGGAGTTGGACAAATTGATTGACGATGCTTTTAAAGCCTCTATCGAAAAATAGAAAGAAGGAAGAGAAATGAGTAAGGAAAAAGTCATTTTAGCCTATTCAGGTGGATTAGATACATCAGTTGCTATTACATGGTTAAAAAAAGACTATGATGTGATCGCTGTTTGTATGGATGTGGGTGAAGGAAAAGATTTGGAGTTCATCCACGATAAAGCTCTCAAGGTTGGGGCTGTTGAGTCTTATGTCATTGATGTTAAGGAAGAATTTGCTAACGACTATGTTTTAGTGGCCCTTCAGGCTCATGCCTACTACGAACAAAAGTACCCCTTGGTATCTGCTCTGAGTCGCCCTCTTATTTCAAAAAAACTCGTTGAAATAGCTCATCAGACGGGGGCAACCACAATTGCCCATGGTTGTACAGGCAAGGGAAACGACCAAGTTCGGTTTGAAGTCTCTATTGCGGCTTTGGATCCCAATTTAAAAGTAGTTGCGCCTGTTCGTGAGTGGAAATGGTCTCGTGAAGAAGAAATCCAATATGCCAAAGAAAACGGTGTTCCAGTTCCTGCTGACCTTGACAATCCTTACTCTGTCGATCAAAATCTTTGGGGACGCGCAAATGAATGTGGTGTCTTGGAAAATCCTTGGAATCAAGCACCAGAAGAAGCATTTGGAATCACATCTTCGCCAGAAGAGGCGCCAGACAGTCCTGAATTTATTGACATTGAGTTTAGCTGTGGGGTACCCATCTCCCTCAATGGTGAGAAGATGAAAGTGGCGGATTTGATTCAAAAGCTCAATGAAATTGCAGGCAAACACGGTGTTGGTCGTATTGACCATGTGGAAAATCGTTTAGTTGGTATTAAGTCAAGAGAGATTTATGAGTGCCCAGGTGCTGTGACTTTATTGGCAGCTCATAAGGAGATTGAAGACTTGACTCTTGTGAGAGAAGTGGCTCATTTCAAACCCATTATCGAAAATGAGTTGTCCAATCTCATCTATAATGCCTTGTGGTTTAGCCCAGCAACTCAGGCTTTGATTGCCTATATCAAGGAGACACAGAAAGTTGTTAATGGAACTGCAAAAGTTAAACTCTATAAGGGGAATGCTCAGGTAGTGGCTCGGAAATCTCCAAATTCTCTTTACGATGAAAATTTGGCGACTTATACTAGCGCAGATACCTTTGACCAAGATGCGGCTGTTGGATTTATCAAGCTTTGGGGGCTTCCGACTAAGGTTTATTCAGAAGTTCAGAAAAATGTTGAGTAGTGACGCGATAGAAAGGGACGACAGAATATGTCGAAAAATACAAAATTATGGGGTGGTCGATTTGAAGGCACTGTGGAAGATTGGGTAGAGCAGTTCGGTGCGAGTATTTCCTTCGACCACCAGCTGGCAAAATTTGATTTGATGGGTTCCCTAGCTCATGTTCAAATGCTAGGACAGACTGGCATTTTGAGCTTGGAAGAGGCAGAGCAGATCCAAGATGGTCTGAAAGCTTTGTTGCGAGATTTAGAGGCAGGAGAGCTTCATTTTGATATTGCAAATGAAGATATTCATATGAATATGGAAGTGTTGCTGACAGAGAAAATCGGTCCTCTGGCTGGGAAACTACACACGGCTCGTTCTCGGAATGACCAAGTCGCAACGGATATGCACTTATATCTAAAGGAGCAACTTGGCCATGTCTTGGATAAGTTGGCGAATCTGAACAGTGTTTTGCTGGATTTGGCTGAAAAACATGTGGAAACCATCATGCCAGGCTATACCCATTTGCAGCACGCCCAACCGATTAGTTTTGCCCACCATCTCATGGCTTATTACAATATGTTTCAAAGGGATAGCGAGCGCTTTGCATTTAACTTGAAGCATACGGACCTATCTCCCCTGGGTGCGGCTGCCTTGGCGGGGACAACTTTTCCAATCGATCGTCAATTATCGAGTGATTTACTGGGTTTCCAACAACCCTATACCAATTCCTTGGACGCAGTGAGTGACCGTGATTTTATCTTGGAATTTCTATCAAATGCCAGCATTTTGATGATGCATATGAGCCGTTTTTGTGAAGAAATCATCAATTGGTGCAGTTTTGAGTATCAGTACATTAGCTTGTCTGATAGCTTTTCAACGGGTTCGTCTATCATGCCCCAGAAGAAAAATCCTGATATGGCCGAATTGATTCGAGGGAAGACAGGACGGGTTTACGGGCACTTGCTTGGACTATTGACCGTCATGAAGTCTTTGCCTCTGGCCTATAATAAGGATTTGCAAGAGGACAAGGAAGGCATGTTTGATACGGTAGAAACGATTTTAAATTCTCTGGATGTGCTGGCAGGTATGCTATCGAGCATGCAGGTTAATAAGGCCAAAATGCAGCAATCTACAGAGAATGATTTTTCGAATGCGACCGAACTGGCAGATTATTTGGCTGAAAAAGGTCTTCCCTTTAGAGAAGCGCATGAAATTGTAGGAAAATTGGTTCTAGACTCTATCAAGCATAGTAAAAATATCCAAGATTGGGATTTGAAGGAGTTGCAAACCTACCATCCCTTGATTGAAGAAGATATTTATATCTACTTGCGCCCAGAAACCGCTGTTCAGCGACGGAATTCCTTAGGAGGAACCGGCTTTGAGCAAGTGAA
This sequence comes from Streptococcus oralis, assembly GCF_023110055.1. Classification (GTDB taxonomy): domain Bacteria; phylum Bacillota; class Bacilli; order Lactobacillales; family Streptococcaceae; genus Streptococcus; species Streptococcus oralis_BY. The sequence goes on along the minus strand of NZ_JALDVG010000001.1, from coordinate 1,413,968 downwards.
ATACCAGATAGAACAAGCGAAGAAAGAACTTAAAGGGGAAAATTGATTCGTTTGCAAAGGAAGAAAGAGAGGTTGAGATGATTTATCAGCCTCTTTCTTGTCTTCTCCAACCAAGCGTGTTATAATGAATACTGCTCAAGCGACCTTCAATCGTTAAAGCACACACGACCTTCAATCGTGAATTAGTCATTTCGTTTATCTTTTATTACGTCGTTAACTCGCAATGAGATGCAAGCTGAGCTTGTCTGATTTATAACCTCAATCAGTCTCCCAGACTGATTGAGCGAACTCGAGTTATGCCTGCGACTCGTTGCCTATCATATTTTCATTTTAAGATGATAGGCTAAAATGGTCTCCCAGACCATTTTACTCCTAAAAGCAAACGAAAAGACTATACTCGAAGAAGTTCTATTGAAAGTCTTAGTAAATAGAATTTTGAGGGTATGAATAAACGAATAGATGGGAGACTTACCATGAGTGATAACTCTAAAACACGTGTTGTTGTGGGGATGAGTGGTGGTGTTGATTCGTCGGTGACGGCTCTCTTACTCAAGGAGCAGGGCTACGATGTGATCGGTATCTTCATGAAGAACTGGGATGACACAGATGAAAACGGCGTTTGTACGGCGACCGAAGATTACAAGGATGTGGCTGCGGTGGCAGACCAGATCGGCATTCCTTACTACTCTGTCAATTTTGAAAAAGAGTACTGGGACCGCGTTTTTGAGTATTTCCTAGCGGAATACCGTGCAGGGCGCACGCCAAATCCAGATGTTATGTGCAACAAGGAAATCAAGTTCAAGGCCTTTTTGGACTATGCCATGACCTTGGGTGCAGACTATGTAGCGACGGGGCATTATGCTCGAGTGGCGCGTGATGAGGATGGCATTGTTCACATGCTTCGTGGCGTGGACAATGGCAAGGACCAGACCTATTTCCTCAGTCAACTTTCGCAAGAACAACTCCAAAAAACCATGTTCCCACTGGGACATTTGGAAAAGCCTGAAGTTCGCAGACTCGCAGAAGAAGCAGGACTTGCGACTGCTAAGAAGAAAGACTCGACAGGAATTTGCTTTATCGGAGAAAAGAACTTTAAAAACTTTCTCAGCAACTACCTGCCAGCTCAGCCTGGTCGCATGATGACTGTGGATGGTCGCGATATGGGCGAGCATGCAGGACTTATGTATTATACGATTGGTCAGCGTGGCGGACTCGGTATCGGTGGGCAACACGGCGGTGACAATGCTCCTTGGTTCGTTGTTGGAAAAGACCTAAGCAAGAACATCCTCTATGTCGGTCAAGGATTCTACCATGACTCGCTTATGTCAACCAGCCTAGAAGCCAGTCAAGTTCATTTTACTCGTGAGATGCCAGAGGAGTTTACGCTCGAATGTACGGCTAAATTCCGCTACCGTCAGCCTGATTCTAAGGTGACAGTACATGTCAAAGGAGACAAGGCAGAGGTCATCTTTGCGGAACCGCAACGCGCGATCACACCCGGGCAGGCAGTTGTCTTTTACGATGGCGAAGAGTGTCTAGGTGGCGGTTTGATTGACAATGCCTACCGCGATGGACAAGTTTGTCAGTACATTTAAGATTTTCTAAGAGGAAAGAGAATGTTTCAGTTTTTTAAGAAAAAAACGGCTAAAAAAGAGCAAACAATGAGCCTTTCTGACTATAAGAAAGAGTATTTGAGAGAGAAAACGACAGAGTCGATTGAAGCCTTGTTCAAGGAATTGAAACAAGCTAAAGTCTGGGTCCCCTTCAATCCGAATCTTCTGGATGAGAGTGATGAACAAGAAGGGGTACGACTAAAACCGGATATTCTGCGAAAGGGAGACGACTACTTCTATCCTTGTTTCTTAACTGAACAAGATATTCCTAAGGACTATTATGACCGTTTTTCCTGGTTGCAATTACCTCTTACGGACTGTTTATCTGTTGCGGAAGAGATAGGGGAGTTTCCGGTGAGAGGGATTGTTCTGGATGCCTTCTCTGACCCAGTCGAGATTGACAAAGGAGCTTTTGAAGCGATTCGCCAATTATAGTACATTTAGATTGACAAATTTTCTCAATTTGCTACAATAATAAAAGCAATAGAAATGATGGTCAAAGCTCATGGATGTTGCAGGCTTTTTTGTCCTGCACTTCTTTGGAGTTTTGACTGTTTTTGTGTCGTTTAAGGGAAAGGACAAAAATGACTCAACAAGACTTTCGGACAACAGTGGGAGACACGGTCTTTGGTGTTCGGGCGGCAGCCTTGATTCTCCAAAATGGCAAGCTCCTAGTTACTAAAGACAAGGGTAAATATTACACTATCGGCGGTGCGATTCAAGTCAATGAAAGCACGGAAGACGCGGTAGTCCGTGAAGTGAAGGAAGAACTAGGTGTCAAAGCTCAAGCTGGGCAGCTAGCTTTCGTGGTTGAAAATCGTTTTGAACAGGACGGTGTTTCCTATCACAACATCGAGTTTCATTACCTGGTGAATTTGCTTGAAGAAGCTCCATTGACCATGCAGGAAGATGTGAAAAGGCAACCTTGTGAGTGGATTGATTTGGATCAGCTCCAGAATATCCAGCTAGTTCCAGCCTTTTTAAAAACAGCCCTACCAGAATGGAACGGCCAACTAAAACACATTCATCTTGAGGAATAGGAGAGAAAATGATGGTTAAGCTTATTGCCCATGTACTTGTTCATAGTGGTGGTGATTATTTGCTCATTCAGCGTTCGGAAATTAAAAGAGGAGAACCCAACGTTTATCCAACTTACTGGGATATTCCTGGTGGCGGGGTTGAAAAGGGTGAACTTCCGCGAGATGGTGCTCTTAGAGAATGCATTGAAGAAGCGGGAGTTAGGCTAGATAGCAGTTCGCTCAAACTTCTTCACGAAGATAGTCAACTGGATACCTCTAAGGATACGGTTTTTACTCGCTTAGTTTATAAAGCAGAGTGGATTGGGGAGAAGCCAATTATCAGATTAGATCCTGAAGAGCATACACACTTTAAATGGGTTACTATGGATCAAGCTCTAGAGGAGGAGAAGTTAGTTCCTTATTTGCGAGAAATTTTTGAAAGGTTAAGAAATGACTTATAATTTTACGGAAGAATACGATATTATTGTAATTGGTGCGGGGCACGCGGGGGTAGAAGCATCTCTAGCAGCCAGCCGTATGGGCTGTAAGGTCTTGCTTGCGACCATCAACATTGAAATGCTGGCTTTCATGCCTTGTAACCCTTCAATCGGTGGTTCTGCCAAGGGGATTGTCGTGCGTGAAGTCGATGCCCTCGGTGGCGAGATGGCCAAAACCATTGACAAGACTTACATCCAGATGAAGATGCTCAATACTGGGAAAGGTCCAGCTGTCCGTGCCCTTCGTGCGCAAGCTGACAAGGAGCTTTACTCTAAGGAGATGCGCAAGACAGTTGAAAATCAAGAAAATCTCACCCTTCGTCAAACCATGATTGATGAAATTTTGGTGGAAGATGGCAAGGTTGTCGGTGTGCGTACAGCTACCCATCAAGAGTATGGAGCAAAAGCGGTTATTGTAACCACAGGAACAGCCCTCCGTGGGGAAATCATCATCGGAGACCTAAAGTACTCATCAGGTCCTAACCACAGTCTAGCTTCGATTAACCTAGCTGATAACCTCAAGGAATTGGGACTCGAAATCGGTCGTTTCAAGACAGGAACTCCTCCACGTGTTAAGGCTTCCTCTATCAACTATGATGTAACAGAAATCCAGCCAGGAGACGAGGCGCCAAACCACTTCTCCTATACTTCACGTGATGAGGATTATGTCAAGGACCAGGTGCCATGCTGGTTGACTTACACTAATGGTACCAGTCATGAGATTATCCAAAACAACCTCCATCGCGCGCCAATGTTTACAGGTGTGGTTAAGGGAGTGGGGCCTCGTTACTGTCCATCGATTGAGGACAAGATTGTGCGCTTTGCGGACAAGGAACGCCACCAACTCTTCCTTGAGCCAGAAGGGCGCAATACAGAGGAAGTCTATGTCCAAGGTCTTTCAACCAGTCTGCCTGAGGATGTACAGCGGGAGCTGGTTCATTCCATTAAAGGTCTGGAAAATGCTGAGATGATGCGAACGGGTTATGCCATTGAGTACGATATGGTCTTGCCTCACCAGTTGCGTGCAACTTTGGAAACCAAGAAAATCTCAGGTCTTTTCACAGCTGGGCAGACAAATGGTACATCTGGTTACGAAGAGGCAGCAGGTCAAGGGATTATCGCTGGGATCAACGCAGCTCTGAAAATCCAAGGCAAGCCTGAATTGATTTTGAAGCGCAGTGACGGTTATATTGGGGTCATGATTGACGATTTGGTGACCAAGGGAACCATTGAACCCTACCGTCTCTTGACCAGTCGTGCTGAATACCGTCTCATTCTTCGTCATGACAATGCTGATATGCGTTTGACCGAGATGGGACGCGAGATTGGACTTGTGGATGATGAACGCTGGGCTCGTTTTGAAATCAAGAAAAATCAATTTGACAATGAGATGAAGCGTCTAGACAGCATCAAACTCAAGCCAGTCAAGGAAACCAATGCTAAGGTTGAGGAGATGGGCTTCAAGCCATTGACAGATGCGGTGACAGCTAAGGAATTCCTTCGCCGTCCAGAAGTTTCTTACCAGGATGTGGTGGCTTTCATCGGACCTGCAGCAGAGGACTTGGATGACAAGATTATCGAATTGATTGAAACAGAAATCAAGTACGAAGGCTATATTTCCAAAGCCATGGATCAGGTTGCCAAGATGAAACGCATGGAAGAAAAACGCATTCCAGCCAATATCGACTGGGATGATATTGATTCTATCGCGACAGAAGCTCGCCAGAAGTTCAAACTCATCAATCCAGAAACTATTGGCCAAGCTAGCCGTATTTCGGGAGTAAACCCAGCAGATATTTCCATTCTGATGGTCTATCTGGAAGGTAAAAATCGTAGTATTTCTAAAACTCTTCAAAAATCAAAATGATACGTCGTCGGCTTCTTACGAATGAGTTCAAAGCTTGGCTTTGATTCATCTCCAGCCTCCCATAGTTCCCCGAACTATGGGAGCTAACTCAAGTTATGCTTTCGCCTAGCCTTCTAGTCTGATTTCGATTTTTATTGAGTTTCAATCTCAAAAGAAAGCATAGAGAAAAACAGCTCCGAAGACGGGGCTGTTTTGTTGACTTGTACTCAATGAAAATCAAAGAGCAAACTAGGAAGCTAGCCGAAGGCTGTACTTGAGTACGACAAGGCGAAGCTGACGTGGTTTGAAGAGATTTTCGAAGAGTATTATTCTTCATCCGGTGTGAGGATCATCGGGATGATAATCGGTTCACGTTCCGTATTTTCATAGAGGAAAGGACGAATAGCGTTGACAATGGCACCATTGACAGATTGCACGCTAGCATCTTTGTTTTTCAATGCGATACGGATAGCATTGAAGAGGATGCGCTGGCTTTGACGAATCAAGTCGCCAGACTCTCTCATGTAGACAAAACCTCGGCTGAGGATATCTGGACCAGACAGAATCATCTGCGATTTGAAGTCAACAGTTGCGACTGCCAGAACGACACCGTCTTCAGATAGATCACGACGATCTTTGAGGACAGCAGCACCGATTTCACCGATACGATTGCCATCGACATAGATGTCTTGGGCGTTGAAATGGCCTGAGATACGAGCAGAGTTAGCAGTAAGAGCAAGCACATCACCATTGCTCATGATAAAGATATTGTCCTTCTCGACACCAGTATCCACCGCTAGTCCAGCATGGACTTTCTGCATACGGTATTCACCATGAACAGGCATGAAGTATTTCGGCTTGATCAAGCGAAGCATGAGTTTTTGCTCTTGCTGACCACCGTGACCAGAGGTGTGGATGTTGTTGATTTTACCGTGAATGACTTCGACGCCAGCTTCTGAGATGATGTTAATCAATTTGTTGACGCTAGTCGTATTTCCAGGGATTGGGCTAGAAGAGAAGATAACGGTATCGCCGGGTTGGAGTTGCACCTGGCGGTGAGTTCCGTTAGCGATACGAGAGAGGGCTGCCATCGGCTCCCCTTGACTACCTGTACAGAGGATAAGAACCTCGCCTGCAGGATAATCTTTGATTTCATTTGGCTCGATAAAGGTTCCCTTAGGAGCTTTGATGTAGCCAAGCTCGATCCCGTTGACAATGGCCTTTTCCATCGAACGTCCAAAGACCGCAATCTTGCGTCCAGTCTTAACAGCAGCATCTGTTGCTTGCTGGAGACGGAAGATGTTTGAGGCAAAGGATGCAAAGATGATACGTCCTTCAATACCTTGGATAATCTTCATGATGGACTGACCAACGACTTTTTCAGAGTTGGTAAAGGTTGGTACTTCCGCATTTGTCGAGTCAGAGAGGAGGCAGAGTACGCCTTCTTCACCAAGGGCTGCCATCCGGTGCAAGTCTGCAGGTTCTCCAACTGGAGTAAAGTCAAACTTAAAGTCACCCGTACAGACGATTTTCCCTTGAGGAGTATGAATGACAATCCCCAAAGGCTCTGGAATGGAGTGAGTAGTTCTAAAGAAAGTTGCCTTGAGATTTTTAAAGGTCAACTCAGTGTTGTGGTTGATTTCGTAAAGTTTGGCGTTGCGCAAGAGACCGTGTTCTTCGAGTTTTCCACGGATCAAAGCTAGGGCAAGTGGTCCAGCGTAGATAGGGACATTTGCTTGCTTGAGTAGGAAAGGAATCCCACCGATGTGGTCCTCGTGTCCGTGTGTAATCAAAACGGCCTTGACGCGGTCGATATTGTCCACGATGTAAGAGTAGTCAGGGATAACGTAGTCGATACCCAGCAAGTCATCTTCCGGGAATTTAATCCCAGCATCGACGATGATAATTTCGTCTTGGTATTCAATTCCGTAAGTGTTTTTCCCGATTTCTCCCAGACCACCGATGGCAAAAACGCCGACTTCTTCAGGTTTAAGAGTATAGGCCATATTAGAACTCCGTGATTTCGAAAGCGCCAGTTTCTTTCTCGTAATCTAGCAATTTGTCAGACAAGAGTTCGATAAATTCGATATTGTACTCTGGGCGGTTTTCTTCGACAAGTTGGCGAGCAGCGATACGTCCCTCAAGTTCTGAGTTGGCATCGATGTCTAGGTAAAGTGAGCGTGTTGTTTCACGACGTGGGCTACGTTCTTTTGTTTCTTGATAAAAAACTTTGTAAATCATATAGTTCCTTTCTATTTACAGGTCAGCTTATTCCAAACTTTTAGTAGAGATTTGCTTGATTTCATTCCATTTTGTGTCTAGATTGACCTTGATTCGTTACAATTATTTCAATTATACCACAAAATGAAAAATTAGTAAAAGACGGAAAATGAGAAAGTAAAGGCTGACAAAAGCGTAAAACTTGGATGACAAGATGAAATAAAATTGTTTTGAGCAAAAAAGAAACAGCCCTTGACCGAAGTCAAGAGCCGTCAAACACTGGGGGGCGAATTGTTCAATCGCATTTTCAGTTCTTTAGAAACCAAAGTTTCAGGGATAGCACTGCAACCCGAAGAGTCAACGACTCAACCTGATTTTCCTGCCAGTGTTGAATTACATTTTAACATTGATGGTTAAAAGAGTCAATGGATTCGCCATCTTTACGCCCCTCTTTTTTCTCAGCAAAAATCGAGTTGAAACATAAAAAGAAAATAATGCAAACAGATAAATCAATTGGTAAGGGGATTCTGGATATGTTTAAATCATTAAAAATGCTGAGCAAACTGTAAGAGATGAAGAGAATAAAATTTACCCTTCTAAAAATGTGCCTTTTATCTAGCATGACTTATCCAAATTTCTTACGAATATCTTTCCCGATAGTGTAAGCGGCCATAAATAAAGCTATACCAACACCTACACCAAAACCACCCTTGATTCCTTGCAATTCTTTATTAGAAATTGCGCAATACTTATCCAAACCTTTAATCATACTAACCTCCTAAAAAATAACCAGCTGCCAAACCAGACCCTACAAGTGCTGTTCCACCTGCAATGGCTTTCCAAGATACTGCTACTCCAAAGATAACTAAGGGAGCGAGACCACCATCAATATCTGATAATTCATTTTCAGATAACGATAAAAATTGATTGTCAAGAACGTCAAAATTTGTCATTGAACTTTCCTCCTTTTTTCTTGTTCACTTATATATTCGGAAAAGATGGGAAAAGCTAGAACTTTTTTTATTTTTTTGCCTTCCTCTTTGTCTAAGTAGCAGGGCTTTTTGTTTGGGGAGAAAGAAAATTCCCATGCGTCAGCTTTTGTAGTATAATAGTAAGCAGACAAAAAGATAGGAATGTGTTATGAAAGTATTAGCTTTTGATACGTCCAGCAAGGCTCTTTCTCTCGCTATTTTAGAGGATAAGCAGGTTCTTGCCGAGACTATGATCAATATCAAGAAAAATCACAGTATTACCCTCATGCCTGCCATCGATTTTTTGATGGCCAGTCTGGATTGGACACCCAAGGACTTGGATCGCATCGTGGTGGCAGAGGGACCTGGTAGCTACACAGGTTTGAGAATCGCGGTAGCAACTGCCAAGACCTTGGCTCATACCCTGAACATCGAGTTAGTGGGGATGTCTAGCCTCTTGGCTCTGGTATCAAGCCAGAAAGAAGGCTTGGTAGTTCCTATTATGGATGCACGTCGCAACAATGTCTATGCTGGCTTTTATGAAAATGCCAAGGATGTCTTTCCAGAAGCACACCTGTCCTTTGCGGAAGTGCTAGAGCAGGTCAAGGATGCTGAACAGGTAACCTTTGTCGGAGAAGTTGGAGCCTTTGTGGAACAAATCCAAGAACAACTACCACAAGCTAGCTACCAAGAAACCGTGCCAAATGCAGCTAATCTAGCTCTTTGGGCCTGGGACAAGGAAGCGGACTCCTTGCACGACTTTGTGCCAAATTACCTCAAGCGTGTCGAAGCCGAGGAAAACTGGCTCAAGAATCACACTGAGTCTGGCGAGTCCTACATTAAACGCCTATGATAAAGATCAAACGAATCCAACAACAAGCTGACTTGGCTCAAGCTATCTATGCTGTTATGGTAGATGTTTACCCAGTCAGTCCTTGGACATTGGAACAAATCCAAGCAGACCTGTCCCAAGACCAGACTTGGTATGCTCTGGCTTATGATGGGGCAGAAGTGATTGGCTTTCTAGCCGTGCAGGAGAATCTTTTTGAAGCAGAAGTCCTGCAAATCGCTGTCAAACAAACCTATCAGGGGCAGAAAATCGCGACAGCCTTGTTTGACTTTTTGCCTGCCGACAAAGAAATTTTCCTCGAAGTGAGGGAGTCGAACAGGCCAGCTCTGCTATTTTACAAAAAAGAAAAATTTGAAGAAATCGCGCGGCGGAAGGCCTACTACCATGCGCCGATGGAAGATGCCATTATCATGAAGAGAGAAGTAGATGAAAGATAGATATATTTTAGCTTTTGAGACATCTTGCGATGAGACTAGTGTCGCCGTCCTGAAAAACGATGATGAGCTCTTGTCCAATGTCATTGCTAGTCAAATTGAGAGCCATAAACGTTTTGGGGGCGTAGTGCCAGAAGTAGCTAGTCGTCACCATGTCGAGGTCATTACAGCCTGTATCGAGGAGGCGCTAGCAGAAGCAGGAATTACTGAAAACGATGTGACAGCTGTGGCGGTTACCTACGGACCAGGATTGGTTGGAGCTCTGCTAGTTGGCTTGTCAGCTGCCAAGGCCTTTGCTTGGGCGCATGGCTTGCCACTTATCCCCGTCAACCACATGGCTGGTCACCTCATGGCAGCTCAGAGTGTGGAGACTTTGGAGTTTCCTCTCCTAGCACTCTTGGTCAGCGGAGGACACACCGAGTTGGTCTATGTGTCAGAGGCTGGCGATTACAAGATTGTGGGGGAAACTCGCGATGATGCGGTCGGTGAAGCCTATGATAAGGTTGGTCGAGTTATGGGGCTGACCTATCCAGCAGGTCGAGAGATTGATCAGTTAGCTCATGAGGGACAGGATATTTATGATTTTCCGCGGGCTATGATTAAGGAAGACAATCTGGAATTTTCTTTTTCCGGTCTCAAGTCGGCCTTTATCAACTTGCATCACAATGCCCAGCAAAAAGGAGAGGTCTTGTCTAATCAAGACCTGTCAGCAAGCTTTCAGGCAGCGGTCATGGATATTCTCATGACCAAGACTAAGAAAGCGTTGGAAAAATATCCAGTCAAAACTCTGGTAGTGGCAGGTGGCGTGGCAGCCAATAAAGGTCTCAGAGAACGCTTGGCAGACGAAATCAAAGATGTCAAGGTCATCATTCCACCCCTGCGTCTCTGTGGAGACAATGCAGGTATGATTGCCTATGCCAGTGTCAGCGAGTGGAACAAAGAAAACTTTGCAGGCTTGGATCTCAACGCCAAACCAAGTCTCGCTTTTGATACGGTGGAATAAAGAGTCAGCTTGAAGCTGGCTTTTTTGCTAAAATATTTTATAATATGTTAAAAAAGGAAAAGTTTTTACGAATAGAATAGTAAAGGGAGTTTGGCCATGATTGAAAAGATGGAATTGGGAGAATTTTACAAGGAATTGCGTCTGGCGAGAAAACTCAAGCAGTCAGATGTTGCTTGTGATGGACTGACAGCATCCCAGCTATCCAAGTTTGAACTGGGACAGTCTATGCTGTCTGCGGATAAGCTGATCCTAGCTATCCAAGGGATAAATGTGACCTTCGATGAGTTTGGACACAAGCTTAATAACTATCAAGAATCCCCACATATGAGAATTGGTAGAAGGGTTGTGGATCGCTTTGCCCATCAAGATATTGCTGGCTTAGAGCAACTGTTGGAGGAAGTCGAGCAAGAACAGATAGCGCAGACCTATCGTCGTTTGAATGCTATTGTGATTAAAAATGCCATCCATTCCTTAAATAAGAGCTATCCGCTAACAGATGAGGATAGCGAATTTTTGACTACCTACCTCTATGCTATCGAGTCTTGGACCTGGTTTGACCTCTATCTTTTTTGCAATACTATGCCCTTCTTGAGTAATCAAGACCTAATCTTTTTATCAACCTCTTTAATTGAGAAATCTAAGGAATTTAAAGAGTTAGTACACAATCGATTGTATATGAAAAGTGGATTTCTGAATATTATATCAGAACTCATGGAGCGCAAGCTTTTCTCCTACATCCCAATCTTTGAAGCCGAGTTGGAGAGTATGCTGCGTCCATATGATGTTTTTGAGAAAGTATCGTGGCAATTTTTAAAGAAAATGAGCATTTTTCTTCAAACTAAGGGAAGCAATCAAAAAGAGATTGAACACTTTATCCAATCACTGCAAATATTAGAAAATCCACAATTGATAGCCCTCTTCGAATTGCGTTTTCATCAATACAAAGAACTTATCAATTAGTTAGAAAGGGGAAGACGATAACCCACTCCGAAATAAGCAGGAGTATCAGTTGGATTTTTCTTTTATTCATCATTATATCCCTCCTCATTAGTAATAACTTTATTATACCAGTGAAATAATCAAATCTACTAAAATCGCAAATGTGAAATTTCCATGAGAAAAAATATCAAATATGCGATTTTCTAAAATAAGACAATTTTCGTGTTATACTGTCCTTGTAAGACATTTGAAGCAAATCCTAGGTCGCAGAAGTGGTTTACAAGTAAAAATAATTGAAGGAGTGTAAATGATGTTGAATTTACAATTTGCAGAAACAATGGAACTAACAGAAGTGGAGCTAGAGGCAGTTTACGGAGGAGATCTTGTGAATGTTGCGAATATCCCAGGTGGTGGAAATTGGGGAGGCTGGGGAGGCCTAGGAACACCTTGGTCAATTATTGATCACTGGAAGAGAAATTTTAACCATGATTCTTCTACTGTTAATCGTCGCCGTTATTGATATTCAAAGCCCTTGCCTTTTCTTGGGTAGGGGCTGTCTTTATTTCATAGTATAGGAGAAAATAGAATGAAAAAGATAATCTCACACTACTACCTTATTATAGCCATTCTACTTGTCATTGCTGACCAGTTCTTGATTCGTCTGGTCTTACACAGCGATCTTGCTGCTGGTCTATCTGACTTTGCCTATTATTTGTCGGATATGCTGTTGAATTTTCTTGTGGTTCTGCTTGCTCTTATTGTTATGGTTTGGTCAGGAAAATGGCAGAAAATTAACAGTAAAAAATTTAAAGGTTCTTATCTTTTTTATTCCTTTTTAGCTCTTCTTGCTTTTGTTATTTGGAATTTCGTCACATTTTATCTTTTCCCTCCTACCAAAAATGAAATTGCTTATCAACTGGATGTCCCTACTTTTACAGGAGCAACGGCATTTCTGATGTATTTTTTCTATCCTGTGATTGCAGGTCCCATTTTTGAAGAGATGATCTATCGTGGATTGGTGATGACTGCTTTGGAAAAAGGGAAAAAATGGGGACTGGATGTACTTGGTTCGGCTACTTTATTTGGTATTTTGCATATCAGTAATCATGGTTGGGTCTTGACAGACTTTTTCGTATATATGGGTAGTGGTTTAATAATGGCAGTCTTTTTTAGAGTGACAAAGTCTATTTATTGGCCTATTGGACTGCATATAGTCTACAATGGTATTGCTCAAATTCTGCCCTTGTTGTTTTAGAGTTTCTGCCAATCATAAAAACAAAAGAACTGACTAGCTAAGTATTATAAATAAGACTGTTTTTTCAGTCTTTTTTATTTTGACTGTCTGTTACTAATTTTTGAGTAGTCCTTTGTTTCCTCCAAATTTAGAGAATAAGTCTCAAAATGTAATCGGAAAATCCAAAGTTTGTCAGTCTGAGACTTTTCTTGTATAGTAGATATATGAAAATTACAAAAATAATTAGTAGTTTGCTTGCTCTTGGAGCTTTACTCATGCTTTTATCAGCTTGCCATAATATAAAAAAGACGCAACTGGTCTTGTTTGAATCCCTTTCTTTCGGTATGCCTGTTAAATCTTTTGAAGAAGTATTGGGAGAGGCTAGCGAGGTGGAGGAAGAAGAGGAAATGGCTTATCGCGATACTTGGCGTGCAGAAGACCCTTATTTCTATAAAACAGGCCGCCTTTTCTATGATTATGAAAATATTTCTTTGAAGGGCCATACAGGTCGAGTAAGATTCACATTTTCAAAGTCGCATCGCTTGGAAACAGTAGCGGCTTATTTTCCCGTTGCCTCAAAAGCTGAGCAGCAAGCATTGCTTGATAACTTATCCCAGACTATAAAAAAAGAAATTGAAGCACTCCCAGATTATCAGTCTATGACCACTGATCCGGTAGGGATATACGATGACGGTTATCGCTACAAGGTCAAGTTGAAGGGACAACAGTGGGAACTCTGGGTCGATGTCTATCCGACAGAAAATAAATATGCTACAGACACGGAAACCGATAAGTATACTATCCGAGTGGATCAATTTCTCATGTATCCATAATACATCCTATTCAGTACTTTTTACTAGCTCCAAGTTCCAAACTCTAAACTTTTTTCTCTTTTATGAATGTGTTATAATATTTCTTGCTGTGGCTGTGACCTTGAACAGTCTCAAACGAAGAAAATAAGAGGAAAAAGATGAAAGAAAAAGGATTTTGGGAAGGTGTTCAGGCTGCCATGCCGACTGCCCTTGGCTATGTTAGTATCGGTCTAGCTTGTGGGATTATCGGTGCGCCCTATGTGACACCTGTTGAGATGGGCCTGATGAGCCTCTTTGTTTATGCTGGGAGCGCCCAGTTTGCCATGTTGGCATTGATTGCGGTCCAAGCACCTGTAGCAGCCATTGCCATGACGGTCTTTTTAATCAATTTACGACTCTTTTTGCTGAGCTTGCATGCGTCGACCTATTTCCGTCATACCAGTCTCTGGCAAAATATCGGTATGTCTAGTCTCTTGACAGATGAGACTTACGGGGTTTTGATGGGAGAATTAGCCCATACAGACAAGGTCAATCCTATGTGGATGCATGGGAATAATCTCAACAGTTATGTAGCTTGGTTTGTTGGGACAGTTGTTGGGACAGCTCTAGGTGGTTTACTGCCAAATCCAGAAATCTTTGGCCTTGATTTTGCCCTTGTGGGAATGTTTATCGGGATTTTTGCTTCGCAGTTCCAGATTATGCAAAGACGGATTCCTGTCCGCAATCTGCTTAAGATCCTAACAGTTGTTACGGTGTCTTTCTTTTTGCTCTTGACAGTGGTGTCTCAGTCACTAGCTGTTCTATTTGCGACGCTACTTGGATGTACAATGGGGGTGGTCTTAGATGGTCAGTAAATATCTTTTGTTAGCCGTTATCTTTTCGGGCCTAGTGACTTGGATACCTCGTATGATTCCTTTCATCTTGGTCAAGTACAAGGGTTTGCCAGCTATCGTTGAGCGTTTTTTAAAGTTCTTGCCTGTCTCCATTATCTTTGCCTTGATCCTTTCAAGTGTGGTGTCAGGTAAGGTTGGGAGCCTATCTCAGATCAAGTGGCTGGACTTCTTGGCTGTTTTTCCAACGGCTTTTGTAGCCTTTCGCTATCGCAATCTAGTTGGCACAGTTCTCTTTGGAGTGGTCTTGATTGCAGTCTTGCGTTTGGTCTTTTAAATCAGTCATAAAGAAAACTTATCACAGAGATAGATATCATATAATGGCGTAAATTCCTTTTTTCTGTTAAGATAATACAGTATTCTATTTTGGAGGAAATGACATGAAAAAAATCGTTAAATACTCATCTCTTGCTGCCCTAGGGCTTGTTGCTGCAGGTGTGTTAGCAGCTTGCTCAGGTGGTGCTAAGAAAGAAGGAGAAGCAGCTAGCAAGAAAGAAATTATCGTTGCAACTAATGCTACACCAAAACCATTCAACTATGAAGAAAATGGCGAATTGACTGGTTACGAAATTGAAGTGGTTCGCGCTATCTTTAAAGACTCTGACAAGTATGATGTCAAGTTTGAGAAGACAGAGTGGTCAGGAGTCTTTGCAGGACTTGATGCCGACCGTTACAATATGGCTGTTAGCAACATCAGCTACACTAAAGAACGTGCTGAAAAATACCTTTATGCAGCTCCAACTGCTAAAAACCCTAACGTTCTTGTAGTGAAAAAAGATGACCCTAGCATCAAATCGCTTGATGATATCGGTGGAAAATCAACAGAAGTTGTTCAAGGGACAACTTCTGCTAAACAGCTAGAAGACTACAACAAACAACACTCAGACAATCCAACTGTCCTAAAGTATACTAAAGCAGACTTCCAACAAATCATGGGACGCTTGAGCGATGGCCAGTTTGACTACAAGATTTTTGATAAAATCGGTGTTGAAACAGTCATCAAGGACCAAGGTTTGGACAACTTGAAAGTGATCGAACTTCCAAGCGACCAACAACCTTATGTTTACCCACTTCTTGCTAAAGGTCAAGATGAGTTGAAAACATTTGTAGACAAACGTATCCAAGAACTCTACAAAGACGGAACTCTTGAAAAATTGTCTAAACAGTTCTTCGGAGACACATACCTCCCAGCAGAAGCTGATATTAAATAGTCGTATGAGATCATCCAGTCTGAGAAAGGCGGATGATTTCTCAATTTTTAGGTATATAGTTTCAAACTATATGTCTGCCTATCTAATAACAATTTGCTAAATCAAATAAAGTATGAGATACTATTACGGTATTATTTTTAAAGGAGATAGAATCATGAAAATTAAAAAATGGCTCGGTGTAGCAGCTCTTGCTACAGTCGCAGGTTTGACTCTTGCAGCTTGCGGAAATTCAGAAAAGAAAGCAGACAACGAAACAGTTGTCAAAATTGCAACAGTTAACCGTAGCGGTTCTGAAGAAGCACGTTGGGATAAAATCCAAGAATTGGTTGAAAAAGATGGAATTAAATTGGAATTCACAGAGTTCACAGACTATTCACAACCAAACAAGGCAACTGCTGATGGCGAAGTAGACTTGAATGCTTTCCAACACTACAACTTCTTGAATAACTGGAACAAAGAAAACGGGAAAGACCTTGTAGCGATTGCAGATACCTATATCTCACCAATCCGCCTTTACTCAGGTAAAAATGGGGAAGAAAACAAGTATACCAAAGTGGAAGAAATCCCAGATAACGGTGAAATCGCCGTACCAAACGATGCAACAAACGAAAGCCGTGCGCTTTACTTGCTTCAATCAGCTGGTTTGATCAAATTGGATGTTTCTGGAACTGCCCTTGCAACAGTTGCTAACATCACAGAAAATCCAAAGAACTTGAAGATTACTGAATTGGACGCTAGCCAAACAGCTCGTTCATTGTCATCAGTTGATGCTGCCGTTGTAAACAATACCTTCGTTACAGAAGCAAAATTGGACTACAAGAAAGCACTCTTCAAAGAACAAGCTGATGAAAACTCAAAACAATGGTACAACATCATTGTTGCGAAAAAAGATTGGGAATCATCACCTAAGGCTGATGCCATCAAGAAAATTATCGCAGCTTACCACACTGATGAAGTGAAAAAAGTTATCGAAGAAACATCAGACGGTTTGGACCAACCAGTTTGGTAATAAGACAAAGGGAGGTGGGAGAGAGTTTCCACCTCTTGCTTTTGTATAGAGAGTTGATTTTAAAGAGGCACTTGTGGTCGTTCTGAGGACACAAGTACGTAGTAGAAAGAGAGAGAAAATGGTTTTTCCTAGCGAACAAGAGCAGATTGAAAAATTTGAGAAGGATCATGTGGCCCAACATTATTTTGAAGTCTTGCGCACCTTGATTTCCAAGAAATCAGTCTTTGCCCAACAGGTTGGACTCAAGGAGGTCGCAAACTATCTGGGTGAGATTTTCAAGCGTGTAGGGGCTGAAGTGGAGATTGATGAGAGCTATACGGCTCCCTTTGTCATGGCGCATTTCAAGAGTTCGCGTCCGAATGCCAAGACCTTGATCTTCTATAATCACTATGACACCGTGCCAGCGGATGGCGACCAGGTGTGGACAGAGAATCCTTTTACCCTTTCTGTGCGAAATGGTTTTATGTATGGACGTGGGGTTGACGATGACAAGGGCCACATCACGGCTCGTTTGAGTGCTTTGAGAAAGTATATGCAGCACCATGATGATCTGCCTGTCAATATCAGCTTTATCATGGAAGGGGCAGAAGAGTCGGCTTCTATGGATTTAGATAAGTATTTAGAGAAACACGCAGACAAACTTCGTGGGGCGGACTTACTAGTTTGGGAGCAAGGAACCAAAAATGCCTTGGAACAGCTGGAAATCTCTGGCGGAAACAAGGGAATTGTAACCTTTGATGCCAAGGTAAAAAGTGCGGATGTGGATATCCACTCGAGTTATGGTGGTGTTGTGGAGTCGGCGCCGTGGTACCTTATCCAGGCCTTAAGTAGCCTGCGAGCTGCTGATGGACGTATCTTGGTAGAAGGCTTGTATGAGGATGTTCAAGAGCCAAATGAACGAGAACTAGCCTTGGTAGATACCTACGCCCAACGCAATCCTGAGGAAATTAGTCGCATTTATGGCTTGGAATTGCCTCTCTTACAAGAGGATCGTGTAGCCTTCCTAAAACGGTTCTTTTTCGAGCCAGCCCTTAATATCGAAGGGATTCAGTCAGGTTATCAAGGGCAAGGGGTTAAAACGATTTTGCCAGCAGAAGCCAGTGCTAAGCTAGAAGTTCGTTTGGTTCCTGGCCTAGAACCGCATGATGTTCTGGAAAAAATTCGGAAACAGCTAGACAAAAATGGCTTTGATAAGGTAGAATTATACTATACCTTGGGAGAGATGAGCTATCGAAGCGATATGAGCGCACCAGCCATTCTCAATGTCATCGAGTTGTCCAAGAAATTCTATCCACAGGGCGTGTCTGTCTTGCCAACAACAGCGGGGACAGGCCCCATGCATACGGTCTTTGATGCCCTAGAGGTGCCAATGGTGGCCTTCGGTCTAGGAAATGCCAATAGCCGAGACCATGGTGGAGATGAGAACGTGCGAATCGCCGATTACTACACCCATATTGAATTAGTAGAGGAGCTGATTAGAAGCTATGAGTAGAGATATTATCAAGTTAGATCAGATTGATGTGACGTTTCACCAAAAGAAGAGAACCATCACAGCGGTCAAGGATGTGACCATTCACATCCAAGAAGGGGATATCTACGGAATCGTTGGATATTCTGGAGCAGGGAAATCAACCCTTGTACGGGTGATTAACCTCTTGCAAAAACCATCTGCAGGGAAAATTACCATTGATAACGACGTCATTTTTAACGGCAGAGTGACCTTGACTGCAGAGCAGTTGCGTCGTAAGCGTCAAGACATTGGGATGATTTTCCAGCATTTCAACCTGATGAGTCAAAAGACAGCCGAGGAAAATGTAGCCTTTGCCCTCAAACACTCTGGACTCAGCAAGGAAGAAAAGAAAGCTAAAGTAGCTAAGTTGTTGGACTTGGTTGGCTTGGCGGATCGTGCTGAAAACTACCCTTCACAACTATCTGGAGGGCAAAAACAGCGTGTGGCCATTGCGCGTGCCTTGGCAAATGATCCAAAAATCTTGATTTCAGACGAGTCAACGTCTGCCCTTGACCCTAAGACAACTAAGCAGATTTTGGCCTTGCTACAAGATTTGAACCAAAAATTAGGCTTGACCGTTGTCTTGATTACGCATGAAATGCAGATTGTCAAAGACATTGCCAACCGTGTGGCGGTCATGCAGGATGGCCGTTTGATTGAAGAAGGAAGTGTTCTTGAAATCTTCTCAGACCCTAAACAACCTTTGACACAGGACTTTATCTCAACAGCTACAGGTATTGACGAAGCCATGGTCAAGATTGAGAAGCAAGAAATCGTAGAACATTTATCTGAGAACAGTATCTTAGTGCAGCTCAAGTATGCAGGGGCTTCGACAGACGAGCCACTTTTGAATGAATTGTACAAACATTACCAAGTAACAGCTAATATCCTCTATGGGAATATTGAAATCCTCGATGGCACTCCTGTTGGAGAATTGGTTGTGGTCTTGTCAGGTGAAAAAGCAGCACTAGCAGGTGCTCAAGAAGCCATCCGTCAGGCTGGTGTGCAGTTAAAAGTATTGAAGGGAGGACAGTAAAATGACAGAGTTGATTCAAACTTATCTACCAAATGTCTACAAAATGGGCTGGGCTGGTCAAGCAGGCTGGGGAACAGCCATCTACCTAACCCTTTATATGACAGTTCTTTCCTTCATTATCGGAGGGTTCTTGGGGCTGGTGGCAGGTCTTTTCCTTGTCTTGACAGCACCAGGTGGTGTCTTGGAAAATAAGGTTATCTTTTGGATTTTAGACAAGATTACCTCTATTTTCCGTGCGGTTCCCTTCATCATCCTCTTGGCAATCATGTCGCCACTCTCTCACTTGATTGTGAAGACTAGCATCGGGCCAAATGCAGCCCTTGTCCCCCTTTCTTTTGCAGTCTTTGCCTTCTTTGCCCGTCAGGTGCAGGTTGTCTTGGCTGAGCTGGATGGCGGTGTCATTGAGGCGGCTCAAGCGAGCGGAGCGACCTTCTGGGATATCGTGGGTGTTTACCTATCAGAAGGTTTGCCAGATTTGATTCGTGTGACGACTGTGACTTTGATTTCCCTTGTTGGGGAAACAGCCATGGCGGGAGCAGTTGGTGCTGGTGGTATCGGTAACGTGGCCATTGCTTATGGATTTAACCGTTACAATCACGATGTGACCATCTTGGCAACCATCATTATCATCTTGATTATCTTTACGATCCAGTTCTTGGGAGATTTCTTGACCAAGAAACTAAGTCATAAATAATGGAAGGAGTTCAAAGGGACTCCTTTTTGTTTTCTCACCGAAATGCAAGAAGGATAAAGCTTCTTTTTAGAAATATGCTATAATAAATAAAGGTCCTCAATTAGCAAATCAAAAAGTTTGCTGTAGAAGAGATGATAATGTAAAGGAGTTTGTCTGGTATGAATTATTTCGAGGGGAATGAGTTTTTCCTTCTCTTGTTTGTAGTTTTACTGATTGGTTTTGTGGTAAACTTTTTTGAAAAACGTAAAGACTACTATATTTTGGCGCTCTCCCTCTTATTTGCAGGAGCTATCTATGGTAAGAGCCGAGCGATGATTGTCTATTTACTCGCCTTTATCGTTTACCAGTATTTTCTGGTTTTTCTAGCGCAGCGGATAGAGGCAAAGTGGCTGAAACCACTGGTTTTCCTTTCCATTCTTCCTTTGGTGATCAATAAAGTCTTTGCCCTGACTTCTCTGCATTTGTTGGCCTTTATTGGAATTTCTTACATGTCCTTTAAGACCATTCAGATCATGTTAGAGATATCGGATGGCTTAATCAAAGAAAAAATCACTGTAAAAGATTATCTACAGTTTTTGCTCTTTTTCCCAACAGTTAGTGCTGGTCCGATTGATCGGAGTAGGAGATTTTTAAAAGAGATAAACGAGGTCATGCCCCGAAAAGAGTATCTAGAGTTAGCAGGGGACGGTGTGTATCGTATCGTTCTAGGCCTCCTTTACAAGATTGTTTTATCAACCTATGTTTACCAGATGTTACTCGCTCTAAATAATACTGGCACAGTCGTTTATTCAATCAAGTATATGTACCTCTATACCTTGTATCTGTTCTTTGACTTTGCAGGCTACAGTCTAATGGCCGTTGGAAGTAGTAACATTCTAGGTATTCAGACACCGATGAACTTTAACAAACCTTTCTTGAGTGTCGATATCAAAGATTTCTGGACCAGATGGCATATCACCTTGTCGACCTGGTTGAGAGATTTTGTATTTTCAAGAGTATTGATGCAGGTTATCAGGAAAAAATGGTTTAAAAATAGACTACACAATGCAACCTATGCCTATATAATTAATATGTTAGTCATGGGTTTTTGGCATGGTCTTAGTGTTAGTTACATTGTCTATGGTTTTTATCATGGTGTCTTGATGGCTGGATTTGAAGTGTATCAAAAGAAAAGCAATTTTTATAAAAAAAATAAAAACAAAAACTGGTATAAGCTACTAAGTTGGTTTGTGACCATGAATTTGGTTATGATTGGTTTCTTTATCTTTTCGGGTGAACCCTATAAAATCTTACTGACGACTTTAAAGAGATAAGAGATTGAGAAGAAATCGGACAGATCGAAGGGATAGGATAAAACGAGATGATTAAATTAAAAGCATTTTTACTATCGCTTGTGCTCGTAATTGCGACGCTTGCCCTTTTAAATGTGACGTATGTCAAGAAGATTGATGATTATTATAAAGTCAAGGATAACAGTATTCGTTATAACACCTCGTATGAAAAGTATAAAAGTAGAGATATTCTAACAAGCAATATCACCCCCAATACACTGGTTCTAATGGGTTCCTCAGAGTTGGTTGCGACGATAAATGAAGACTATCATCCAAATAAAATTTTTAACTACAACGATTTTAATATCATGCAGATTGGGACCAGTTATTCTCAAAACATCATTCAGGCTTCTACTTTAGCCTCTATTGAAGGATCTATGAGCAAGCGAAAAGTAGCTATAGTAGAGTCTGTTCAGTGGTTTGAAAAAGATGGGACTCATCAAGATGCCTTTTTGAACAAGGCTTCTCAGGAACATATTTTTCACATGCTAGATAATGACAAGATTAGTAAAGAAACGAAAGAAAAACTAATCAATCGCATTATCGAGATTACCAAGGGGAACAAGCAACAAAATGACATCTACAAAAAATACAAAAGTTATTTCATAGATGGAAAAGGAACCATTGTTGATAAAAAACTATTAGAGTTTGAGAACGCGATGTATTCCTTTAAGCTCAAACGAAAATTTTATGAAAATCATGAGAAATCAGATTATCCCTCATCAGGAGACAAAACCCCAGACTATGATTGGGAAAAGATGACGGATCAGTTTGTGGAAGAGGTCAAAAAGAAAACAGACAATAATGACTATGCTGTTGATAATAACTACTACAATACTTACTTAAAAGATCGCTATGCATCGCTGAAAGATTCTAAAAAAGATTTGAGCTACCTAGAGTCACCAGAGTATTCTGATATGGAACTCTTCTTGACAGTTGCCAAAGAATTGGGCATTGAAGTTGAGGTTATTATTTTCCCAGTAAACGGGAAATGGAATGACTACACTGGTGTATCAAGAGAGATGCGAGAAAAAACTTATAAAAAAATAGAAGATGTCGCAAAGAGTCATGGTGCAACCGTATTAAACTATGGAAACAGAGAGTATGATGATTACTTTTTATTTGACGTGATGCACGTTGGAGTGAAAGGATGGATGGAAGTTGAAAAAGAACTTTACAAATTTGCAAACCAAGCTAACTAACACACATCGTTTAATCTTGTGGACACTATTTTTCTATACGGTTATCTTAAGCATCGTGATTTACTGTTTTGTGACCGATTTTTCGAATATTCAAGAATTTATCTATAGTGAATTTTAAGATTGTATACAAAAAGGCCCTGGAACTAGGCATAGCTAGTCTTCAGGGCTTTTACCTTATAGTTTATCAGCTATTTTTTGACTTAGAAATTGCCCAACCACAGCCCCCATCAAGGCACCTAGAAGGATGCTCGAAACAAAGAGAAGGATTTTGTCCAACTCTGGAGCGACCATGATACGGTCAATGTATTCCTGAGATTTTCCACGAGCGAGGAGAGCTGCCTCGTAGGATGCTGGATTGATCCACATGAGGAGGATAGGACCGCTTGTGCTAAAAGCAAAGACTAGGAAGGAGAAAAGATTTTTAATCTTATCCTGATAGTGGCCGAGGCGAGCGGTGGCATCTGCTGCAAGACCGCAGGCGATAGCTGGTAGAAAGGCTCCAGCGCCGTGTTTGCTAGCTAGGAAAAAGAGAGCCATAAAGAGCCCGAGAGTGGTAATGGCACCAAAACGAGGAACTTTTACCAGAAGAAACATGTAGACGCTACCCCCAACAAGGGCTGAAAAAGCCGGAGCATAGAACATATTGCCCGTTGAGTCAAC
This sequence comes from Streptococcus oralis, assembly GCF_023110055.1. GTDB lineage: Bacteria > Bacillota > Bacilli > Lactobacillales > Streptococcaceae > Streptococcus > Streptococcus oralis_BY. The sequence goes on along the minus strand of NZ_JALDVG010000001.1, from coordinate 1,390,987 downwards.
CAAGTGACCAAGTACTACTCCAATCCCTAGACAGAGGAAATAAAGGACGACAGCTAAGAGGGTGGTTAAGATATTTTTCTTCATGAGTTTCTCCTTGATATAAACTAACAAAATCAATTGTATCACGCTTTTTGAGGATTGTAAATGGGAGTTCTATATTTTTGAAAACGTTTGAAATATGATATAATAGTTACATCGTTAGTTTAAGGAGAGTAGCATGGGAAAATTTCTAGAATTCGTCTTTAATCGTATCTTTTTGGGAATGATGGCGACGGCTTATTTCTGGCTATTAACACTAGCAGGAGGAGTGATCTTTGGTTTGGCCCCAGCTAGTGCAACTCTTATGAGTTTGTATGGGGAGCATGGTTATACCTATCGAGCCTACCATTTGAAGGAAGCTTGGGAATTGTATAAGAGCAATTTTGTCAAGAGCAATCTGGCTTTCTATAGTTTTGTATTTGTGGATCTTGTCCTAGTTTATGGTTTATACCTTCTAGTTCAATTGCCCCACCAGACGATTTTCCACCTCTTGGCGACCTTTCTCAATGTCCTTGTAGTTGCTCTTGTCTTTCTAGCCTATACTGTGTCCTTGAAACTTCAGGTGTACTTTGATTTATCCTACCAAAATACCTTGAAACTATCCCTTATCGGGATTTTTATGAGCCTACCTGCGATTGCCAAGGTTTTACTCGGGTCTGCACTCCTTGTAGGAGTTGGTTATTATATGCCTGCCTTGCTCTTTTTTGTAGGAATTGGAATGTGGCATTTCTTTATCAGTGATATGTTGGAACCTATTTATGAAAGTATCCATGAAAAATTGGCGACAAAATAGAATGAAGCAGTTCTGGCTTCACTCTCTCTTACGGATTTATAGTTTGGTTATGATCGTGGTCATTGCCAGTTTTGCGATTATGCTATCGTATGCTGACTGGGACTCACGTGAGAAAGAAGCCCAACGGGTTGCAGAACGTGTGACCACTCGGACAGTGAGTGAAGTGGAATACTATCACAGAGAGTCAACCCGACTTGCTCAGTCTTTGGTTGAAAATCAGGCCCGCATCGAAGGAATTTACAAGTATTTCAGTCTCAGCACACCAGACTACTTCTATTGGCAATTAGAGCGTAAAACTTCGCCTTATATCTCTGTTTCTCTGTATGAAAATATTGATGATCTCTATGTTCGGAATGATTTTGTGACTGGAGTGGCTATTGTTCTTCAGGACTACAAGGAAGTCTATGTTTCGACTAGAGAAAAACGCAGTGGAGAGAAAATTCCTGCGGAGGATTTTAAGCCAACAGCCAATAGTTTTGCCATTCCTGTTTCCGATCCTGTGTCTGACAAGGATTTAGGAGTGATTTATATCTCCCTATCCCCAGATGTTTTACATGGCGCTATTGACAATACTCGGGGTCATATCCCAATGGCTGTAACAGTAACTTCGCCTTTTGAGACTGAGATGTTCCATATTGGGGAGAAGGTCTCAGCCGAGCGAGAAAACTGGTTTGTAGGTGTCACCTCTCACGGTTATCAGGTTCGAGTTGCTGTTCCTAAAAATTTTGTTCTTACAGGAACTTTGACGAGTTCTGCTGTTATTATTGGGCTAAGTATTCTCTTTATCATTATTTTGTACGTGACCCTTAGACAGACTTTTTCAAATTACCAAAAGCAGGTCGTAGACCTAGTAGATTCGATTGAGGTGATTGCTCAAGGGGAAGAAGGCCTTCGCATCGATACTTCTGAGAAAGATCAGGAATTGCTCCTCATTGCAGAAACAACCAATGATATGTTGGATCGCCTGGAAAAAAATATCCACGATATCTATCAGCTAGAGCTCAGTCAAAAAGATGCCAATATGCGAGCCCTGCAGGCTCAAATCAATCCTCACTTTATGTACAATACTCTGGAGTTTTTACGGATGTATGCCGTCATGCAAAGTCAGGATGAACTGGCAGATATTATCTATGAATTTAGCAGCTTGTTACGCAACAATATCTCCGACGAGCGGGAAACGACCTTGAAGCAAGAGTTGGAATTCTGCCGAAAATATAGCTATCTCTGTATGGTACGTTATCCTAAATCCATTGCCTATGGTTTCAAGATTGCACCAGAATTGGAAGAAATGAGGATTCCAAAATTTACACTCCAACCATTAGTAGAAAACTACTTTGCCCATGGTGTTGACCATCGCAGAACGGATAATGTCATCAGTATCAAAGCCTTGAAGGGCCAAGGCTTCGTTGAAATCTTAGTGGAAGACAATGGTCGAGGAATGCCTGCTGAGAAACTAGCTAGCTTGCAAGAAAAATTAGCTCAGCGAAGTTTTGAACACGAGGCAAGCTATAGTGGGGAGCGACAATCAATTGGAATAGTAAATGTACACGAACGCTTTGTTCTCTACTTTGGGGATCGCTACCAAATCAGTGTAGAGTCAGCTGAGCAAGAAGGTGTTCGTTACCATATCACTATCCAGGATGAATAGAAAGGGTAGAAATGTATAAAGTTTTATTAGTAGACGATGAGTACATGGTGACAGAGGGGCTCAAGCGATTAATCCCCTTTGAAAAATGGGATATGCAAGTCGTCGCAACAGCTAATCACGCAGATGATGCTTTGGACTATATTAAGAAAAATCCAGTAGATGTGGTCATTTCTGATGTCAACATGCCAGATAAGACCGGACTTGAGATGATTAGGGAAATGAAAGAGTTACTTCCAGATACCTATTATATCTTGCTGTCTGGTTATCAGGAGTTTGAGTACGTTAAAAAAGCCATGAACCTTAGTGTCGTGGATTATCTGGTCAAGCCAGTAGACAAGGTGGAGTTGGGCAATTTATTAGAAAAAATTGCGAGCCAACTTCAGGAAAAGGTGGAGCAAAGCCAGACTCTTAGCCAAGAATTGGATGAAGAAGGCTTTGTCAACTTCTTAGCAGGTAAAGATAACTGGTGGATAGGTCTTTCCAAGGAAAAACAAGGTTCTTTCACAATTCCTTACTATGTTTTAGGTCAAGACTGGCAGATTTTCATCTCTGATCAACCGCTCGATGGCATCGTCGTAACACCATTTGAAGCACCCTACCAGCAGTCCTTTGAAAATTGGAAGATCAACGCTGAAAAAGCCCTCTTCTACGGTTCAGTTAATCTAGAAAAATCCGAGAGTCTATTTGCTTATTACGAACCGATTTATCGCGTGATTATCCAAGGAAATATCAATCAAATCATCGAAGAATTGACCCTGCTGGAGAAGGTTGTCTTAGAGAATACACCGCGCGTGGCGATCACCAAACAACTCTTCACCCAATTTGTCATGGATGTCTTCCACTTGTTTGAGCATCTAAAAGCGGATGATATGACCGAGATTGTCAAAGCCATCCATGCTATTAACTCCTTTGAAGAATTGGTTGCCTACATCAAAGCAACTTTGACCAAGTTCTTTGGCCAGTATCGTATGAATGAAAATGTGGTCAGCGTTCTAGAGGTGATCGGCCGCGATTATCAAAAAGAGTTATCACTTAAGGACATCAGCAAGGATCTCTTTATCAACCCAGTCTACCTTGGTCAGCTGATTAAGCGAGAAACCAACTCAACCTTTGCGGAATTGCTCAATAAACAGCGAATTAAGGCGGCGCAGCAGCTCTTGCTTTCGACCAGTGATAGCATCGAAGATATTTGCTATGCAGTTGGCTACAGTAATGTTGGATATTTCTACAAGGTTTTCCGTAAATTGTGCGGAAAATCACCGAAAGCCTATCGCAAACAAGTTGAAACCAGCTTGTAAAAGTTGTATTCCTGTACAAAAAATGCTATAATGTTCAAAATATCTTATGGAGGAAAACATGAAAAAGAATCCTATTTATCTTTGGGTCTTGTTAGTCCTATCAGCCCTTATTTCATCTATGTCATTATTTGGAATCTTGAGTCCATTGCCAAGTAAAGATGTGCTTCGTACAAGCCTATCTAATAGTGGGTCCCTTACTGCTCAGCAATTAGAAGACACAGTCAACTATACTTACCAAGTAACAGCGTCATCGCACTCAATTTTTAATGTAGTTTTGATTGTTTTATCTGCTATTTTAGTTGTGGTAGCCTTTGTGTTCTTAGTTCGTAAAAACGTCCAATTTGCAAACTATGCTTATATTGGCTATGTTCTACTAGCTATTGTTGGTTTGGTTTATAGCTATATGAACGTTCAAGATGCAGTTCAATTAATCAAAGATACTACCCTCGGCTTAGGAATGGGAGCATTTGCACAAGGAACGAATATTTTATTCATCATTATCAATGTTCTCTTTTTAGCCTTAGTCTTTTACAAGATGTGGCGCCAGCAAAAGGATTTGGCCGAAGAAGTCGAAGCAGAAGAAGTTGCCTAAGTATTGACAAAAGAGAACTATCAAGTTACAATCTTGGTAGTTCTTTTACTATCCAAAAATAAAAATCGAGGTCAATATGAAAAAAATATCTTTAGTTTATATCAGTTTGAGTGGGAATACAGAGAGTTTTGTAACCCGACTTAAGGACTATCTCTTGTCCCAGCACGAAGGGATTGAGGTCCAAAAGATCCATATCAAGGATTTGGTCAAGGAAGGAAAAGATTTCTTTGAGATGGACCATCCTTATGTTGCCTTTTTACCAACCTATCTGGAAGGTGGGAATGGTGTCGATAATGGTGATGTTGAGATTCTGACGACTCCAGTGGGTGATTTTATCGCCTATGGAGATAATGCCAGTAAGTGTTTTGGCGTAGTGGGATCTGGCAATCGCAATTTTAATAACCAATACTGTTTGACAGCCAAGCAGTATAGCCAGCGCTTTGGCTTCCCGGTCCTAGCAGACTTTGAAATGCGTGGTATGCTGGGAGATATTAAAAAAGTCGCAGCGATTATCGCGGACTTGTATGAGTTAGAAACAGAAAAATAAAGTAGTACTGAGGGGCAGTTGAGATTTTCAACTGCCTTTGAGTATGCAAAAAGCACCCCCGTAAGGGTGCCATTTTATATACTATCCTGCTTTTCCGATGGCAAGTGCATAGATAAAGAAAATAGCAAAGCCAAAGAGGAAAATCAATCCTGCGATAGCGAGGAGTTTTAGCCAGGAAGGAAGATTTTTATTCTCACGTGTCACCAATACATAGTTCAAAAGAGCGAAGAATGGTGTTGTCAGGAAAGAACCAATCATGGCAAAGCGAAGCATGGTGGAAACTTGACCAGCAAAGAATTTAATAATTACGATACCAATGATAGCGGTAATGGTCATCCAGATGTTCAAAGATTTACGAGTATCCTCTTTTTGACGAATCAAGAGTCGTAGCGATTCCTGATTGACACGAGAGTAGCCATCGATAACGGTGATGACCGTTCCAAAGATACAAAGAAAGGCGATAAAGGTAATCAAATAACGGGACCATTCTCCAAGAACAGAGGCATACATACCCACAAACTGAGAAATGTACTTAGCTGAAGCAGCTTCAACTGCCTGTCCTGTAGGATACTGAATAAGCGCTCCTAGTGCCACGAAGAATACAGCTAGGATAGCAGTTCCAATGTAACCAACGTTAAAGTCGAAAAGAGCGTCCGCTGTATTAAAGTTGACGGTCTTTTTCTTTTCAGCAGACCAGAGTGAGTTGATGGCTGAAATTTCAATAGGGGCAGGCATCCATCCTAGGAGGGAAACGATGAAAGGGAGGGCCGCCATTTGCCAAGGTGTCTTTTCGACAAAATCAGAGCTGTATTCTGGATGCTTAATTGCTGCAATGATAACTGCAAGAACTGTTGCAATGGTCAAAGCGGACATGATCCATTTTGCCATACCATCCAATAGTTTGTAGCCACCAAAGAGTAGCATGGCCCAAATGACTGCAACAAGGATAAGGGACCATTGAGTGATGCTAAGTCCAATCATTGGGAAGGCGCTAGCGATGATGGCTGAGCAAAGGATAGCGACTCCAGCTGTATTGACCATAGCAGAGAAGGCATTGAGGACAAAGAAAATCCAGAGATAGAACTTGCCTTTTTCAGCGTAGCCTTCGACCAAGGTTTTACCAGTATCAGCAGTATATTCTGCACCAAAACGGAAAAATGGATATTTAAAAACATTGGCCAAGATAACCAATAGGAGTAGTGACCAACCATAAGAACCACCAGCTTGAGTAGAGGATACAATGTGAGAACCTCCAACGGCAGCAGAAGCCATCAGGATTCCTGGCCCCATTGCCTTTAGTTTGCTTGCCCAGGTTGACTGGTTTGATAACGTAACTTGTGACATAATAAACGCTCCTATTTTTGAATTTTCAGAATAATCTGAATAGATAGCTACTATTCTACAAAAAACTTAAAAGAAATGCAAGGCCGTTTTGAAAAAATATAGAAAATTACAGAAAAATTTTACATGCATTAATGAAATTTCTCCAAGGGGAATATGGTAAGCCTAAAAAATCCGAGAAGAAAGCTTCTCGGATTTCGGTTATTTCAATTGATCTGTGACGTCTTTTGAGAGCAACATTCCCAGATGGTAAGTTTTATTGATATGTGCAATGACATCATTGATATTTTCAGTCGTGTGAATTTTCTCTTTGATGTCAGACCTAAATGTCTCGTCCTTCAAGAGTTGCTCTTGGTAGAGTCTTTGAAGTCTTTCTTTCTCGTACTTATTGAGCAGAAAAAGGAAAACCAAGCTAAGTACAACGAGGATATAAGCATATTGGCTCATAGGAAATCTCCCAGTGTGATAAATAAATAGTATAAGTGAATAAATTGTTTCATTAAACAGCTGCAAGGCCGAACAAAATATAAATGTTATTTTGCCTCAATCTTTCAGATCGCTTTCAAGTAATTTAAAAGATTACGACATGAGCCTAACCAAATCGATATTATTTAGTTAGGTGAATTAGTGAAGCGCCAAGCCAAAGTCCGAATAGGATTTGGCGTTAGTTACTTAGATTGCTCTGCAATCAAGTAACTTTGGCGATTTACATCTTCTCCGGCGCTTCTACTCCGAGCAAACGAAGAGCTTCTTTGAGGACGACTGCGGTTGCGTAGCTGAGGGCCAGACGACTGTCGCGCTCAGGACTTTCATCTAGGATACGTGTATGTGCATAGTACTTGTTAAAAGCTTGAGCCAAACTAATCGCAAATTTCGCAATGATAGAAGGTTCAAAGTTATCTGCTGCACGATTGATAATACGTGGAAAGTCTTGGAGTAGTTTAATGATTTCCCAGCTTTCAGCATCATTCAGGCTGTAGTTGCCAGATGTATCTGGTTTGAAATCGGCTTTGCGCAAGATAGATTGGATACGAGCGTAGGCGTATTGAACGTAAGGTCCAGTTTCCCCTTCAAAGGATACCATAGCTTCAAGGTCGAAGTCATATCCATTTGTACGGTCGGTCTTAAGATCATAGAACTTGATAGCCCCGACTCCAACAGCGTGGGCAACCTGGTCTTTATTTTCTAACTCAGGATTTTTCGCTTCGATTTGGGCCTTGGCACGACTAACAGCCTCTGCAATAGTAGGCTCTAGCAAGATGACATTTCCTTTACGAGTAGAGAGTTTTTTCCCTTCTTTTGTTACCAATCCAAACGGAACATGGACAATGTCTTGGCTCCAATCGTAGCCCATCTCTTGTAGTACTGCCTTGAGTTGTTTGAAGTGGGCAGATTGCTCTTGACCAACAACATAGATGGATTTTGCAAATTGGTATTCGTTTTTACGGTAAAGGGCTGCAGCCAAGTCTCGTGTGATATAGAGAGTTGCACCATCAGATTTTTTGATAAGGGCTGGATGTTCAATTCCATATTTCTCAAGATTGACAACTTGGGCTCCTTCTGACTCAACAAGAAGTCCTTTTTCAGCGAGAATGTCTACAACAGCATCCATCTTATCATTGTAAAAAGCTTCCCCGTTGTAGCTGTCAAATTCAACTTGCAATTCATTGTAAAGACGGTTGAATTCCACTAAACTTTCATCACGGAACCATTGCCAGAGAGCGAGGGCTTCCTCATCTCCATTCTCCAGTTTGCGGAACCATTCGCGTGCTTCTTCATCCAAGCTAGGATCTTTTTCAGCTTCAGCATTGATGCGAACGTAGAGTTTAAGAAGTTCATCGATTGGATGTGCTTTAACGGCTTCCTCATTTCCCCATTTCTTGTAGGCAACGATCAACATTCCAAACTGTTTGCCCCAGTCTCCTAGGTGGTTGACCTTGACCGTTTGATAGCCAATCTTTTGGAAAATATGTGACAAGCTATCCCCGATAACCGTTGAACGCAAGTGCCCAATAGAGAATGGTTTAGCGATATTGGGACTAGACATATCGATAACGATATTTTCTTGCTTGCCAATGGTTTGGTCAGCATAGTGATCTTTTTCAGTGATAACATCCTGTAATACCTGAGCCGAAATAGCAGATTTATCAAGGAAAAAGTTGACGTAAGGTCCAGTAGCGACAACCTTTTCAAAGGCTTGACTATTGATTTTTTCAGCAATATCTGTTGCAATCATTTGAGGAGCTTTACGCTCGACCTTTGCTAGAGAAAAGGCAGGGAAGGCGATGTCTCCCATTTCTGAGTTTTTAGGTGTTTCCAGTAAATTTAAAATAGCCTCTTGATCCAGGCTATCAATGACGCTAGCCAACTCGCTAGCAATCAATTCTTTTGTATTCATAAGGGCTCCTTTTGGGCTTTTTTACTATTTTAACACAATTTACTACATTTTTTGAGAAAGAAAAGAATTTTTTTGAATTATCTATTTTTTTTGGTATAATGTAGTTATAAAATAAATGTAAAACTTGTTATAAATATTCACTTAAGAGGATAATATGAGAAAAAGAGAACGGCATCAATTGATTAAAAAGATGATCACCGAAGAAAAACTTGGGACACAAAAAGAGATTCAAGATCGTTTAGAAGCTCGTAATGTTTATGTGACACAAACGACTTTGTCACGTGATTTGCGTGAAATCGGCTTGACCAAGGTTAAGAAAAATGATATGGTGTATTATGTACTAGCAAATGAGACAGATAAGATTGATTTAGTTGAGTTTTTGTCTCATCATTTAGAAGGAGTTGCAAGAGCTGAGTTCACCTTGGTACTTCATACCAAACTTGGGGAAGCTGCAGTCTTAGCAAACATTGTAGATGCAAACAAGGATGAATGGATTTTAGGAACGGTTGCTGGTGCTAATACCTTATTGGTTATTTGTCGAGACCAGCACGTTGCCAAGCTGATGGAAGATCGTTTGCTAGATTTGATGAAAGATAAATAAGGTCTTGGGAGTTGCTCTCAAGACTTATTTTTAGCAAGGAGAGACGGAAAATGGCAACAGAAAAGCTATCACCCGGCATGCAACAGTATGTGGATATTAAGAAACAATACCCAGATGCTTTTTTGCTTTTTCGAATGGGTGATTTTTACGAGTTGTTCTATGAAGATGCAATTAATGCAGCGCAGATTTTAGAAATTTCCTTAACAAGTCGGAATAAAAATGCAGAAAATCCGATACCCATGGCGGGTGTCCCCTATCATTCTGCCCAGCAGTATATCGATGTTCTGATTGAGCAGGGCTATAAAGTTGCCATTGCAGAACAGATGGAAGATCCCAAACAAGCGGTTGGGGTTGTTAAGCGAGAGGTGGTCCAGGTCATCACACCTGGAACGGTCGTTGATAGCAGTAAGCCGGATAGTCAGAATAATTTCTTGGTTGCCTTAGATCGTGATGGCAATCAATTTGGTCTGGCTTATATGGATCTGGTGACAGGTGATTTCTATGTGACGGGGCTATTGGATTTCACGTTGGTTTGTGGGGAAATTCGCAATCTCAAGGCTCGAGAAGTGGTGCTGGGTTATGACTTGTCTGAGGAAGAAGAACAAATCCTCAGTCGTCAGATGAATCTGGTGCTTTCTTATGAGAAGGAAGGCCTTGAGGATATTCATTTACTAGATTCACGTTTGGCAGCTGTGGAGCAAGCGGCAGCTAGTAAGCTGCTCCAGTATGTTCACCGGACCCAGATGCGGGAATTGAACCATCTCAAACCAGTTATCCGCTATGAAATTAAAGATTTCTTACAGATGGACTATGCGACCAAGGCTAGTCTGGATTTGGTTGAGAATGCCCGTTCAGGCAAGAAGCAAGGGAGTCTTTTCTGGCTTTTGGACGAAACCAAAACGGCTATGGGCATGCGGCTCTTGCGTTCTTGGATCCACCGTCCCTTGATTGATAAGGAACGAATCGTCCAACGTCAAGAGGTGGTGCAGGTCTTTCTTGACCACTTCTTTGAGCGCAGCGATTTAACGGATAGCCTCAAGGGTGTTTATGACATCGAACGTTTGGCTAGTCGAGTTTCTTTTGGCAAAACCAATCCCAAGGATCTCTTGCAGTTGGCGACCACCTTATCCAGTGTACCACGGATTCGTGCGATTTTAGAAGGCATGGAGCAACCTGCCCTGGCCTATCTTATCGAACAGTTAGATGCCATCCCTGAGTTGGAGAGATTGATTAGTGCTGCCATTGCTCCTGAAGCTCCTCACGTGATTACGGAAGGTGGCATTATCCGTACGGGATTTGATGAGACCTTAGACAAGTACCGTCGTGTGCTCAGAGAAGGGACTAGCTGGATTGCTGAGATTGAGGCTAAGGAGAGAGAAAACTCTGGCATCAGTACGCTCAAGATTGACTACAATAAAAAAGATGGTTACTATTTCCATGTGACCAATTCGCAACTGGGAAATGTGCCAGCCCACTTTTTCCGCAAGGCAACGCTGAAAAACTCAGAACGCTTTGGTACCGAAGAATTAGCCCGTATCGAGGGAGATATGCTGGAGGCGCGTGAGAAGTCAGCCAACCTAGAATATGAAATCTTTATGCGTATCCGTGAGGAAGTCAGCAAGTACATCCAGCGTTTGCAGGCTCTAGCCCAAGGAATTGCAACGGTTGATGTCTTGCAAAGTCTAGCAGTTGTGGCTGAAACCCAGCATTTGATCAGACCTGAGTTCGGTGACGACTCACAAATCGATATCCAAAAAGGGCGTCATGCTGTCGTCGAAAAGGTCATGGGAGCTCAGACCTATATTCCAAACAGTATCCAGATGGCAGAAGATACCAGTATTCAGCTGATTACAGGGCCAAACATGAGTGGGAAGTCAACCTACATGCGCCAGTTAGCCATGACGGCGGTTATGGCCCAGCTAGGCTCGTATGTGCCGGCAGAAAGCGCCCATTTGCCTATCTTCGATGCCATCTTTACTCGTATCGGAGCAGCAGATGACTTGGTTTCAGGTCAATCAACCTTTATGGTGGAGATGATGGAGGCTAACAATGCCATTTCGCATGCGACCAAGGACTCACTCATTCTCTTCGATGAATTGGGACGGGGAACGGCGACTTATGATGGGATGGCTCTTGCTCAGTCCATCATCGAATACATCCATGAGCATATCGGAGCTAAAACCCTCTTTGCGACCCACTACCATGAGTTGACCAGTCTGGAGTCTAGCTTGGAACACTTGGTCAATGTTCATGTGGCAACCTTGGAGCAGGATGGGCAGGTCACCTTCCTTCACAAGATTGAACCAGGACCAGCTGACAAATCCTATGGTATCCATGTTGCTAAGATTGCTGGCTTACCAGCAGAACTTTTAGCAAGGGCGGATAAAATATTGGCTCAACTGGAGAATCAAGGGACGGAAAGTCCTGCGCCGATGAGACAAACAAGTGCTGTTACAGAGCAGATGTCACTCTTTGATACCCCTGCAGAGCATCCTATCCTAGCAGAATTAGCTAAACTGGATGTTTACAATATGACACCGATGCAGGCTATGAATGTCTTGGTTGAGCTCAAACAAAAGTTATAAAAAAATCCCACTCACATTTTTGTGAGTGGGATTTTTCTCTATTACTTTTTATGGGCCAAAAGTTGATTGATGTGGTCTACTTTTTTAGCTTCTCTTTTATAGAGAATAGCCCAGATGATGAGGTAGACAATCGCAAACTCTGGAATGAGTTGGAGATAGAAGGTCCAGTGGAAGGGGAACCAACCAGCCAGAGTTGCTAGTGGAACAAAGCCAGCCAGCATGAGGAAGAAATGGGAAAGTGTGGCACGGAGCAAGCTCCAGTCACGGCTGAATAAACGACCACCAAAGCTAAAGAGAACACCGATAGCTGACCAGATGACCATACAGTAGAGCAAGACTAGAGCACCGTGAACCTGATGTTGAGCCATCGCTTGGCCGATAAGAGACTCGGGACTTAGTGGGGCATAGGTATTTGGGGCATAAATGAGTGAAAAAAGGATAGAGAGGATGAGGCCGATAAGTACACCAGCGGCTGCATCGTGAAAGATTTGTTTTTTCATAGTTCTAATTTCTCCTTGATGGTTTTTAGGTAACGGCGTGAAGAGTAGGTGAAGCTTTCGTTTTTGAGAAAGATTTCGACCAGACCGTTGGGGGTTAGTTTGAGATGAGAGATAGCGTCAATATTAACGATTTCTGATTGGGAAATTTGGATAAAAGTGGTCGGCAAGAGTTCAAGAACCTGATAGAGTCGCAAATCAACGCTGTAGGTCTGAGATGCAGTTTCTGCTAGAACCTTTCGATTCTCGATATAGAAGCGCTGTATCTTACAAATCTTAACTAGATAGACCTGATCATCAATCTTACCTTTGATTGTTTCTTTTTGGTCAAGATTTTCAGCGAACTCGATAATTTTCTGGACTTTTTCGGTCGGCTGAGGAGTTTGGACAATCAGCTTTTCCTCCTCGTAAGTCTCCTTAATCTGTAGTTCTACTTTCATAAATTTCCCTCCTTTTCAGTTATACAAGGTTAATCTCACTTCTTGTACACCTTTATTAATACTCTTCAAAAATCAAATTCAAACCACGTCAGCGTCGTCTTGCCGTACTAAAGTACTGTCTGCGCCTAGCTTTCTAGTTTGCTCTTTGATTTTTATTGAGTATACCATTATTTTACGACCCATGGCAAGAGCTTTTGTCTATGTGGAGAGATTTGGAGTCTATGTGGTATTTGCTTTTTCTGGTAACATCTGAAATATGGTATAATAGCACTAATCAATTTTTAGGAAAATAGATACAGAAAGGGGCTGAAAGATGTCTCATATTATTGAATTGCCAGAAGTGTTGGCAAACCAGATCGCGGCAGGAGAGGTCATTGAACGTCCTGCAAGTGTGGTCAAAGAGTTGGTAGAAAATGCCATTGATGCGGGTTCTAGCCAGATTATCATTGAGATTGAAGAAGCTGGTCTCAAGAAAATTCAAATCACCGATAATGGTCATGGAATTGCCCACGATGAGGTGGAATTGGCCCTGCGTCGTCATGCAACCAGTAAGATAAAAAATCAAGCAGACCTCTTTCGGATTCGGACGCTCGGCTTTCGAGGTGAAGCCCTGCCCTCTATCGCTTCTGTCAGTGTCTTAACTCTGTTGACGGCGGTGGATGGTGCGAGTCATGGGACCAAGCTCGTTGCGCGTGGGGGTGAAGTTGAGGAAGTCATCCCAGCGACTAGTCCTGTGGGGACCAAAGTTTGTGTGGAGGACCTCTTTTTCAACACACCTGCCCGCCTCAAGTATATGAAGAGCCAGCAAGCGGAGCTGTCTCATATCATTGATATTGTCAACCGTCTGGGATTGGCTCATCCTGAGATTTCCTTCAGTTTGATTAGTGATGGCAAGGAAATGACGCGGACAGCAGGGACTGGTCAACTACGCCAAGCCATCGCAGGGATTTACGGTTTGGCGAGTGCTAAGAAGATGATTGAAATTGAGAACTCTGACTTAGATTTCGAAATTACAGGTTTTGTGTCTCTGCCTGAGTTAACCCGAGCAAATCGTAACTATATCAGCCTCTTCATCAATGGCCGCTATATCAAGAACTTCTTGCTCAATCGCGCTATTCTTGACGGTTATGGAAGCAAGCTTATGGTGGGACGTTTTCCACTGGCTGTCATTCACATCCATATCGACCCCTATCTAGCTGATGTCAATGTGCATCCAACCAAACAAGAAGTGCGGATTTCTAAGGAAAGAGAACTGATGGCGCTGCTTTCAGAGGCTATCGCAAAGAGTCTTAAGGAACATACTTTGATACCTGATGCCTTGGAAAATCTTGCAAAATCTACCGTGCGTAATCGTGAAAAGGTAGAGCAGACCACTCTCCCGCTCAAAGAAAACACACTCTACTATGAACAAACAGAAGTAACTAGACCGACTCAAGTTGAGGTTTCAGACCATCAAGTAGACTTGACTGAGGAAAGACAGGATTTGACCCTATTTGCCAAGGAAACCTTGGACCAGTTGACCAAGCCAGCAAAACTGCATTTTGCAGAGAGAAAGCCTGCTAACTACGACCAACTAGACCACCCAGAGTTAGATCTAGCTAGTCTCGATAAAGCCTATGATAAGTTGGAGAGAGAAGAATCGTCAAGCTTTCCAGAATTGGAATTTTTCGGGCAAATGCATGGAACCTATCTCTTTGCCCAAGGGCGAGATGGGCTCTATATCATAGACCAACACGCAGCTCAGGAGCGGGTTAAGTACGAGGAGTATCGTGAAAGCATTGGTAACGTTGACCAGAGCCAGCAGCAACTCCTAGTGCCCTATATTTTTGAATTTCCAGCGGATGATGCCCTTCGTCTCAGGGAAAGAATGCCTCTTTTGGAGGAAGTGGGCGTCTTTCTAGCAGAGTACGGAGAAAATCAATTTATTCTGCGTGAACATCCTATTTGGATGGCAGAAGAAGAGATTGAGTCTGGTATCTATGAAATGTGTGATATGCTGCTCTTGACCAAGGAAGTTTCGATCAAGAAATACCGAGCAGAGCTGGCAATCATGATGTCCTGCAAGCGGTCTATCAAGGCAAACCATCGCATCGATGACCACTCAGCCAGACAACTCCTCTATCAGCTCTCTCAATGTGACAATCCTTACAACTGTCCACACGGACGTCCCGTTTTGGTGCATTTTACCAAGTCGGATATGGAAAAAATGTTCCGACGCATTCAGGAAAATCATACGAGCCTCCGAGAGTTGGGGAAATATTAAGAACACAAAAAGCCTTTGTCCCTTTTGAACAAGGCTTTTTAGTTTTTCTAAGGTGGGAACTTTGATTGGGTATGGGCAACTTGACACGAGGTTTACACTCGCTTGACAAGACTAGTCCTATAAAGAGTGTTGTGAAAACTGAACTAGGTGATTCAAGATTTTGTAGAGTCGTCTTTGTCGGAAGGATTCTCAGGACCAATCACCCTATCAAGATAACGTTGTTTGGTTTTGAGAGTCTTGTTGATAGCAATTGCAGAAGCGATTAAGAGAACGAAGGTCAGCCAGATCCAAGCAGTGAATTCGGCTGGGAAACTTGAACCAGCTAAAAAGAGATAGATAGCCAGAGCCAAGACGAAAATATAAATCACTTGCCAGAGACCAAAGGACTTAACCTCTTTATAGTAGTTGTCCTTGTCTTCCTCCAAGATCACTTCTGAGGAACCTTTTTCAGAGTTTTCATCTAGTAGTAGATAGTCAGTTGTCACTTGAAAAATCTTGCTTAATTCAATGATTTTTTCGATTTCAGGAAGGACTTGACCAGACTCCCATTTGGAGATGCTTTGCCGAGAAACATTGATTTGTTCTGCTAGTTTTTCTTGGGACCAACCTTTTTCCTTTCTGAGCTCAAATAGTTTTTCTGCGAGTTTCATTATTCTATCCTCCTTTTTCTACTTCTACCCTAACAATTTTTACTTATAATGAGAATACAATCTCCTGTACTATTTGTCAACCAGAGGTTGCACCTTTTGTTGCAGTCTGTCTTGGGGAAATATGGTATACTAGATAGGCAAAATAATGGAGAAAAAACTATGTACGAATATTTAAAAGGAATCATTACCAAAATCACTGCTAAATACATTGTCCTTGAGGCAAATGGTATCGGTTATATCTTGCATGTAGCCAATCCCTATGCTTACTCAGGTCAGGTTAATCAAGAAACTCAGATTTATGTGCACCAAGTTGTCCGTGAGGATGCCCATCTGCTTTACGGCTTTCGCTCAGAAGATGAGAAGAAGCTCTTTCTTAGTCTGATCTCGGTTTCTGGGATTGGTCCTGTATCAGCTCTTGCTATTATCGCTGCCGATGACAATGCTGGTTTGGTTCAGGCGATCGAGACTAAGAACATCACCTACTTGACCAAGTTCCCTAAAATTGGCAAGAAAACAGCCCAGCAGATGGTGCTGGACTTGGAAGGCAAGGTAGTCGTGGCTAGTGATGACCTTCCTGCCAAGGTGGCAGTGCAAACCAGCGCTGAAAACCAAGAACTGGAAGAAGCTATGGAAGCCATGTTGGCACTGGGCTACAAGGCAACCGAGCTCAAGAAAATCAAGAAATTCTTTGAAGGAACGACGGATACAGCTGAGAACTATATCAAGTCGGCCCTTAAAATGTTGGTCAAATAGGAGATTTTTATGACAAAACGCTGTGGTTGGGTTAAAATGAACAACCCATTATATGTGGCCTATCATGATGAAGAGTGGGGCCAACCCCTTCATGATGACCGTGCTCTTTTTGAGTTGCTTTGTTTGGAAACTTACCAGTCGGGTCTATCTTGGGAAACGGTACTAAACAAACGCCAAGGATTCCGAGAAGTCTTTTACAACTACCAAGTTCAACGTGTCGCGGAAATGACAGATGGCGAGTTGGAAGCCTTGTTAGAGAATCCAGCCATCATCCGAAATCGTTCCAAGCTCTTTGCGACACGTGCCAACGCCCAAGCATTTTTGCAAGTCCAGAAAACCTACGGCTCTTTTGACGCTTATCTCTGGTCCTTTGTTGAGGGAAAAACGATCGTGAATGATGTTCCTGACTATCACCTAGCACCTGCTAAAACAGCCTTGTCTGAAAAGTTGTCTCAAGATCTCAAAAAACAAGGCTTCAAGTTTACAGGTCCAGTCGCAGTTTTGGCTTTTCTACAAGCAGCAGGTTTGATTGACGACCACGAGAATGATTGTGAGTGGAAAAGCGGAAATAAGTGAGTGCAGGCGTCTAATTATCTGAGAATATAGAAAAAAGCTGAGAAGAGTTTCTCAGCTTTTTGATTATATGCTAGTAACTTTTATAGTGCAGTAAGAAATGTCAGTCCACCTAAGACAACGCCAGCTGAGTTTGGAATAATTAGTATCCAATCCTTCTTAGGTTCTTTTGTCCACCCGTAAATAACCCAAATTAAACAAGATACTGCTGCGGATAAAGGCTGGAATGGTTGAGCTTTGTTGCCTTGTAAATTGGCAAAAATTTGTGGGATGTAGGCGATAAATACAATAATCCCGATAAAGGCCCCGATTGAACCGACAATTTGATTTATTTTTTGTTTAGTCATATACACCTCCTTTAAAAAGATATCATAGAAATAAGCAAAATGCAATAAATTCAGACACAAATTGTAACGAAAATCAATACCAAAGCACAAAAATGGAGAAATTGTTTATTTTTTGTTATCGTCAAAGCGAATGACTTGCTCCTGTGCATCTACATAGGCGTGAAAGCCAAAGGGAACAATGGCTCTTGGCGTTGCGTGGCCGACATTTAGATTATAGACAATCGGGATATTGTTATCAATGATATCCAATAGTGCTTCCTTATAGTCGTCATAGAAGGTTTCATCCATTGGCTTTCCGACCAAGAGTCCACTGATAACCCCAAATATCCCCGTGTCCTTTAAAGTCCGCAACATTTTTTTGAAATCATCAGGTTCAGGCTTTTCTTCGCTTGTTTCTAGCAAGAGAATCTTTCCTTCCCAGTCACATAAGTCAGGGAAGAGTCGGTACTCTTGGCAGAGGTCCGTGCTGTCTGCGTATCGAGAATTGTCAAAGATATCATAGAGGGACTCAAGGCAACCACCGAGAATTTCTCCCTCAAACTGAGCATTTCCTTGCAACAAATCAAAGCCTGTATTTACATGACTGATACGAGCTGTTCCCAGAGCCTTGGGACTAAAATCAGTCCGTTCCTCATACCAAAGGTCGCTAGGGCGGATTTCTGAGATTCTTCCCGTCTCGATCAATTCTTTAAAGTAGTGGAGACTATAGGGCAACATCTCCTTGTCCAATTCACAAATGTCTGCTAGAAAGGATTGCCCATAAAAAGTCTTGATCCCTAGTTTGTGCAACATAAGGTGGTTCATGGTTGTATCCGAGAAGCCAAGAAAAATCTTTTGTTGGATAACCTTTTGGAGCTGGTCGTTTTCAAAAAGGTAGGGTAGCAAGCGATAGGTATCATCCCCACCGATGGCGCATAGGATCATGTCGATGCTATCATCAGAAAAGGCCTGCATCAAATCCTCTGCACGTGCCTCCGGATGGTCCTTGATAAAGTCTAACCCTTTTAGCGAATGGGGCAGAAAGACAGGATTGAGTCCCAAATCCTTGAGACGTTGAATACCCAAATCGACTTCGTGTTTGACAAAATCCTCTCCGATAACACCACTAGACAAACTAACAATACCAATAGTAGAAACTATATCTCATCCTCCTAGAAATAGATTGATACTCTTCGAAAATCTCTTCAAACCACGTCAGCTTTGCCTTGCCGTATATATGTTACTGACCTCGTCAGTTCTATCTACAACCTCAAAGCAGTGCTTTGAGCAACCTGCGGCTAGCTTCCTAGTTTGCTCTTTGATTTTCATTGAGTATGAGCCTATTTTATCACAAAAGATGAGAGAAAACTATAAGAATCAGACTCAGAAGTTCTATTGAATTTCAAGAAAGCAAGTGAAAAAGCAACCGACTGTGCAGTTGCTTTCCGTTTTTCTAATCTCGCTAGATATGAGTTACTTGGTCAACTCTTGATTATAGGAGAGGGCTAAATCAATCCAGTAAGGCAGTTCTTTTTGGCCTTCAATATCTAGGTCTATATAGCCATGATAAGGTCGCCCTCTCATCAATGTAGTATGAGCTCCTATTCGGGGTAGAACTTGCTTTTCCATTTCTTTGCCAATTCTCACCATAACCAACTCGTCTTTTCTGGAACTGACTGTAAGGACCATTTTCCCACGAATCATAAAGGCCAGGCCACCAAACAGTTTCTTTTCTTCTAACTCTTCTTCGAAAATTTGGGGAGGAAGTTTAAGTGCTAGAATTTTGCGAATCTGCTGAGCTAAGGATTGACTATATGCCATAGCTTTTCACTTTTCTTAATAACGTGATGGGCCCGCGCTTGCACTTCGGATGTTGAAACGTTTCTTGAGATAGAAGCGAAGAGCGAGAAGGGCAGCTCCTAGGATAGCCAAAGGTAATGGAGAAAGGACTGGATTGAGGTTTGCTGGTAGGAAGCTTGTTGCAAAGAAGACAACCAACCAAAGGACCATAGAGGCCAGGATGACGAGGATTGATTTCCAGAATGGAGGACGTTGGCTACGATCTGTGTCTGGTCCATAATACTGGTAGACAAAGTAGTACATCAAGTAGAAGGCAAGTCCCCCTACAAGTCCAACCAACAAGAGGGTAATCACCCCATAGCCAATAGCCTGATCTGTAGAGAAGAAGGTAGTCAGAGCGCTAACCAATGCAAAGAGACTGGTGATAAAAAGAGCTGAGTCCATAATCATGAGTTTTGGATCGTCATTTTCTTTTGGATGCTCTTTTTCATATTGCTCCTTGACAGTGAAGCTATGAGCCCAGTGGGTTGGAGCGCCGTAGAGGGAGCGAGCGGTCGTTCCTTTGGCTTGCTCTTCAAGGATTTTAGGAATGACTTCCTCAAAAACAGCCTTGATTTCAGCGTCTGTTTTACCATCTTTGATAAATTGTTGGGTAGCGATGTGGATAAACTCTTGGTTTTTCTTAGTTAATTTTTGTAGATCAATCTGAGACATAGGGATTCCTCTTAGAACCATTTTTTATGGATGAGATAGAGAGTGAGCGAAACACTCATAGCAAAGGCGATAAAGACGATTAACCAGAAGGCATGAGGCTCACCGTTTAGAGGGATTTCATTATCCTTAAAGTTCATCCCGTAGGCTGAGAAGATCATGGTTGGGACAGACATGACGATGGTCACGAGAGCCAGGGTCTTCATGATGTTGTTCTGGTTGTTGGAAATGATAGAGGCAAAGGTCTCTGTCATAGAGTGAAGGACGTTTCCATAGATATCTGCCATCTCAATGGCCTGTTGGGTTTCAATCAGGGTATCCTCGAGTAGGTCTTCGTCCTCTAAGTATTTTTTGATATTGCTGGTTGCACTGGTCAATTTCTTAATCACGCGCTCGTTCGTCTTAAGTGAGGCCTTGAAATAGACGATGGTCTTTTCCAATTCCATGAGTTCGATCAGTTCTTCGTTTCGAGTGGATTTGTGAAGTTGACTTTCGATCTGGTCACTCTTACGGTCGATCGAACGAAGGGCTGTCAGGTAAAGTTCGGCGTTGCGGTAGAGAATCTGGAAGATAAAGCGTGAACGCATGAAGGTGTAAAAGTTACGCAGTCTACGGTTGATAAAGACATCGAGAACGGGGAGGGATTCCAAGCAGGTGGTGATAATGGTTTCCTCGGTGATGATAATCCCCAGCGGAATCGTAACGTAGTAGGTGCGATTGTTTCTTTCTTCTGTGATGGGAACGTCCACGATAATCAAAGTGTACTCATCTTCGATGGTAATACGGGACATTTCTTCCGCATCGAGCGGTGCTCGAAGGTCGGCAATGTCAATGTCGAAGGCGTTAGCGATTTCCAACGATTCATTTTGTGTAGGATTGACGAGGTTGATCCAAGTACCCGGTTCAAGCGTGTCGATCTCTTTAAATTCCGTTGTTGTTGAGAGAAAAACTTGTTTCATATCCCCTATCCTTTCCTACTATTCAGTGATTCATTTTTTGCACCGTACTATTATACTATAAAAACAGCTTTTTGGGTAATAGAATTTCACATTTTTTGGTATAATGGAAAGCAATAATGGACTAGAAAGAACAAAGATGCAAGATAAAATTGTGATTCATGGGGCACGTGCCCATAACTTAAAAAATATTGATGTGGAGATTCCGCGAGACAAGCTGGTTGTTGTGACTGGTTTGTCAGGGTCTGGGAAATCCAGTCTAGCCTTTGATACCCTCTATGCTGAGGGCCAACGTCGCTATGTAGAGAGTCTATCAGCCTATGCTCGCCAGTTCTTGGGCAATATGGAAAAACCAGATGTAGATGCCATTGATGGCCTCAGCCCAGCTATTTCCATCGACCAGAAAACCACCAGCAAAAATCCTCGTTCGACCGTCGGGACAACTACTGAAATCAATGACTATCTGCGTCTCCTCTACGCACGTGTGGGGACGCCTTACTGTATCAACGGACATGGGGCTATCAAGGCTTCTTCTGTGGAGCAAATTGTGGATAAGGTCTTGGAATTGCCGGAACGCCAACGTCTGCAAATCTTAGCTCCGGTCATTCGTAAGAAAAAAGGGCAACACAAGAGTGTCATTGAAAAGGTTCAGAAAGACGGCTATGTCCGCGTCCGAGTGGATGGGGAAGTCTATGATGTGACCGAAGTTCCAGAGCTGTCTAAGAGCAAGCAACACAATATCGATGTTGTGGTCGACCGTATTGTTATCAAGGAGGGTATCCGTAGCCGTCTCTTTGACTCCATTGAGGCTGCCCTTCGTATCGCAGAAGGTTATGTGATTATTGACACTATGGACGATTCTGAGTTGCTCTTTTCTGAGCACTATGCCTGCCCGGTTTGTGGTTTTACCGTACCAGAGTTAGAGCCTCGTCTCTTCTCCTTTAATGCTCCTTTTGGCTCATGCAGTGAGTGTGACGGTTTGGGCATCAAGCTGGAGGTGGATGTTGACTTGGTGGTTCCTGATACCAGCAAAACTTTGCGTGAGGGAGCATTAGCACCTTGGAATCCTATCTCTTCCAACTACTATCCAAATATGCTAGAGCAGGCCATGACAGCCTTTGGAGTGGATATGGATAAGCCTTTTGAGGACTTGTCAGAAGAAGATAAAAACTTGATTCTTTACGGGTCTGATGGCAAGGAATTCCATTTCCACTATGAAAATGAATTTGGCGGTGTGCGCGACATTGACATTCCTTTTGAGGGGGTTGTCAATAATATCAAGCGTCGTTACCATGAGACTAACAGTGATTACACACGCACCCAAATGCGTCTCTACATGAATGAACTAACCTGCGGAACCTGCCACGGCTACCGTCTCAATGACCAGGCCTTGTCTGTCCGTGTGGGTGGCGAGCAAGGGCCACATATCGGTGAAATCTCAGACCTGTCTATCGCAGACCACTTGGAGTTGGTGAGCCAGTTGACTCTGTCTGAAAATGAAGCCATTATCGCCCGTCCCATTCTCAAGGAAATCAAGGATCGCTTGACTTTCCTCAATAATGTGGGACTCAACTATCTGACGCTGTCGCGTTCGGCAGGAACCCTATCAGGTGGGGAGAGTCAGCGTATTCGCTTGGCAACCCAGATTGGGTCCAACCTATCAGGTGTCCTTTATATCCTGGATGAGCCGTCCATTGGTCTTCACCAGAGGGATAATGACCGCCTGATTGCTAGTCTGAAAAAGATGCGTGACTTGGGCAATACTCTCATCGTGGTGGAACATGACGAAGATACTATGCGAGAGGCGGATTATCTGATTGACGTTGGTCCGGGTGCCGGTGTTTTTGGTGGGGAGATTGTCGCCGCAGGAACACCCAAGCAGGTGGCCCGTAACAGTAAGTCTATTACAGGCCAGTACTTGTCAGGAAAACGTGCCATTCCAGTTCCAGAAGAGCGCCGTTCCGGAAATGGACGTTTTATCGAGGTGACAGGTGCGCGTGAGAATAACTTGCAAAATATCACTGCTCGCTTCCCACTAGGGAAATTCATCGCAGTGACGGGGGTGTCAGGTTCAGGTAAGTCGACCTTAATCAACAGCATCCTCAAAAAAGCCATTGCCCAGAAGCTCAATCGCAATTCAGACAAGCCTGGTAAATTTAAGACGATTACAGGGATTGAGCATGTAGACCGCTTGATTGACATTGATCAGAGCCCTATCGGACGGACTCCAAGGTCTAACCCAGCTACTTATACGGGAGTTTTTGACGATATACGTGACCTCTTTGCTCAGACAAATGAAGCTAAGATTCGAGGCTACAAGAAGGGCCGTTTCAGTTTCAACGTTAAGGGTGGTCGTTGCGAAGCCTGCTCAGGTGACGGGATTATCAAGATCGAGATGCACTTCTTGCCAGATGTTTATGTGGCTTGTGAAGTCTGCCACGGAACCCGCTACAACAGTGAAACCCTAGAAGTCCACTATAAGGAAAAGAATATCTCGCAGGTCTTGGACATGACCGTCAACGATGCGGTGGAATTCTTCCAACACATTCCCAAGATTCAACGCAAACTTCAGACCATCAAGGATGTGGGACTGGGCTATGTAACGCTAGGGCAACCGGCTACCACCCTTTCTGGAGGAGAAGCTCAGCGTATGAAGTTGGCTAGTGAACTCCACAAACGCTCGACAGGAAAATCCTTCTACATTCTGGATGAACCGACGACAGGGCTTCATACCGAGGATATCGCTCGCTTGCTCAAGGTTTTAGCTCGCTTTGTCGACGATGGCAATACAGTCCTCGTCATCGAGCACAATCTGGATGTTATCAAGACGGCAGACCATATCATCGATTTGGGACCTGAGGGCGGTGTCGGTGGTGGAACCATCATCGAAACAGGAACTCCAGAAGAAGTAGCGGCCAATGAAGCCAGCTACACAGGACACTATTTGAAAGGAAAGTTACATCATGAATAAACGTGTGCAAGCATTTCTAGCTAAAATGCAAGAAAAAGAACTAGATGGCATCATCATCAACAACCTTAAAAACGTCTATTACCTGACTGGTTTTTGGGGTTCAAACGGAACCGTCTTTATCAGCCGTGATCGTCAGGTCTTGGTGACAGACTCTCGCTATATCATTGCTGCTAAGCAAGAAGTAACAGGTTTTGAGATTGTGGCTGACCGCGATGAATTGGCTGTCATTGCAGGCATCGTTAAGGATATGGGCTTGTCTCGCATCGGTTTTGAGGACGAGATTTCGGTCTCTTATTACCACCGTATGCAGGCAGCTTTTGCAGGGATCGACTTGCTTCCACAGACTCAGTTTGTAGAAGCACTTCGTATGATTAAGGATGAGGCGGAGATTACGACTATTCGCAAGGCGTGTTCTATCTCAGACCAAGCCTTCCGAGATGCACTTGACTTTATCAAACCAGGAAAGACTGAAATTGAGATTGCCAACTTCCTTGACTTCCGCATGCGTGAGCTAGGAGCGGCAGGCTTGTCTTTTGATACCATTTTAGCAAGTGGCATCAACTCTTCTAAACCTCACGCCCATCCAATGCACAAACCAGTTGAAGCGGGAGAAGCCATTACCATGGACTTCGGCTGTCTCTACGACCACTATGTCAGCGATATGACACGGACCATCTACCTCGGTCATGTCAGTGACGAGCAGGCAGAGATTTACAATACTGTCCTGAAAGCCAACCAAGCCTTGATTGACCAGGCTAAGGCAGGATTAGGTTTTCGCGACTTTGACAAAATCCCTCGTGATATTATCATCGAGGCAGGCTATGGCGACTACTTTACCCACGGTATTGGACACGGTATCGGACTGGATATTCACGAAGAACCTTACTTTAGCCAAACTTCCAAAGAAGTCATTAAATCTGGTATGGTCTTGACTGATGAACCAGGTATCTATATTGAAGGTAAATACGGGGTTCGTATCGAGGATGATATCCTGATTACAGATAACGGTTGCGAATTGTTGACTCTAGCGCCGAAGGAATTAATTGTTATTTAAGAAAATTATGATAAATCGTTGACTTTTATATTTTAAAGGTTTATACTGATAGACGAAAACGGTAGGTGAGGCTACCATAGGGATACGGATGACTACCGCAAAGCAGTGGAGACACTACTCGTTGGTCAACAGTCCTGGTCGCGAAGGCCAAGACTAAGCTCATTTCATCGCCCTATGGAGTTAAAGCTTGAACGAAAAAACAGATAATTAGTTTTTTAATCCTGCCATTTTATGGTGGGATTTTCTACTGTTTTAAGAAAAAGAAAGGAGAAAAACGATGCAAATTGACGATCATCCAGAACCGCACATACACAGCCAATCGCTGATTTGTGTCGTTCTGCCCTTATAAAGTGATTGGTCTCTGTGTATGAAACACATCATTCATACAGATAGGAGAAACCAATGAAAACTACAAAAGAAAGATTAGCAGCAGCTATTCACACACCTTTAAACGAAACTCTATCTTTTTATAAGACAAGTCTAACAGGCTTGACTGAGGAGCAGGTGGAGAAAAATCGTGACCTATATGGCGAAAACACCATCACCAAGGGTCAAGAAGACAGTATCCTCAAAAAGATTTACGAATCTATTATCAATCCATTTACAATCATCCTGCTAGTCATCGCTATGATCTCCATGGTGACCAATGTCTGGTTGGCGAAGCCTGGACAAGAAGATCCGACGACCTCTATCATCATCGTCGTTCTCATTCTAATCTCTGGTGGCATACGCTTTGTCCAAGAACTGCGGAGTGATAAGGCTGCGACCAATCTATCAAAAATGATTGTGAACACTGCCACAGTTATTCGCGAAGGCCAGAGTTTAGAGGTTGCAATTGAAGATTTGGTCGTTGGAGATATAGTCAAGTTAAGTGCTGGGGACATGATTCCAGCAGACCTCATTTTAATTGAATCACGTGATTTCTTTGTCCAACAGTCTGGTTTGACAGGTGAAAGTGACTCGGTTGAAAAACTAGCCTTGTCAAAAATGAGTCAGTCAAACTTCGATAGTCTGCTAGAAGCAGAAGCGCTCGCCTTTATGGGAACCAACGTGATATCAGGAAGTGCCAAGGCTTTGATTCTAGCGGTCGGTGATGATACCATGATGGGAGAAATCGAGCAGACCCTCAATACCTATGACGAACCGACCTCTTTTGAACGGGAGATGAACAGCATCTCTTGGCTCTTGATCCGTTTGATGTTGGTCATGGTTCCCATCGTCTTTCTCTCCAATGGTTTGACAGACGGCGACTGGCTGGAAGCAGGTGTGTTTGCACTGAGTGTTGGTGTTGGATTGACACCTGAGATGCTTCCTATGATCATCACGGCCAGTTTAGCAAAAGGTTCCATTATCATGGCCAAGGAAAAAGTGGTCATCAAAAAACTCAATGCCATACAAGACCTAGGTGCTATTGATATCCTGTGTACGGATAAAACCGGAACCCTTACCCAAGACGAAATTGTCCTTGAATATCCTTTGGATATACATGGAGATTTGGATTTGTCTGTGTTGAGACGGGCCTACCTCAATTCCTATTTTCAAACCGGTTTGAAAAACTTGATGGACCGTGCCATTATCAGTAGAACTGAAAAAGAAGCTAAAGAACACGCTATTCTACAAAATTTGGATACTAGCTTCCAAAAAATCGATGAATTACCCTTTGATTTTGAACGCAGACGGATGAGTGTCATCGTCAAGGATGAGAATGAAGTTGTTAGCTTGGTAACCAAGGGTGCCCTAGAGGAAATGCTTGCGATTTCAACCCATGTGGAATATCAAGGTCAGATTAGTCCTCTGACGGATGATATCCGAGTGGAAATCTTAAAAGAAGTAGACCAACTCAATCAGCAAGGTTTGCGAGTCTTGGGAGTCGCTTATAAAACAGGCCTAAAAGAAGGTTTTGCTTACTCCGTTGAAGATGAAAAGGAGATGATTCTAACAGGATATCTTGCTTTCCTAGATCCACCAAAACCATCTGCAGCACCTGCTATCCAAGCTTTGTTAGAGCATGGTGTTCAAACCAAAATCTTGACGGGGGATAATGAGAAGGTAACCCAAGCAGTATGCGAAAAAGTTGGTCTAGACGTTGATCAAATCTTGTTGGGTTCTGATATTGATGCCATGACAGACGAAGAGTTGGCCCAAGCAGTTGAGAAGGTGACGGTCTTCGCCAAACTCTCTCCGGATCAAAAAGCACGAATCATTTTACAAATCAAATCGAATGGACATTGTGTCGGCTATATGGGAGATGGGATCAATGATGCCCCTTCTATGAAAGTGGCAGATGTGGGGATTTCTGTTGATACAGCAGTAGATATTGCCAAAGAAACGGCTGATGTCATTTTGCTAGATAAGGATTTGATGGTGCTTGAAAAAGGGCTGGTTGAAGGGCGTAAGGTCTACGCTAATATGACCAAATATATCAAGATGACGGTCAGCTCTAATTTCGGGAACATTTTCTCTCTGTTAGTGTCTGGTATCTTTTTACCTTTCCTTCCTATGGCTCCGATTCACTTGATTGTGTTAAACCTCGTCTACGACCTTTCTTGCATTGCCTTGCCATTTGATAATGTGGATGAAGACTTTTTGAAGCATCCTCATAAGTGGGAGGCTAAGTCTATTACTCGTTTTATGATTTGGATGGGTCCGATTTCTTCTGCCTTTGATATTTTAACCTTTATCTTGCTCTATTTTGTCATTGTCCCAATAGCGACAGGCCAAGCTTATGCTCACGGAGCAGAGTCTGCAACGGGCTTTATCATCTTGTTCCAGACAGGTTGGTTCATTGAATCCATGTGGTCCCAAACCATGGTTATCCATATGCTTCGTTCAGCAAAACTTCCTTTCTTACAAAGTCGTCCATCATGGTTTGTTCTTGGAACAACCTTGCTAGCAGCTAGTTTTGTGACCTTCCTTCCCTACTCTTCAATTGCTAGCCTGCTTCATTTAACCCCTTTGGAACCAATTTATTTCCTCTTTTTGCTTTTGATTATCGTTCTCTATATGATAAGTGTTACAGTTGTAAAACGAATCTATATCAAAAAATTTAAAAGTTGGTTATAAATTGATTTTGTCAAGAAAAAAGTACGAAAATCGCGAAAAAAGTTAATTTTTTTTAAAAATAGGTCGCAAGTCGGATGTTTTTTATGGTATAATAGACTAAACTGATAGTAACATGTAGCGAAAGGGGTAGGTACATGATCAAAATTTATACAGTCTCAAGTTGTACTAGCTGTAAAAAAGCGAAAACCTGGCTCAATGCCCACCAGTTAAGTTATAAAGAACAAAATCTCGGTAAAGAAGGAATTACAAGAGAAGAGTTATTAGATATTCTCACGAAAACAGATAATGGAATTGCCAGTATCGTTTCGTCAAAAAACCGCTACGCTAAGGCACTTGGAGTTGACATCGAGGATTTGAGTGTCAATGAAGTGCTCAACTTAATCATGGAAACACCACGGATCTTAAAGAGTCCGATTCTCGTTGATGAGAAGCGCCTGCAAGTCGGCTATAAAGAAGATGATATCCGTGCCTTCTTGCCACGCTCTGTCCGTAATGTAGAAAATGCAGAAGCACGTCTACGTGCAGCTCTATAAAACATCAAGGCTGGGAGTGACTCCTGGCCTTGTTTGCTCTGTTGTTTTAAAATCAAGTGAGGAATTATGAAAAAGTTACTAATTGCTAGTTTTGCTCTCCTCTTTTTGCTTGCGGGATGTGGGCAAAAAAAGGAAACTCCTGCTGCTTCCACAACAGCATCTGAACCTCTCCAATCAAACCTTCCCGTTTTGGACAATGCCGAAAAGAATACGGTTGTCACCAAGACCCTGTTGATGCCGAAGTCAGAAAATGGAACGCAACAGATTCAGATCATTACCTATAAAGGTAATCAGTTTTTGACCTTGACCATCCAGCAAAAACGACCTGTCGGGGATGAACTCAAGACCTTTATCTCTGAAAATGGCCTAGAGGAGACGCAAAAAGCGCTTCTAGAAGCTGAAGAGAAGGATGAGACCATCCAAGAGGCACGCAAACTAGCAGGATTTACACTGGAAACCAAGCTACTCAGCGAGACAGAAATCCAGACGACAACGACTTATGATTTTCAAGTATTGGATGTCAAAAAGGCATCTCAGCTGGAATATTTAAAAAATATCGGCCTGGAAAATCTCTTAAAAAACGAACCTAGCCAGTATATTGCTGACAGAGTGGCAAATGGGGCGACGGAACAGTAAGAAAATCCAAATAAATAGACTGACTTATTTGTAGAACGTCAGGGAATGTGCTATAATAGTAGTATTCTAAGGAAAGAGGGTGTTAGAATGGGATTTACTGAAGAAACTGTACGGTTTAAATTGGATGATTCCAATAAGAAAGAAATT
Source organism: Streptococcus oralis (assembly GCF_023110055.1). Classification (GTDB taxonomy): domain Bacteria; phylum Bacillota; class Bacilli; order Lactobacillales; family Streptococcaceae; genus Streptococcus; species Streptococcus oralis_BY. Next base: position 1,361,772 of record NZ_JALDVG010000001.1, on the reverse strand, counting down.
AGCGAAACATTGACAGATGTTTATGCTTCTTTGAATGACAAGGGCTACAATCCGATTAACCAGATCGTCGGTTATGTATTGAGTGGAGACCCTGCTTACGTTCCTCGTTACAACAATGCACGAAATCAAATCCGTAAGTATGAGCGTGATGAAATTGTTGAAGAACTGGTACGCTACTACCTTAAGGGACAAGGAGTCGATCTATAATCTATGAGAATTATGGGATTGGACGTCGGTTCAAAAACAGTAGGGGTGGCGATTAGCGATCCCCTAGGCTTCACCGCTCAGGGACTTGAAATCATCCAGATTAATGAGGATCAGGGCCAGTTTGGTTTTGACCGTATCAAGGAATTGGTTGACAGCTATAAGGTAGAACGCTTTGTAGTAGGTCTGCCAAAGAACATGAACAATACCAGCGGTCCGCGAGTAGAAGCCAGTCAAGCCTATGGTGCCAAGCTAGAAGAACTCTTTGGTTTGCCAGTAGACTATCAGGATGAGCGTTTGACAACGGTCGCTGCGGAGCGTATGTTGATTGAACAAGCAGATATCAGCCGTAACAAACGCAAGAAAGTTATTGATAAGTTGGCTGCTCAGCTGATTTTGCAAAATTATTTAGATAGAAAATTTTAAGACAGAGGAGAAACTATGTCACACGATCACAACCATGACCACGAAGAACGTGAATTGATTACACTAGTAGATGAGCAAGGAAATGAAACCTTGTTTGAAATTCTTTTGACCATCGATGGGAAAGAAGAATTTGGTAAAAATTATGTTCTGCTAGTGCCAGTTAATGCAGAAGAAGATGAAAATGGTGAAGTTGAAATTCAAGCTTACTCATTCATCGAAAATGAAGACGGAACAGAAGGCGAATTGCAACCAATCCCAGAAGACTCAGAAGACGAATGGAACATGATTGAAGAAGTCTTCAACAGCTTTATGGAGGAGTGATACAGTCTGGGAGACTGTATCACCCCAACTCCTAGAAACTAGAAAGAGTTGGAACATCCAGTGGATATTTTTACCCCAGTTCCTTTAAATAAGAGAGAACTGGTAAGTCTGGGAGACTGTATCACCCCAACTCCTAGAAACTAGAAAGAGTTGGAACATCCAGTGGACGTTTTTAGCCCACGTTGAAATTCATTGTAGCTAGTGATTAGCTAACCAGGTAAGAGGTTGGGATTTTAGTCCTGACCTCACTTTTTATTTGTAATCATACTTTGATGCGGTAGTTGATTGGACTTTTGTTAAGGAGATATGTATGTTTGAAGTAGAAGAATGGCTGCATAGTCGGATTGGTTTAAACTTTAGATCTGGACTTGGACGAATGCAGCGAGCAGTGGATTTGCTGGGGAATCCAGAGAGGACTTATCCTATTATCCACGTAACAGGGACTAACGGTAAAGGGTCAACTATTGCCTTCATGAGGGAGTTGTTTGTTGCTCATGGTAAAAAAGTTGGTACTTTTACCTCTCCTCATATCATCAGCATCCATGATCGAATCTGTATCAATGGGGAACCAATCGCAGATGAAGACTTTGTACGTATAGCTAACCAAGTCAAGGAGATGGAGAAAACTCTTTTAGAGACACACGATCAATTGTCTTTCTTTGAATTGTTGACCTTGATTGCCTTGCTTTACTTTAAAGAGCAGGGAGTGGATCTAGTCCTGCTAGAGGTGGGGATTGGTGGTTTGCTTGACACGACTAATGTCGTAACAGGAGAGATTGCAGTTATTACTTCCATTGGGCTAGATCATCAGGAGACCTTGGGCGATAGTCTAGAGGAAATAGCCGAGCAGAAAGCTGGTATTTTCAAGGCCGGCAAGCAGGCAGTCATTGCTAAGCTCGCTCCAGAAGCTAAACTTGTCTGTCAAAATACAGCAAGAGAGTTAGGTGTGGATCTCTATCAAGCTGGGCTAGACTTCTCCTTGAATGCTGGGGATTTTTCAAGCAGCCTAGCGAATTTTTCACAACTTGAAATTAGTTTGGAAGGTGTTTATCAGCAAGAAAATGCCGCCTTGGCTTTACAAACTTTTCTTCTGTTTATGGCATCAAGAGGTGAAAGGGTCGAAGAAGTGCTTGTCAGACGGGCTTTGAAGGAGACAAACTGGGCAGGTCGATTGGAACGGATTCGTCCGCAAATCTACCTAGATGGGGCTCACAATCTGCCAGCCTTGACTCGTCTAGTAGAGTTTATCCAGGGGAAAATCCAGCAAGGTTACCAGGTTCATATCCTTTTTGGAGCACTTAAACGCAAGGATTATCAGGGGATGTTAGGCTATCTATCTAAGCAGTTACCTGAGGTGGAACTTAAGGTAACAGGCTTTGACTACCAAGGCTCTCTGGATGAAAAAGATGTGGTAGGTTATGATTTGATTCCTTCTTATGGCGACTTTATCAGAGAATTTGAAGATAAGGCCAATGACCAGGACTTGCTTTTCGTGACGGGATCCCTCTACTTTATCTCGGAAGTCCGAGGGAGTTTGGTTGAAAGCGATGAGATTAGTTGACCTTATAGGTTTATGTTGCTATACTGTAGGTAGGAGGTATATCTGGAAACGATTCCAGCAAATTATTGGCACAAAAGAAAGGAAATCGCTATGAAAACGAAAACATTCACACTTTCTATTGCTTCCCTAGCAATTCTTAGTCTTTTAGCAGCTTGTGGACCTAAGGCACAAGCCCCTACCCAGCAATCGGCGCAGCAATCATCTACTCAACAAGAATCATCTTCTAGCGCTGCGACAAGTGCTAGTCAATCACAGGCATCCTCAAGTCAGGACACTACTGTAGATCAACCTACGAATATCGATGGTACCTATACTGGAAAAGATGAGAATGACCAAATCACTCTTGTTGTAACAGGTAAAACTGGTACATGGACTGAAGTCGAGCCAGATGGAGATAAGGAAATCAAGCAAGTCAGCTTTGAGCCAGAAAATCAACGTGTCATTATCGGTGATGATGTCAAAATTTACACGGTTAATGGTAATCAATTGATTATCGACGATATGGACCGAGAGGCATCTGACCGAGTGGTATTAACTAAGCAATAATGATTCAGTAAAAGTTCCAATGAGATGAAAGCTATCTTTTTGGAGCTTTTTTCTTGAAAAAAGGGTTGGCTGTTCTTTACTAACTTTTTACTTAAAACGCTTACAAATGTTTGTAAAACTTCTTATAAGGTCGTATACTTATAGTAAATAATCAATTAGCGCAGAGGCGCAGGAGGAAAAGCATATGGCTACATTTTACGTTCCATCAGTTAACCTTATCGGTAAAGGTGTTGTAAATGAAGTAGGCCCGTATATCAAGGAACTGGGGTATAAGAAGGCCCTTTTGGTGACAGATAAGTTCATCGAAGGCAGTGATATTTTACCTAAGGTCCTAAAACCATTAGATGCTGAAGGGATCGAATATGTGATTTTTAGCGATGTGGAGCCAAATCCGACTTGCAAGAACGTTACAGATGGGGTTGCTGCTCTGAAAGAGCATGGATGTGACTTCATCATCAGTCTTGGGGGAGGGTCTCCTCAGGATGCCGCTAGTTGTATCTCTATCATCACTACAAATGGTGGAAAACCACAGGACTACGAAGGTCTCCACAAGTCTGCTAAAAAAGGCTTGCCAGTGGTTGCAATCAATACAACAGCTGGAACTTCTGCAGAAATTACCATTAACTATGTTATTACTGACGAAGAACGCAAGGTCAAGATGGTAATGGTTGATAAGAACAGCCTCGCCCTCATCTCTGTCAATGATCCAGAACTCATGCTTTCAAAACCGAAAGGATTGACAGCGGCGACAGGTATGGATGCTCTTACTCACGCTGTCGAGGCTTTAGTAACACCAGGTGCTTATAATGTGACCAAGAAACTCTCTATCGGAGCGATTGAACTCATCAAGGAGTATCTTCCTCGTGCTGTGGCAAATGGCCAAGATATTGAAGCGCGTGAGGCGATGGTCAATGCTATCTTCCTCGGTGGTATGAGCTTTAACAATGCTGGTTTGGGCTATGTTCATTCTATGGCTCACCAACTCGGTGCGGTATATAACTTGCCACATGGTGTCTGCTGTGCCATGCTTCTCCCAGTTGTAGAGCGTGAAAATGCCAAACGTGTACCAGAAGCTTTCCGCAATGTAGCCAAGGCCTTGGGACTCCATGTGGAAGGGAAAACAGACCAAGAATGTGCTGACTATGCTATCGCTGAGATTGAAAAACTGTCTGAAACAGTTGGTATTCCGAAGAAACTCACTGAACTCGGTATCCAAGAAAAAGACTTTGACTTTGACTACCTTTCTAAGAATGCTTTGATTGATGCATGTGCGCCAGGCAATCCATTTATGCCAACTTTAGAAGAGACCATTGCTCTCTACAAAGAACTTTTTTAAAGACTAAGTAGAGTGGAAGGAACTTATTCTTCAAAATATAAATAATGTTGGAAAGAACTATCATTTTGGTAGTTCTTTTTTTAAAAATTTGCTATCCTAGACATATGAGAAAAATCAAAATTGATGTGGTTGTAGTTCCTTTGAGTGGGCATCTCTTCCCAACACTGAATTTACTTGCACCCTTGTTGAAGGATCCCTTGTATGAGATTCGATTATTTACAGGACCACAACGAAAAACTGTAGCAGAGGAGATGGGATTCCAGGTGATTCCCATTTTAGAAAATTGTGTAGATGAGTTTGAGCGTGTAGCTAACAATGAAGGGCAGTTAAACCTTTTTTCTGCTTATCGACAGTTGTCAGCTAGTCTTGATTTGATCAATGTGGTTTCAGATCAATTAGTGCAAGAGTGGCAGGAAAATAGACCGGATATTGTGATTGCGGACTTTATAACCCTCTCTGGAGGACTTGTAGCGGAACAGTTGAATATTCCCTGGATTACCACGATGGCGACACAGTTTGCCATTGAAACGACAGATGGACCGCCTTGTTTCTTTGGAGGAATGGGCAGTCCAAAAACATCTTTCCAATCTGCTCAGCAATGGTTAGGAAGAAAAGGAACTCGTTTAGGGAAACGAATCGTAAGCTTTTTATTGAGAGAACGATTGAAACGTTACGATTTTAAGCTCTACAATCAGAAAGGTCAGGAAACCATCTATTCACCCTATTCCATCTTGGGAATTGGGATGAAAGAGTTGGAGCTGAAAAGCGGTTTTCCAGAGCACTACCTTTGGGTGGGACCTTTTGGCTCTTCGATTGAGAGGGCAGAAAATTATCCACTCGATTTGTCTCCTTATGCAGGTTATAAGAAGGTCCTTGTCTCCTGTGGCACTCAGCTAGCATGGGCTAAAGACAATCTCCTCTATCAGACACAACAATTGGCAGAAGCACATCCAGATTGCCACTTCTTTGTGACTCTGGGGTTTGGCGGACAAGACTTCCAATGTGAAGAGCTCATGGACAATGTTTCTGTGGTATCCTATCTTCCCTATAAGGAGTACATTCCTCAGATGGATTATGTGATTCATCATGGTGGTGCGGGTATTTTTTACCAGTGTATCATCTATGGTAAGCCTGCCTTGATTCTCCCCCATGACTATGATCAGTATGACTATGCAGTTCGTGGATTAGAGGCAGGGATTGCCTTGACTGCTAAACGAGAGGATACGGAAGCGATTGGACGTGCCTTTGATGAGTTGTTGGCTAGAGATGACTGGCCAGACTTGAACAGACTTAGTCGTGCAGCTCAAATCTATCAGCCAACAGAGATTCTGAAGAGCGAAATACATCGGCTCTTAGGGGACAAGGAGAAGTAAAAAATGAAGAAAGTATTGGTGACAGGTGCTACGGGCTTTCTAGGCAAGTATGTTGTTGAAGAGCTTAGTCAGCAGGGCTATCAGGTACGCGCTTTTGGACGCAATCGCAATGTGGGTCAGTCTTTAGAAAACTCCTCTGTGGCATTTTTTCAGGGAGATTTGACCAAGCAAGAGGACTTGGCTCGGGTTTGTCAGGGGATGGACATGGTTGTGCATGCGGGTGCTCTTTCTACCGTTTGGGGGCCTTGGGAGGATTTCTACCAGACAAATGTCTTAGGGACCAAGTATGTTCTGGATGCTTGCCGAGAGGCTGGTATTCTGCGTTTGGTTTATGTGTCCTCGCCTAGCATCTATGCTGCGCCTCGAGATCAGTTAGCTATCAAAGAAAGTGCTGCGCCTCAGGAAAATAATCTGAACAACTACATTCGTAGTAAGCTGGCTTCGGAGAAGCTGTTTAAGGACTATCCCGATGTTCCGAGTATTATCTTACGACCTCGTGGGCTTTTTGGGATTGGGGATACCAGTATTTTGCCCCGAGTTCTCAAACTCAGTCAGAAGATTGGCATTCCCTTGATAGGGGATGGTCGTCAGCTCATGGATATGACCTGTGTGGAAAATGTCGCTCTGGCAATTCGCTTGGCACTAGAGGCCCCTCAAGCTAGTGGCGAAGTTTATAATATTACCAATGGGGAACCAAGAGCCTTTAAGGATTTGATAGAAGAAACCTTGAGAGGGTTGGGTTATCCAATAACATACAGAAAAGTGCCAGCTCCTCTTCTTTCAGTTATTGCCAGTAGTTTAGAGTTTCTGTATAAGGTATTAAAACTCAAAGGTGAACCGCCACTGACACGCTATACCTATTATCTGCTCCGTTATAGTCAGACGCTGGACATCAGCAAGGCGGAGCGAGACTTGGGTTATCGCCCTCAGATCAGTATTTCGGAAGGGATTGAACAATATGTCCAAGATTATCGAAAGCATTGATTATTTCCCAGCAGGCTATTGTACCAGCTACACAGGTTTGCTATTTAAGGGAGTTAAGAATCAAAAGATGACCTTTCCAGCAGGTGTTTTTCTTATCAAACACAGGGACAAGGGCTATCTCCTCTATGACACAGGCTATCATTACGATATTAAGACCCGGCTTCGCTATGGTTTCTATCGGCTAGGAACGCCCGTTCAAATGACGGAGAAGGACCAGATTTCACGTTTGCTGGAAGCGAAGGGAATCAAACCAGAAGAAATTAACTATGTTCTTCTATCACACCTACATCCAGATCATCTGGGAGGAGCTAGTTTCTTTCCTCGTGCAACCTTTATCTTGACAAAAGAAGTATATGAAGTCTACCAAAAACCCAAGTTGAAAGACCTGATTTTCAAGGAGTTTTTACCAGCTGATTTTGAGAAAAGACTGACCATTATCAGAGCTGACCAGCAAGATTCAACTTTTCCCTATCGTCCGATTTGTGATCTTTTTGGAGATGGCAGTATCCTAGTTTCTTCTGTTGACGGGCATGCTAGGGGGCAAGCCTGTCTATATTTTCCATACCTTAATCTCCTCATTGCAGCGGACCTCTGTTGGGGAATTGACCTCTTACCTTACACTAAGCAGATGCACCTGATTCCTTCCTTGGTCCAGGATAATAGGGCCGACTATATCAGGGGGACAGAGTTTCTGGAGGAAGTCTTAAAGGACGGTATCGAGGTAGTTGTTAACCATGATCCTGTAGAAAGGATAGAGTCAATCTTACATGAAAAAAATAACCTTTCTTAAAACCTTTATCCAAACTCGTTGGCTTCATCATTTCAAATCTCGAGAAGCAGTAGAAAACTATCAGAAAAAGCAATTAGCTAACTATATGGACTTTTTAAAGCGAGAGTCGCCCTACTTTAAAAATGGGGTTCCTAGCAACTTTGACCATATGGACAAGGCTTTTATGATGGAACATTTCAATGAGCTCAACACCCAAGGAGTGGATCGTGATGAAGCCTTATCCTTAGCTATTGAAAGTGAGAAGACCCGTGACTTCACTGAACTTAAAGGAGAAGTAGCCGTCGGTCTGTCTTCAGGGACGTCTGGACATCGGGGGCTCTTTATCACAACAGAGAAAGAGCGAAGTATGTGGGCTGCGGCTATCTTGGCAAAGATGTTGCCCAAGGGGCAGCTTTTTGGACATCGCATCGCCTTTTTCCTGAGAGCTGATAATGAACTCTATCAGACCATCAATACGGCGCTCATTCGTCTAGAGTATTTTGATATTTTCAAACATACAGATGATCATATCGAGCGACTCAACAACTATCAACCAACGATTATTGTGGCGCCAGCCTCGATGTTGGTTGAATTGAGCAAGCGTCTCAAGGATGGAGAGTTAGCTATTCACCCACAAAAAATCGTTTCGGTGGCGGAAATCTTGGAAGATAGTGATAGGGGACGGATCGCAGAAGCTTTTTCACTATCCATCATTGACCAAGTTTATCAGGCGACAGAAGGTTTCCTAGCCTGCACTTGCTCAGCTGGCAATCTGCATCTCAACGAAGACATTATCTTTGTAGAAAAGCAGTATCTAGATGACCGCCGTTTTTATCCAGTGATTACGGACTTTAAGCGAAGTAGTCAGCCTATTTATCGCTACCAGCTCAATGATATCTTGGTTGAAAATCCGGAGCCTTGTCCCTGTGGCTCCTACTATACACGGATTGACAAGGTCGAAGGACGCTCTGACGACATCTTCTATTTTGAAGGACTGGATGGGGGGCAGGTAACGATCTATCCAGACTTTATTAGGCGTTGCATCCTCTTTGTGGAGAATGTAGGAGATTATCAAGTTAAGCAACATTCTGAGAAATTAGTGGAAGTTTGTCTAAGCCAACTAGATGAGGACGTAGAGACAGCAATTTTAGCACAGTTCCAACTCTTGGCCCAGCAAAAAGAGTTCATAGTTCCTCAAATCCAATTTTCAGATTATCACTGGGATACTGGCCGTAAACTCAAACGTATCCAACGTTTATGAAAGGAAGAAAGACAATGACAGAAGTAAAAAGACATGTAGAAATCGCAGGTTATGGCATTTGCCTTCCAAAGCATACAGTTCAATTTAAAGACCAGACCCGTTATCGTGTAGTTGAAAATGAAGAAACGCAACTTGACTTGGCAGAAAGAGCTATCCAGCGTGCACTTGAACATGCAAATTTAGATATTAAAGATATCGATTGCCTTGTATCAGCTAGTGCAGTAGGTGTCCAGCCGATTCCTTGTACGGCTGCCTTGATTCATGAGCGCGTGGCAAAAGGATTCTCAATTCCAGCAATGGACATCAATACAACCTGTACCAGCTTTATTTCTGCTCTATCGACTATGTCCCACTTGATTGAGGCGGGCGAATACAATCGTGTCTTGATTGTGTCTAGTGAGGTTGGAAGTTTAGGGCTCAATCCCAAGCAAAAAGAAAGTTTTGAACTCTTTAGTGACGGGGCAGCAGCCTTTATTTTCCAAAAAAGTCATCAGGAAAAAGGGGTCATTGCTAGTCTCCAACGTACTTGGTCAGAAGGGGCTCACGATACGGAGATTCGTGGAGGTCTGACTTCTTTTCAACCAAAAGAGTACTCTGAAGCGACGAAGACCAACTATATGTTTGACATGAAGGGGAAGAAAATCCTCCTCTTGTCTGCTCGTAAAATCCCAGTCATGTTTGAAGAGTTTCAAGAAAAAACACAGCTAGCCTTGGCAGACGTGGACTATATCATTCCTCACCAAGCAAGTCGTGCTCTTCCTTTGGTCATGGAAAAACTAGGTGTGGCTGAGGATCAGTACCTCAATCTCGTCACTGACTATGGAAATATGGTGTCAGTCTCTGTACCGTTTGGCCTGGCTTATTCTTTGGAGCATGGACTTATCAAGGAGGGAGATGTCGTTTACCTTATGGGAACTGCAGCTGGTATGACGGTCAATATGTTGGCTCTGAAATTGTAATAATCATCTAAACACGGAACGACTGGAACTTGAGCAAAGGTAAACGGTTGCCATCTACCCCTGAACTGAGGTATACTAGTAGAAACAGTAGTTTATCAAGCAGTTAAGGAGAATGTCAGAAAAGAAAGGGGATGTATGACAGCTAGAAAAATGCAGCTACTCATGTCCAAATATGGTTTCAGTATTACCATCATGTTGGCAGAGTTGTTTATCGTCTTTGGTTTATTTCTCTATCTAGGGCAAATGGCTCCAATTGTCTGGATTATCCTAGTCATTTTAGTGAGTTTAGCGACCATTGTATCGATTGTCAATCGGTCCATGAATCCTGAGAGTAAGGTAACATGGCTATTAGTAGCCTTTGTACCAGTGTTTGGCCCCTTACTCTATATCATGTTTGGAGAGCGTCGTTTATCTAAAAAGGAAATGAAGCAGCTAAAGCAGCTCCAATCAATGGTTGATCGAGAGGACAATAGTAGAGCTCTTCGTTTGGAGTTAAAAGAACAAGACAAGTCGGCTTACGGCGTTATCAAATCTCTCCTCAGTATGGATACGAATGCCGATGTCTATGATCGAACGGATACACAATTTTTTGCATCTGGTGAAAGCATGTGGCATCAGATGCTAGAGGATCTCAAGAAAGCTGAGAAGTTTATCTTTCTCGAATACTATATCATCGAAGAAGGTTTGATGTGGAATAGTATTTTGGAGATTTTGGAAGAAAAGGCAGCTCAAGGTGTAGAAGTGAAGCTTCTCTATGATGATATTGGTTGTATGGCAACCTTGCCTGGAGATTACACCATCCAGCTTCGTGGTCGAGGGATTGAAGCTCACAAATTTAACAAGGTGATTCCACGTTTGACCGTTGCTTATAACAACCGTGATCACCGTAAAATCATGATTATCGATGGTCAAATTGCCTATACAGGTGGTATCAATCTGGCTGATGAGTATATCAACCATATCGAACGTTTTGGTTACTGGAAGGATAGCGGTATTCGGTTGGATGGTCCAGCAGTAAAGGCTTTTACCAGACTCTTTTTATCTGCATGGTATATCAACCGTGGAGAGATTAGTGACTTTGACCAATACCATCTCGAAAATCAGCCCAAAGATGGGATGGGGCTCTGTATTCCCTATAGTAGTGGACCAAAACCCATCTACCGAGCTCAAGTTGGAAAAACGGTCTACCAAAATCTTATCAATCAAGCTACAGATTACGTCTATATCACGACTCCCTATCTGATTGCGGACTATGATCTCACCGAAAGTATCAAAAATGCAGCTCTGAGAGGGGTAGATGTGCGAATTGTAACACCGTGTATACCAGATAAGAAGGTCATCCAATTGGTTACTCGTGGAGCCTATCCAGACTTGTTATCTGCGGGGGTTCGTATTTATGAGTACAGTCCGGGATTCCTTCATAGCAAGCAAATGCTTGTCGATGGAGAAGTGGCCACCGTGGGAACAATCAATTTTGACTATCGGAGCTTGCTCCACCACTATGAAAATGCCGTTTTGCTTTATAGAACGCAGTCCATCATCGATATTGAAAGAGACTTCGAAGAGATTTTTAAAGTTTCTCAAGAAATTTATCCCCACACTATCAAAACTAGCTGGTATCAAAGCCTCATCAAAGAAATTGTCCAGTTGTTTGCACCTATGCTCTAACTATCGACCAAGATCTAGCCCAAGGCTGGGTCTTTTTTGTTTTCTTACGAATAGATAAGTAAAGGAGAAAACCATGCTTAATCTAGAAGATGATGATTTTATCAGAGAGTATAGTAATAGTCGATTTCATCGTTTTCGTGAAATCGAACGCTTTGCGCTATTGGATAAGAAATTCAGCAAATATCAATCCCAAGCTGACATTCCTGTAAGATTTTGATATACTAAAACAGATAAACTTAGAGGAGAAATTGAATGAACGTATACGGGAAAATAGATGAGAAACAAGAAGAATCTCATTACCAAGACTGGTCAGTGCCAGAGAAACGAGAAGGAGCTCCCATTCCCTTTTTTAGTATTTTGCTTTGGAGTTTAGTGGCCACAGCCATTTCGGTTGCCCTACCTAATATTTTTGGTTTAGTCAGTCCGCAACAAACCCAGGATCTTTATACCGGTTGGGCCTTGCATCAAAATGGTCAAATGTATACAGATTATTTTGGGACGGAGGGATTGCTCTATTATGTGCTAACCTACCTTTTTCAAGGCAGTATTCTGATTGCTTTGGTTGAGTGGTTGGCTTTGTTTGGAGCAGGTGTTTTTCTTTTTAAGGCTGCGGATACTCTTGTCGGCCAAGAAAATGAAGCGAAGCGAGTTGTCTTTATTCTATACTTGCTTGTAGCGGGCCTCGCTTTTGGTGGCGGTTATGCTCTCTTGCTAGCCCTGCCTTTCCTATTTTATTCATTGAGTATCGTTACAAATTATCTAGCTTTTCCAAAGGATGATAAAGGATTTGTACGAGTGGGGATGAGCCTTGCTCTCGCTTTCTTCCTTGCGCCAATCCCAACCGTCTTGTTTGCGACTGTACTGGCCTTGGGCATCATCGGCTATAATCTAGCTAAAGGTCACTTTGTTCATGGCTTATATCAGTTCTTTGCGTCAGCCCTAGGATTTTCACTCTTATTCTATCCTTTAGGCTACTATACAGTGTGGACAGGTAGTTTTGGAGATGCCATTAGCCAGACCTTGTATCCGGTAAATACTCTTAGCCTCTTTTCAAATTCGCATTTGCTTGAAAATGCAGCCTTCTACGGTTTGCTTGCTATTGGATTAGGTTCCCTTGTCTTGCTCTTTACAGGCTTGTTCCAGTCAAAACCAGCCAAGCAATATGCCCTCTCAATTGCTGCTAGCTTGGGATTGTTGGTTTCTTTGGGAATCTTGATTCTCTCCAAAGAACCTATCAACGGTACTCGTCTTGTGGTGCTAATTCCTTTCTTGGTCTTGCTCCTTCTGACAGGAATCAAGGAAGATGTTTCGGATGGAGGCGGTCGTCGTAGAAGAAGACGTGAGAAACAAACTTCTTTCCTTAAAGGAAATTTCTATCTACCACTGATTGGCCTTGCCTATCTCATTGTTCTTCCTATCGTGAGTCGCTACCTTTCGCACCCAGCGACTTATCAGGAGAGAGACCGTCTTGCTAGCGTGGTCAAACAACAAACGAGTTCTGAGGATCGTGTCTATGCTTGGGATGATCGTCCTGATTTCTACCGTGCAAGTGAACGCTTGGCGCCGACTTCTCTATCAACTCCAACACTTTATACTGCAAGCGATGAAAATAAAACCAAACTGATGAATGACCTGAAAGAGAATCAACCGAAGATGATTGTGGTCAATCAAAAAGTTGCCTTGTGGTCAGATGTAGAGAGCTGGATCAGTGAAAACTATGAGCTTGTTCAGACAGATACTAGCGAGTTCAAACTATATAAATCAAAATAACAAAAAATCAATATCTTGTGGAATTTTAAAATTTTTAGGATTTTTAACACAAGATATTGATTTTTATTTTTAGAGTGGTATAATACTGAATATAAACAATTCAACAATATTTTAGAAAAGGGCATGGATATGATTGTATTAGAAGAAAAGCTTGCAACCGTTCCCACCTTGTTCGTTGAAAAACGAGATGGTAGACGTGTGGTGTTTGATGTAGACAAGATTGACAAGGCTCTCCACAAGGCGGCGGAAAAGGTTATGGACGTTACGCCTCTAGTAGAAAAACGCCTAAATGGTCTAGTTGAAAGAATCGTGACGGAAATTCACAGCCGCTTCCCTCAAGGTGTCAAGATTTACGAAATTCAAAATGTCGTAGAACATGAACTCCTTGAAGCCAAAGAGTATGCGCTGGCTGAGGAGTATATCACTTATCGGACACAAAGGGATTTTGAGCGCTCAAAAGCGACAGATATAAACTTTAGTATCCATAAACTTCTCAATAAAGATCAAGCAGTTGTCAATGAAAATGCCAATAAAGACAGTGATGTCTTTAATACCCAGCGTGATTTGACAGCAGGGATTGTTGGGAAATCAATCGGGCTGCAAATGCTTCCTAAGCACGTAGCCAATGCTCATCAAAAAGGGGATATCCACTATCATGACTTGGACTACAGCCCCTACACTCCTATGACCAACTGCTGTTTGATTGATTTTAAAGGCATGTTGGAAAATGGTTTTAAGATTGGGAATGCAGAGGTAGAGAGTCCCAAGTCTATCCAGACTGCAACAGCTCAAATTTCACAAATCATCGCCAATGTTGCTTCTAGCCAGTACGGGGGTTGCTCAGCTGACCGTATCGATGAAGTATTGGCGCCATATGCAGAGAAGAATTATCAAAAGCACCTCAAAGATGCAGAAGAGTGGGTCTTACCTGAAAAACGGGAAGATTACGCTTGGAAGAAAACGCAAAAGGACATCTACGATGCCATGCAATCTCTTGAGTATGAAATCAACACTCTCTTCACTTCAAATGGGCAAACACCTTTTACTTCGCTCGGTTTTGGTCTAGGAACTAGTCGTTTTGAGCGGGAAATTCAAAAAGCTATCTTAAACATCCGAATCAAGGGGCTTGGTTCAGAACACCGTACAGCTATCTTCCCTAAACTCATCTTTACGCTGAAAAGAGGCCTTAACTTAGAGGAGGGGTCACCTAACTACGATATCAAACAGTTGGCTCTTGAGTGTGCAACCAAGCGGATGTACCCAGATGTCTTATCCTATGATAAGATTATCGAACTGACAGGCTCCTTCAAGGTTCCTATGGGCTGCCGTTCTTTCCTCCAAGGATGGAAGGATGAGAATGGTGTCGAGGTCAATTCAGGTCGTATGAATCTAGGTGTTGTGACAGTCAATCTGCCTCGTATCGCCCTCGAGTCTGAAGGGGATCTGAATAAGTTCTGGGAAATCTTCAATGAGCGTATGAACATCGCAGAAGATGCTCTGGTTTACCGTGTTGAACGGACCAAGGAAGCAACACCAGCGAATGCCCCTATCCTTTATCAGTACGGAGCCTTCGGTCGCCGTCTCGGAAAAGAAGAAAGTGTAGATCAACTCTTTAAGAATCGCCGCGCGACAGTTTCGCTGGGCTACATCGGTTTGTACGAAGTTGCGACGGTCTTCTTTGGAAACAGCTGGGAAAGCAATCCTGAAGCCAAGGAATTCACATTGGATATCATTCGCGATATGAAACGTCGTGTGGAAGAGTGGTCTGACCAATATGGTTACCATTTCTCTATCTACTCCACACCGTCTGAAAGTCTGACAGACCGCTTCTGTCGCTTGGATACAGAGAAGTTCGGCTCTATTCCGGACATCACGGACAAGGAATACTACACCAACTCTTTCCACTACGATGTTCGTAAAAATCCAACACCGTTTGAAAAATTAGACTTTGAGAAAGTTTATCCAGAAGCAGGTGCGTCAGGTGGCTTTATCCATTATTGTGAGTATCCAGTTCTTCAACAAAATCCTAAGGCCCTGGAAGCTGTTTGGGACTATGCCTATGACCGAGTTGGCTATCTAGGGACCAATACTCCGATTGATCGTTGCTACAAGTGTGACTTTGAAGGGGATTTTGAACCAACTGAGAGAGGCTTTGCTTGTCCCAACTGTGGCAATAGCGACCCTAAAACAGTAGATGTAGTCAAACGTACGTGTGGTTATCTGGGAAATCCTCAAGCGCGTCCGATGGTTAACGGACGCCACAAGGAAATCGCTGCGCGTGTCAAACACATGAATGGCTCAACCATTAAAACGGCAGGACATGAAGTAACAAATTAGAAGGAAACGCAATGGGGAAATACCAATTAGACGATAAGGGACGCGCACAAGTGACCCGTTATCACGAGAAACACTCGAAAGGTGGAACAGGTAAAAAAGAACGCTTGCTCAACCTCAGAGAACAGTTTTTAAACAAGAACAAGAAAAAATAAAAGTGAGAGTTGCCTCTCACTTTTCTCTTAATTGGAGGTGAAAATGATACTACGCAGACCAACATTGGCAGATAAAGAAACAGTTTTAGAGATAATGGCAGAGTTTGAACAAGCTCAGTCCCCTCACGACGGTGGATTTTGGGATGCTGAGAATTTTGTTTATGAAGAGTGGCTAGAAGAAAATCTTCAAGCGGAAGCGGGACTCAATATTCCTGAAAACTGGGTTCCTGCTATCCAGCTGGTTAGTTTTGACGTAGCAGGCCAGGCTCTTGGCTTTCTCAACCTTCGTCTCCGATTAAATGACTACTTACTAGAAAATGGGGGCCATATTGGCTACTCCATTCGTCCATCTGAAAGAGGTAAGGGTTATGCGAAAGAATCCCTCCGACAAGGTCTACAAGTTGCTAAGGGAAAGAATATTAAACGAGCTTTAGTGACTTGTAGCACAGAAAATCCAGCAAGCCGAGCTGTTATCTTAGCTAATGGTGGGGAGTTGGAGGATGTTCGAAACGGAACGGAGCGCTACTGGATTGATGTCGATTAAGGAGGAAGCATGGAGCTAAGACGACCAACTTTGGAAGATAAAGAAGCTATATTAGAGATGATTGCGGAGTTCGATGCAGCAAAATCCTATATGCACGGTGGCATGGGCTCCGCTTGGAAGCGAGCAAAGGATTATGAGGATTGTTTAAAGATTGTAGAGCAGCAAGAGGATGCTGCCAACCTGCCAGTAGGCTGGGTTCCTGCAATCAAATTTTTATCCTTTGATGAGACTGGCTTGCCTTTGGGATTTTTAGCCCTGCGCTTGTCCTTGAATGACAAATTATTTGTGGAAGGCGGTCATATTGGCTATTCTATCCGTCCCAGTCAACGAGGCAAAGGATATGGGAAGGAGCAGTTGAGATTAGGACTAGCAGAGGCTCGAAAGCAAGGATTGGAACGAGTGCTGATTACCTGCGATGAAGACAACGAAGCCAGCCGCCGCACGATTCTCTCCGCTGGCGGTGTTTACGAAAATACAATCGATAGAAGTCAGCGCTATTGGATAGACTTGGAGTAGAAGGATGACATGGAATACACCAAAACCAGGTGAATGGAAAAGCGAGGAGCTTAGTAAAGGGCGAATCATTGATTATAAGGCCTTTAACTTTGTCGATGGAGAAGGTGTGCGCAACTCTCTCTATGTATCAGGTTGCATGTTTCACTGCGAGGGGTGCTATAATGTTGCGACTTGGTCTTTCAACGCAGGCATTCCCTATACGGCAGAATTAGAAGAACAAATCATGGAAGATCTTGCCCAGCCTTATGTTCAAGGTTTGACCTTGCTAGGAGGAGAACCATTTCTCAATACAGGTATCCTCTTGCCGCTCGTTAAACGCATCCGAAAGGAATTGCCAGAAAAAGACATCTGGTCCTGGACGGGCTACACTTGGGAAGAAATGATGCTAGAAACTCCAGATAAACTGGAACTCTTGTCGCTGATTGACATCCTTGTCGATGGACGGTATGATAAAAGCAAGCGCAATCTCATGCTCCAGTTTCGAGGGTCTTCTAATCAACGAATTATCGATGTGCAAAAATCCCTCAAAAGCGGGCAAGTGGTGATTTGGGACAAGCTTAATGACGGAAAAGAAAGCTATGAACAGGTGAAGAGAGAATGAAGAAAAAAGACCTGATAGAACAACTGGTTTCAGAGATCGAAACGGGAAGAGTTAGGACGCTAGGGATCTACGGTCATGGGGCTTCAGGTAAATCAACCTTCGCTCAGGAATTACATCAAGCCCTAGATTCTACTACAGTAAATTTACTAGAAACAGATCCCTATATCACCTCAGAACGTCACCTGGTAGTACCAAAGCAAGCGACAGATCAAAAGGTGACAGCTTGTCTCCCAGTGGCGCATGAACTGGCAAGTTTGCAGAGAGATATTCTCGCCTTGCAGGCAGGTTTGGATGTCTTGACAATCGATGAACCGTGGAAGGCTAGCGAGGTCTTGTCTGGAGCTAAACCGATTCTGATTGTCGAAGGGATGTCTGTGGGTTTTCTACCCAAGGAACTCTTTGACAAAACTATCTGTTTCTACACGGATGAAGAAACAGAGTTAAAGAGGCGCTTAGCTCGAGATACGACTATGAGAAATCGGGATGCATCTTTTGTATTGGCTAGCCATCAGATGAGACGGGAGCAGTATCTGCGATACTATAGAGAAACCGAGTCTAAAGCGGACATTTTAGTAGATCAATCAGAAGATACATTCAAGGTCAAAATGACTCGTATTATATAGAAGAAAAGACGGTTTTTTATAGAGATAAATCCTCAATCTTGGAAAAATGAAAAGAGAAAACAGTTTCATCCTAAAAAAACGAAAAAAAGCTCACAAATCCCTTGCAATCGCAGGGGCTTTGTGTTATTCTATTATGGTGCTGTAAATTACAGCCTTAGCTTTGATGCAAGAGGTTGCGACACGCTCGGTTGCATTGCCACGCAACGCGCGTCGGTTTTCTTGTGGAGCTAGCCTATTATCTTAAATAGACGAAAAGGAGAAAAAGATGGCAAACAAAAAAATCCGTATCCGTTTGAAAGCTTACGAACACCGTACGCTTGACACAGCGGCTGCAAAAATCGTAGAATCAGCTACTCGTACAGGTGCACAAGTTGCGGGTCCAATCCCACTTCCAACTGAACGTAGCCTCTACACAATCATTCGTGCGACTCACAAATACAAAGACTCTCGCGAACAATTTGAAATGCGTACACACAAACGTTTGATCGATATCGTTAACCCAACTCAAAAAACAGTTGATGCGTTGATGAAATTGGATCTTCCAAGTGGTGTAAACGTAGAAATCAAACTTTAATCCAAAGTTTGAAACCTTGAGCATGAAAAACGCTCGTTAAAAACTTTTTGAATAAAAAAATATAGAAAAGGAACTATTTTCTCATGACAAAAGGAATCTTAGGGAAAAAAGTGGGAATGACTCAAATCTTCACTGAAGCTGGCGAATTGATCCCTGTAACAGTTATTGAAGCAACTCCAAACGTTGTTCTTCAAGTTAAAACTGTAGAAACAGACGGATATAACGCTATCCAAGTTGGTTTCGATGACAAACGTGAAGTATTGAGCAACAAACCTGCTAAAGGACATGTAGCGAAAGCTAACACGGCTCCTAAGCGCTTCATTCGTGAATTCAAAAACGTTGAAGGCTTGGAAGTTGGTGCTGAAATCACAGTTGAAACATTCGCAGCTGGAGACGTTGTTGACGTAACTGGTACTTCTAAAGGTAAAGGTTTCCAAGGTGTTATCAAACGCCACGGACAATCACGTGGACCAATGGCTCACGGTTCTCGTTACCACCGTCGTCCAGGTTCTATGGGACCTGTTGCACCTAACCGCGTATTCAAAGGTAAAAACCTTGCAGGACGTATGGGTGGCGACCGCGTAACAATTCAAAACCTTGAAGTTGTACAAGTTGTTCCAGAAAAGAACGTTATCCTTATCAAAGGTAACGTACCAGGTGCTAAGAAATCTCTTATCACTATCAAATCAGCAGTTAAAGCTGGTAAATAATAAAGAAAGGGGAAATCAGTCACAATGGCAAACGTAACATTATTTGACCAAACTGGTAAAGAAGCTGGCCAAGTTGTTCTTAACGATGCAGTATTTGGTATTGAACCAAATGAATCAGTTGTGTTTGATGTGATCATCAGCCAACGCGCAAGCCTTCGTCAAGGAACACACGCTGTTAAAAACCGCTCTGCAGTATCAGGTGGTGGACGCAAACCATGGCGTCAAAAAGGAACTGGACGTGCTCGTCAAGGTTCTATCCGCTCACCACAATGGCGTGGTGGTGGTGTTGTCTTCGGACCAACTCCACGTTCATACGGCTACAAACTTCCACAAAAAGTTCGTCGCCTAGCTCTTAAATCAGTTTACTCTGAAAAAGTTGCTGAAAACAAATTCGTAGCTGTAGACGCTCTTTCATTTACAGCTCCAAAAACTGCTGAATTTGCAAAAGTTCTTGCAGCATTGAGCATCGATTCTAAAGTTCTTGTTATCCTTGAAGAAGGAAATGAATTCGCAGCTCTTTCAGCTCGTAACCTTCCAAACGTGAAAGTTGCAACTGCTACAACTGCAAGTGTTCTTGACATCGCAAATAGCGACAAACTTCTTGTCACACAAGCAGCTATCTCTAAAATCGAGGAGGTTCTTGCATAATGAATTTGTATGATGTTATCAAAAAACCTGTTATCACTGAAAGCTCAATGGCTCAACTTGAAGCAGGAAAATATGTATTTGAAGTTGACACTCGTGCACACAAACTTTTGATCAAGCAAGCTGTTGAAGCTGCTTTCGAAGGTGTTAAAGTTGCCAACGTTAACACAATCAACGTAAAACCTAAAGCGAAGCGTGTTGGACGTTACACTGGTTTTACTAACAAAACTAAAAAAGCTATCATCACACTTACAGCTGATTCAAAAGCAATCGAGTTGTTCGCTGCTGAAGCTGAATAATCTAAGGAGGAAATATCGTGGGAATTCGTGTTTATAAACCAACAACAAACGGTCGCCGTAATATGACTTCTTTGGATTTCGCTGAAATCACAACAAGCACTCCTGAAAAATCATTGCTTGTTGCTTTGAAGAGCAAGGCTGGTCGTAACAACAACGGTCGTATCACTGTTCGTCACCAAGGTGGTGGACACAAACGTTTCTACCGTTTGGTTGACTTCAAACGTAACAAAGACAACGTTGAAGCAGTTGTTAAAACTATCGAGTACGATCCAAACCGTTCTGCAAACATCGCTCTTGTACACTACACTGACGGTGTGAAAGCATACATCATCGCTCCAAAAGGTCTTGAAGTTGGTCAACGTATCGTTTCAGGTCCTGAAGCAGATATCAAAGTCGGAAACGCTCTTCCACTTGCTAACATCCCAGTTGGTACTTTGATCCACAACATCGAATTGAAACCAGGTCGTGGTGGAGAATTGGTACGTGCTGCTGGTGCTTCTGCTCAAGTATTGGGTCAAGAAGGTAAATACGTTCTTGTTCGTCTTCAATCTGGCGAAGTTCGTATGATTCTTGGAACTTGTCGTGCTACAGTTGGTGTTGTCGGAAACGAACAACATGGACTTGTAAACCTTGGTAAAGCAGGACGTAGCCGTTGGAAAGGTATCCGCCCAACAGTTCGTGGTTCTGTAATGAACCCTAACGATCACCCACACGGTGGTGGTGAAGGTAAAGCACCAGTTGGTCGTAAAGCGCCATCTACTCCATGGGGCAAACCTGCTCTTGGTCTTAAAACTCGTAACAAGAAAGCGAAATCTGACAAACTTATCGTTCGTCGTCGCAACGAGAAATAATAGTAAACTAGTCGCCTAAGCAACTAGGAAATCCGCCAGCTCGGTAGCGCTCCATGTGAGCGCAAGCCGCTGTGGTACAACATTTAAAGGAGAAAAAATAAAAATGGGACGCAGTCTTAAAAAAGGACCTTTCGTCGATGAGCATTTGATGAAAAAAGTTGAAGCTCAAGCTAACGACGAAAAGAAAAAAGTTATCAAAACTTGGTCACGTCGTTCAACGATCTTCCCAAGTTTCATTGGTTACACTATTGCAGTTTATGACGGACGTAAACACGTACCTGTTTACATACAAGAAGACATGGTAGGTCACAAACTTGGTGAATTTGCACCAACTCGTACTTACAAAGGTCACGCTGCAGACGACAAGAAAACACGTAGAAAATAAGGAGAACATAAATGGCAGAAATTACTTCAGCTAAAGCAATGGCTCGTACAGTACGTGTTTCACCTCGTAAATCACGTCTTGTTCTTGACAACATCCGTGGTAAAAGCGTAGCCGATGCTATTGCAATCTTGACATTCACACCAAACAAAGCTGCTGAAATCATCTTGAAAGTTTTGAACTCAGCTGTAGCTAACGCTGAAAACAACTTTGGTTTGGACAAAGCTAACTTGGTAGTATCTGAAGCATTCGCAAACGAAGGACCAACTATGAAACGTTTCCGTCCACGTGCGAAAGGTTCAGCTTCACCAATCAACAAACGTACAGCTCACATCACTGTGGCTGTTGCAGAAAAATAAGGAGGTAACATCGTGGGTCAAAAAGTACATCCAATTGGTATGCGTGTCGGCATCATCCGTGATTGGGATGCCAAATGGTATGCTGAAAAAGAATACGCGGATTACCTTCATGAAGATCTTGCAATCCGTAAATTCGTTCAAAAAGAACTTGCTGACGCAGCAGTTTCAACTATCGAAATTGAACGCGCAGTAAACAAAGTTAACGTTTCACTTCACACTGCTAAACCAGGTATGGTTATCGGTAAAGGTGGTGCTAACGTTGATGCACTCCGTGCAAAACTTAACAAATTGACTGGAAAACAAGTACACATCAACATCATCGAAATCAAACAACCTGATTTGGATGCTCACCTTGTAGGTGAAGGAATTGCTCGTCAATTGGAGCAACGTGTCGCTTTCCGTCGTGCACAAAAACAAGCAATCCAACGTGCAATGCGTGCTGGAGCTAAAGGAATCAAAACTCAAGTATCAGGTCGTTTGAACGGTGCAGATATCGCCCGTGCTGAAGGATACTCTGAAGGAACTGTTCCACTTCACACACTTCGTGCAGATATCGATTACGCTTGGGAAGAAGCAGATACTACATACGGTAAACTTGGTGTTAAAGTATGGATCTACCGTGGTGAAGTTCTTCCAGCTCGTAAAAACACTAAAGGAGGTAAATAACCAATGTTAGTACCTAAACGTGTTAAACACCGTCGTGAATTCCGTGGAAAAATGCGCGGTGAAGCAAAAGGTGGAAAAGAAGTAGCATTCGGTGAATACGGTCTTCAAGCTACAACTAGCCACTGGATCACTAACCGCCAAATCGAAGCTGCTCGTATTGCCATGACTCGTTACATGAAACGTGGTGGTAAAGTTTGGATTAAAATCTTCCCACACAAATCATACACTGCTAAAGCTATCGGTGTGCGTATGGGATCTGGTAAAGGGGCACCTGAAGGTTGGGTAGCACCAGTTAAACGTGGTAAAGTGATGTTCGAAATCGCTGGTGTATCTGAAGAAATCGCTCGCGAAGCGCTTCGTCTTGCAAGCCACAAATTGCCAGTTAAATGTAAATTCGTAAAACGTGAAGCAGAATAAGGAGAAGGCATGAAACTTAATGAAGTAAAAGAATTTGTTAAAGAACTTCGTGGTCTTTCTCAAGAAGAACTCGCGAAGCGCGAAAACGAATTGAAAAAAGAATTGTTTGAACTTCGTTTCCAAGCTGCTACTGGTCAATTGGAACAAACAGCTCGCTTGAAAGAAGTTAAAAAACAAATCGCTCGTATCAAAACAGTTCAATCTGAAGCGAAATAATAGACTAGGGAAGGAGAAATTTCAATGGAACGCAATAATCGTAAAGTTCTTGTTGGACGTGTTGTATCTGACAAAATGGACAAGACAATCACAGTTGTAGTTGAAACAAAACGTAACCACCCAGTCTATGGTAAACGTATTAACTACTCTAAAAAATACAAAGCACATGATGAAAACAATGTTGCCAAGGAAGGCGATATCGTACGTATCATGGAAACTCGTCCGCTTTCAGCTACAAAACGTTTCCGTCTTGTAGAAGTTGTTGAAGAAGCGGTCATCATCTAATCAAACCTGAAAGGAGAAAACTGAAATGATTCAAACAGAAACTCGTTTGAAAGTCGCAGACAACAGCGGTGCGCGCGAAATCTTGACTATCAAAGTTCTTGGTGGTTCAGGACGTAAATTTGCAAACATCGGTGATGTTATCGTGGCATCTGTAAAACAAGCTACTCCTGGTGGTGCGGTTAAAAAAGGTGACGTTGTAAAAGCTGTTATCGTTCGTACTAAATCAGGTGCTCGTCGTGCTGATGGTTCATACATCAAATTTGACGAAAATGCAGCAGTTATCATCCGTGAAGACAAAACTCCTCGCGGAACACGTATCTTTGGCCCAGTTGCACGTGAATTGCGTGAAGGTGGCTTCATGAAGATCGTGTCACTTGCTCCAGAAGTACTTTAATATAAAAAAAACAAACTAGTCCCCTAGCTTCAAGCTAGGGTGCCCTTATGGGCGTAAGAAAAATCAAGGAGAAACCTAATGTTTGTAAAAAAAGGCGACAAAGTTCGCGTAATCGCTGGTAAAGATAAGGGAACAGAAGCTGTTGTCCTTACTGCCCTTCCAAAAGTAAACAAAGTTATCGTTGAAGGTGTGAACATCGTTAAGAAACACCAACGTCCAACTAACGAGCTTCCTCAAGGTGGTATCATCGAGAAAGAAGCAGCTATCCACGTATCAAACGTTCAAGTATTGGACAAAAATGGTGTAGCTGGTCGTGTTGGTTACAAATTTGTAGACGGTAAAAAAGTTCGCTACAACAAAAAATCAGGCGAAGTGCTTGATTAATCACGAAGGAAAGGAGAAGTATAATGGCAAATCGTTTAAAAGAAAAATATCTTAATGAAGTAGTTCCTGCTTTGACAGAACAATTCAACTACTCATCAGTGATGGCTGTGCCAAAAGTAGATAAGATCGTTTTGAACATGGGTGTTGGTGAAGCTGTATCAAACGCTAAAAGTCTTGAAAAAGCTGCTGAAGAATTGGCACTTATCTCAGGTCAAAAACCACTTATCACTAAAGCTAAAAAATCAATCGCCGGCTTCCGTCTTCGTGAAGGTGTAGCGATCGGTGCAAAAGTTACCCTTCGTGGTGAACGTATGTACGAATTCTTGGACAAATTGGTTTCAGTTTCACTTCCACGTGTGCGTGACTTCCACGGTGTTCCAACAAAATCATTTGATGGACGCGGAAACTACACTCTTGGTGTGAAAGAACAATTGATCTTCCCAGAAATTAACTTTGATGACGTTGACAAAACTCGTGGTCTTGACATCGTCATCGTAACAACTGCTAACACTGACGAAGAGTCACGTGCATTGCTTACAGGCCTTGGAATGCCTTTTGCAAAATAATATAGGAGGTAAATCTAATGGCTAAAAAATCAATGATTGCTAAGAACAAACGTCCAGCGAAGTTCTCTACTCAAGCTTATACTCGTTGTGAAAAATGTGGTCGTCCACATTCAGTTTACCGCAAATTTAAACTTTGCCGTGTTTGCTTCCGTGAATTAGCTTACAAAGGACAAATTCCTGGTGTAACAAAAGCATCTTGGTAATTTAAGATATCAAGGGCGTCAAAACTCCAAGTGAAAATAGGAAACTTGACGAAGAAACTAAAGTTTCTAGGAAAGTTTATCTTTTTCACACAGAGTTTAGCCCGGGTTCAGTTGGGCTTTCCAATTTGAACACGAGCTACAGCTTTGGCAAAAAAGACCAATTTTCTTTGGAGCATCGCTCCTTCATCAAATTGCCTATTTTTGCTCTTGCTGTTACGCTCTTTGTATCATGTATTAACTAGCAAGTGCAACTTGCAAACTACTAGTAAGAGGAGAAAAACAAAATGGTTATGACTGACCCAATCGCAGACTTCCTAACTCGTATTCGTAATGCTAACCAAGCAAAACACGAAGTACTTGAAGTACCTGCATCAAACATCAAAAAAGGGATTGCTGAAATCCTTAAACGCGAAGGTTTTGTTAAGAACGTAGAAATCATCGAAGATGACAAACAAGGCATCATCCGTGTATTCCTTAAGTACGGACCAAACGGTGAAAAAGTTATCACTAACTTGAAACGTGTTTCTAAACCAGGACTTCGTGTCTACAAAAAACGTGAAGATCTTCCAAAAGTTCTTAACGGACTTGGAATTGCTATCCTTTCAACTTCTGAAGGTTTGCTTACTGATAAAGAAGCTCGCCAAAAGAATGTTGGTGGTGAGGTTATCGCTTACGTTTGGTAATATTTAGCTCTCAATTTCTTTGCGACTCGTCGTTATCGTCTCTTGCCTAACCCAAAGTTATGCCGGCGAGACGCTGCCTAGATTCACTTTGGAATTGAAACCTAAATGTTCCTTTAAATCGAGAAATCGATTTAAGCCCCCGTGAAAACTGGCCATTCTGGCCTGACAATTTAACAGGAGAAAATAAACATGTCACGTATTGGTAATAAAGTTATCGTGTTGCCTGCTGGTGTTGAAATCACTAACAATGACAACGTTGTAACTGTAAAAGGACCTAAAGGAGAGCTTACTCGTGAGTTCTCAAAAGATATTGAAATTCGTGTGGAAGGTACTGAAGTAACTCTTCACCGTCCAAACGATTCAAAAGAAATGAAAACAATCCACGGAACTACTCGTGCCCTTTTGAATAACATGGTTGTTGGTGTATCAGAAGGATTCAAGAAAGAACTTGAAATGCGCGGGGTTGGTTACCGTGCACAACTTCAAGGATCTAAACTTGTTTTGGCTGTTGGTAAATCTCATCCAGACGAAGTTGAAGCTCCAGAAGGAATTACTTTTGAACTTCCAAACCCAACAACAATCGTTGTTAGCGGAATTTCAAAAGAAGTAGTTGGTCAAACAGCTGCTTACGTACGTAGCCTTCGTTCACCAGAACCATATAAAGGTAAAGGTATCCGTTACGTTGGTGAATTCGTTCGCCGTAAAGAAGGTAAAACAGGTAAATAATGTTGAGTGGTTGATTTTCAACCACCAACCTATTTTCCAACTTAGTGCATAGCACACGATTTAAAACTAAAGAGGTGAAAACTGTGATTTCTAAACCAGATAAAAACAAACTCCGCCAAAAACGCCACCGTCGCGTTCGCGGAAAACTCTCTGGAACTGCTGATCGCCCACGTTTGAACGTATTCCGTTCTAATACAGGCATCTACGCTCAAGTGATTGATGACGTAGCGGGTGTAACGCTCGCAAGTGCTTCAACTCTTGACAAAGAAGTTTCAAAAGGAACTAAAACTGAACAAGCCGTTGCTGTCGGTAAACTCGTTGCAGAACGTGCAAACGCTAAAGGTATTTCAGAAGTGGTGTTCGACCGCGGTGGATATCTATATCACGGACGTGTGAAAGCTTTGGCTGATGCAGCTCGTGAAAACGGATTGAAATTCTAATAGGAGGACACTAGAAAATGGCATTTAAAGACAATGCAGTTGAATTAGAAGAACGCGTAGTTGCTGTCAACCGTGTTACAAAAGTTGTTAAAGGTGGACGTCGTCTTCGTTTCGCAGCTCTTGTTGTTGTTGGTGACCACAACGGTCGCGTAGGATTTGGTACTGGTAAAGCTCAAGAAGTTCCAGAAGCAATCCGCAAAGCAGTAGAAGATGCTAAGAAAAACTTGATTGAAGTTCCTATGGTTGGAACAACAATCCCACACGAAGTTCTTTCAGAATTCGGCGGAGCTAAAGTATTGTTGAAACCTGCTGTAGAAGGTTCTGGAGTTGCCGCTGGTGGTGCAGTTCGTGCCGTTGTGGAATTGGCAGGTGTGGCAGATATTACATCTAAATCACTTGGTTCTAACACTCCAATCAACATTGTTCGCGCAACTGTTGAAGGTTTGAAACAATTGAAACGCGCTGAAGAAGTTGCTGCCCTTCGTGGTATCTCAGTTTCTGATTTGGCATAAGAAAGGGGATAAAATGGCTCAAATTAAAATTACTTTGACTAAGTCTCCAATCGGACGCATTCCATCACAACGTAAAACTGTTGTAGCACTTGGACTTGGCAAATTGAACAGCTCTGTTATCAAAGAAGACAACGCTGCTATCCGTGGTATGATCACTGCAGTATCTCACTTGGTAACAGTTGAAGAAGTAAACTAATGAATTTTTAGGGGATGTGGCAATACTCATCCCCTAAAACTAGGTATAGTCATCTTAGATGACCATGTATAGGCGAGTTGATAAGGGAGACAACCTTTTCTCTCTTATCGGCGCTAGCATTTTACAAAAGAGGAGAAAATAATAATGAAACTTCATGAATTGAAACCTGCAGAAGGTTCTCGTAAAGTACGTAACCGTGTTGGTCGTGGTACTTCATCAGGTAACGGTAAAACATCTGGTCGCGGTCAAAAAGGTCAAAAAGCTCGTAGCGGTGGTGGAGTTCGCCTTGGTTTTGAAGGTGGACAAACTCCATTGTTCCGTCGTCTTCCAAAACGTGGATTCACTAATATCAACGCTAAAGAATACGCAATTGTAAACCTTGACCAATTGAACGTCTTTGAAGACGGTGCAGAAGTAACTCCAGTTGTACTTATCGAAGCAGGAATTGTGAAAGCTGAAAAATCAGGAGTTAAAATTCTTGGTAATGGTGAGTTGACTAAGAAATTGACTGTGAAAGCAGCTAAATTCTCTAAATCAGCTGAGGAAGCTATCACTGCTAAAGGTGGTTCTGTAGAAGTCATCTAAGAGAGGTGACCCATGTTTTTTAAATTACTAAAAGAAGCGCTCAAGGTTAAACAAGTTCGATCAAAAATTCTCTTTACGATTTTTATCATTCTTGTTTTCCGCATTGGGACAAGTATCACTGTTCCAGGTGTGAATGCAAAAAGTTTAGAAGCTCTCAGTGGTTTATCTTTCTTGAACATGCTTAGTCTTGTTTCAGGGAATGCCATGAAGAACTTCTCCGTTTTTGCACTCGGAGTAAGTCCATATATCACTGCTTCAATCGTTGTTCAATTGCTACAAATGGATATTTTACCGAAGTTTGTAGAATGGGGCAAACAAGGGGAAGTAGGACGGAGAAAACTAAATCAGGCTACTCGTTATATTGCACTTGTGCTTGCATTTGTTCAATCTATCGGGATTACAGCAGGATTTAACACTCTTTCTGGAGCAAAATTATTAACGACAGCGTTAACACCACAAGTCTTTGTTACTATCGGTATTATCCTCACAGCAGGTAGTATGATTGTAACTTGGCTCGGGGAACAAATTACAGATAAGGGATACGGAAATGGTGTTTCTATGATCATCTTTGCAGGTATTGTTGCTTCAATTCCTGAGATGATTAAAGGCATCTATGTTGACTACTTCGTCAATATTCCAAGTAGCCGTTTGACTTCATCTATTATCTTTGTCGTTATTTTGATTATCGCTGTCTTGTTGATTGTTTACTTTACAACCTTTGTTCAACAGGCAGAATATAAAATTCCAATCCAATATACAAAAGTTGCTCAAGGAGCCCCATCAAGCTCATACCTTCCATTGAAGGTAAACCCAGCGGGGGTTATCCCAGTTATCTTTGCAAGTTCCATCACAGCAGCACCTGCAGCCATTCTTCAATTTTTGAGTGCTACAGGTCATGATTGGGCTTGGGTACGTACAGCACAGGAAATGTTATCTACAACATCTCCGACTGGTGTTGCTATGTATGCCTTGCTAATCATTCTCTTTACATTCTTCTATACATTTGTACAGATCAATCCAGAGAAGGCAGCAGAAAACTTGCAAAAGAGTGGAGCCTACATTCATGGTGTCCGTCCTGGTAAGGGTACTGAAGAGTTCATGTCGAAACTTCTTCGTCGCCTTGCGACTGTCGGATCAATCTTCCTTGGTGTGATTTCAATCTTGCCGATTGTGGCAAAAGATGTCTTTGGTCTTTCAGAAGCTGTTGCTTTTGGGGGAACTAGTCTTTTGATCATTATCTCAACCGGTATCGAAGGAATCAAACAACTTGAAGGTTACCTATTGAAACGTAAGTATGTTGGTTTCATGGACAAAACAGAATAAAAGCAAGATTACTTTTGCTTAGAGAGTGGAGTATGAAGGTCTATCTATCAGAGAGATTTTCGTCTCCCCTCTTCTATTTTGTTTTTAAATAGGGGTTGAAAGAGATTTCTGCTTCTATTTAAATACAAAATAAGGAGATCCTATCATGAATCTTTTGATTATGGGCTTACCTGGAGCAGGTAAGGGAACGCAAGCAGCTAAAATTGTGGAGCAATTCCACGTGGCACACATTTCAACTGGCGATATGTTCCGTGCTGCTATGGCAAATCAAACTGAAATGGGTGTACTTGCGAAGTCATATATTGACAAAGGTGAGTTGGTTCCAGATGAAGTCACAAATGGAATTGTTAAAGAACGCCTTTCGCAGGACGACATCAAGGAAACAGGTTTCTTGTTGGATGGTTACCCACGTACGATTGAACAAGCTCATGCCTTGGATAAAACGTTGGCGGAACTCGGTATCGAACTGGAAGGTGTGATCAATATCGAAGTGAATCCAGATTGTCTCTTGGAACGTTTGAGTGGCCGTATCATCCACCGCGAAACAGGTGAAACCTTCCACAAAGTTTTCAATCCACCAGTTGACTATAAAGAGGAAGATTACTACCAACGTGAAGATGACAAACCTGAGACAGTGAAGCGTCGTTTGGATGTCAATATCGCTCAAGGTGAACCAATCATTGCTCACTACCGTGCCAAAGGATTGGTCCACGATATCGAAGGAAATCAAGATATCAATGATGTGTTCAAAGACATCGAAAAAGTATTGACAAATTTGAAATAAAGCGTTTTTCACACTTGCAAAAAATCGCTACAAATGTTATACTGAGATAGTCTGACTTATAATTGTTGTCTCTGTTTTCAGAGGCATCGAATCGAAATTTATGGAGGTGCTTTTGCGTGGCAAAAGACGATGTGATTGAAGTTGAAGGCAAAGTAGTCGATACAATGCCTAACGCAATGTTTACGGTTGAACTTGAAAATGGACATCAGATTTTAGCAACAGTTTCTGGTAAAATTCGTAAAAACTATATTCGTATTTTAGCGGGAGATCGTGTTACTGTCGAGATGAGTCCATATGACTTGACACGTGGACGTATCACTTACCGCTTTAAATAATCGAAAAACTTGGAGGGATAAGAAATGAAAGTAAGACCATCGGTCAAACCAATTTGCGAATACTGTAAAGTAATTCGTCGTAATGGTCGTGTTATGGTAATTTGCCCAGCAAATCCAAAACACAAACAACGTCAAGGATAAGATAGAAAGGAGAAAACATGGCTCGTATTGCTGGAGTTGACATTCCAAATGACAAACGCGTAGTAATCTCATTGACTTACGTTTATGGTATCGGACTTGCAACATCTAAGAAAATTTTGGCTGCTGCTGGAATCTCAGAAGATGTTCGTGTACGTGACCTTACATCAGATCAAGAAGATGCTATCCGTCGTGAAGTGGATGCAATCAAAGTTGAAGGTGACCTTCGTCGTGAAGTAAACTTGAACATCAAACGTTTGATGGAAATCGGTTCATACCGTGGTATTCGTCACCGTCGTGGACTTCCTGTCCGTGGACAAAACACTAAAAACAACGCTCGCACTCGTAAAGGTAAAGCTGTTGCGATTGCTGGTAAGAAAAAATAATATAGGAGGTAAAAGTCTTGGCTAAACCAACACGTAAACGTCGTGTGAAAAAGAATATCGAATCTGGTATTGCTCATATTCACGCTACATTTAATAACACTATTGTTATGATTACTGATGTGCATGGTAATGCAATTGCTTGGTCATCAGCTGGTGCTCTTGGTTTCAAAGGTTCTCGTAAATCTACACCATTCGCTGCTCAAATGGCTTCTGAAGCTGCTGCTAAATCTGCACAAGAACACGGTCTTAAATCAGTTGAAGTTACTGTAAAAGGTCCAGGTTCTGGTCGTGAGTCAGCTATTCGTGCGCTTGCTGCCGCTGGTCTTGAAGTAACAGCAATTCGTGATGTGACTCCAGTGCCACACAATGGTGCTCGTCCTCCAAAACGTCGCCGTGTATAATCATCGCATTACACTGCTTTTCGTTTAAGAGGGAGTAACTAAATGATTGAGTTTGAAAAACCAAATATAACAAAAATTGATGAAAATAAAGATTATGGCAAGTTTGTAATCGAACCACTTGAACGTGGCTACGGTACAACTCTTGGTAACTCTCTTCGTCGTGTACTACTAGCTTCTCTACCAGGAGCAGCAGTGACATCTATCAACATTGAAGGTGTCTTGCATGAGTTCGACACAGTTCCAGGTGTTCGTGAAGACGTGATGCAAATCATTCTGAACATTAAAGGGATTGCAGTGAAATCATACGTTGAAGACGAAAAAATCATTGAACTTGACGTTGAAGGTCCTGCTGAAATTACAGCTGGAGACATTTTGACTGACAGTGATATTGAAATTGTAAATCCAGATCATTATCTCTTTACAATCGGTGAAGGTTCTTCTCTAAAAGCGACAATGACTGTTAACAGTGGTCGTGGATATGTACCTGCTGATGAAAACAAAAAAGATAATGCACCAGTTGGAACACTTGCTGTAGATTCTATTTATACACCAGTTACAAAAGTCAACTATCAAGTAGAGCCTGCTCGTGTAGGTAGCAATGATGGATTTGACAAATTAACCCTTGAAATCTTGACTAATGGAACAATTATTCCAGAAGATGCTTTAGGGCTTTCAGCGCGTATCTTGACAGAACATCTTGATTTGTTTACAAATCTTACTGAGATTGCTAAGTCAACTGAAGTGATGAAAGAAGCTGATACTGAATCTGACGATCGTATTTTGGATCGTACGATTGAGGAACTGGACTTGTCTGTGCGTTCATACAACTGTTTGAAACGTGCCGGTATCAATACTGTGCATGATTTGACAGAAAAATCTGAAGCAGAGATGATGAAGGTACGAAATCTTGGACGCAAGAGTTTGGAAGAAGTGAAACTCAAACTCATTGACTTGGGTCTTGGATTAAAAGATAAATAAAGGAGGAATACATGGCTTACCGTAAACTAGGACGCACTAGCTCACAACGTAAAGCAATGCTTCGCGATTTGACAACTGACCTTTTGATCAACGAATCAATCGTGACAACTGAAGCTCGTGCTAAAGAAATCCGTAAAACTGTTGAAAAAATGATTACTCTAGGTAAACGTGGTGATTTGCATGCACGTCGTCAAGCAGCTGCTTTCGTACGTAATGAAATCGCATCTGAAAACTATGATGAAGCAACTGATAAGTACACTTCTACTACAGCACTTCAAAAATTGTTCTCAGAAATCGCACCTCGTTATGCTGAACGTAACGGTGGATACACTCGTATCCTTAAAACTGAACCACGTCGTGGTGATGCTGCGCCAATGGCGATCATCGAATTAGTATAAAATCATCAATTTTGTTGAGTGTTAT
This sequence comes from Streptococcus oralis, assembly GCF_023110055.1. Lineage (GTDB taxonomy): Bacteria > Bacillota > Bacilli > Lactobacillales > Streptococcaceae > Streptococcus > Streptococcus oralis_BY. The sequence goes on along the minus strand of NZ_JALDVG010000001.1, from coordinate 1,328,960 downwards.
GATGATGGAGTCTTGTGCTCTTAGTCTAGCTCTGGTCTACCGCTGGGACTTATGTCCTAGCGGGAACACTCATCATCATTTGATAGGGTAGACGCTTGTTTACGAAATTGTTTTTTTCTTAAGAACAACTTCGTAAGCAGGCGTTTTTTAGTATTATCTATGGAAATATGCTATACTAGGAAAAAAGAAAATCAAAAACGTTCAGGTTTTCTAAAAATCGTAGAAATGGGGTATAAGAATGAAGGCTATTATTACAGTGGTTGGTAAGGACAAGGCTGGGATCGTTGCAGGCGTGTCTACTAAGATTGCAGAGTTGGGTTTGAATATTGACGATATTTCTCAGACGGTGTTGGATGAATACTTTACTATGATGGCGGTCGTTTCTAGTGACGAAAAACAGGATTTCACTTATCTGCGAAATGAGTTTGAAACTTTCGGTCAGACCTTGAATGTCAAAATCAATATTCAAAGTGCGGCGATTTTTGACGCTATGTATAATATCTAGGAGGTTATCATGGATATTAGACAAGTTACAGAAACCATTGCCATGATCGAGGAGCAGAACTTCGATATCAGAACCATCACCATGGGGATTTCCCTTTTGGACTGTATTGATCCAGATATCAATCGTGCTGCTGAAAAGATTTACCAAAAAATCACCACTAAAGCTGCAAATCTAGTGGCTGTAGGAGATGAAATTGCTGCAGAACTTGGGATTCCTATTGTTAATAAACGGGTATCGGTGACTCCGATTTCATTGATTGGTGCTGCGACTGATGCGACAGACTATGTTGTTTTGGCAAAGGCACTTGACAAGGCTGCCAAGGAGATCGGTGTTGATTTTATTGGTGGATTCTCTGCCTTGGTACAAAAGGGTTATCAAAAAGGTGATGAAATTCTCATCAATTCTATCCCGCGCGCTCTAGCTGAGACAGACAAGGTTTGTTCGTCTGTTAACATTGGCTCGACCAAGTCAGGTATCAACATGACTGCGGTCGCTGATATGGGACGTATCATCAAGGAAACAGCTGCGATGTCAGATATGGGTGCGGCCAAGTTGGTCGTATTTGCTAATGCTGTTGAGGACAATCCTTTTATGGCAGGGGCCTTTCATGGTGTTGGCGAAGCAGATGTTATCATCAATGTCGGGGTTTCGGGTCCTGGTGTGGTCAAGCGTGCCTTGGAAAAGGTTCGTGGAGAGAGCTTTGATGTTGTAGCTGAGACGGTCAAGAAAACAGCCTTTAAGATTACTCGTATCGGTCAGCTGGTTGGACAAATGGCGAGTGAACGCCTTGGTGTTGACTTTGGAATTGTCGACCTAAGCTTGGCACCTACTCCTGCAGTTGGTGATTCTGTGGCTCGTGTCCTTGAGGAAATGGGCCTAGAAACAGTTGGTACGCATGGGACAACGGCTGCCCTCGCTCTTTTGAATGACCAAGTTAAGAAGGGCGGAGTGATGGCTTGTAACCAAGTCGGTGGCTTGTCAGGTGCTTTTATCCCCGTTTCTGAAGATGAGGGGATGATTGCTGCGGTGCAAGATGGCTCTCTGAATTTAGAGAAACTAGAGGCCATGACGGCTATCTGTTCAGTTGGACTGGATATGATTGCCATTCCGGAAGATACGCCTGCTGAAACCATTGCAGCTATGATTGCGGATGAGGCGGCAATCGGTGTTATTAACATGAAAACGACAGCTGTTCGTATTATTCCAAAGGGCAAAGAAGGCGATATGATTGAGTTTGGTGGCTTGCTAGGGACAGCTCCAGTGATGAAAGTCAACGGGGCTTCGTCTGTTGATTTCATCTCTCGCGGTGGGCAAATCCCAGCTCCAATCCATAGTTTTAAAAATTAATAAAAAAGCGAGAGGATTTAAGTTGAGTTTAAGGATGACTGTGTATACTATAATCATTAAATAAAGACCTCCTAACTTTATTTAATAGAAATCCTAAACTTTTTCATAATAATCTCCTAGGGAAGCTACCATGAGGGTAGCTTTTCTTTTGGATAATTTACAAATGTTGGCTTTGCTTTTGAAAGCCGAATATTTCTTTGATCCATGATATAATAGAAGAAAATGGAGGATAGAAAATGTCTAAAGTAAGATTGTATTTGGTCCGTCATGGGAAAACGATGTTTAACACCATTGGACGTGCTCAAGGATGGAGTGATACACCTCTGACTGCAGAAGGTGAGTTGGGAATCCATGAACTGGGAATTGGCTTGAGAGAGTCTGGCTTGCAGTTTGACCGCGCTTATTCCAGTGATTCAGGTCGCACTATTCAAACCATGGGAATTATCCTAGAAGAACTTGGACTACAGGGGAAAATCCCTTACCGCATGGACAAGCGCATCAGAGAGTGGTGCTTTGGTAGTTTTGATGGGGCCTATGATGGGGACCTCTTTATGGGATTGATTCCGAGAATTTTCAATGTAGACCATGTTCATCAGTTGTCCTATGCAGAACTAGCAGAAGGTTTGGTAGAGGTTGATACTGCAGGCTGGGCTGAAGGTTGGGAAAAACTCAGTGGTCGAATCAAGGAAGGCTTTGAAGCGATTGCTAAAGAAATGGAAGAACAAGGTGGGGGTAATGCCCTCGTTGTGAGCCATGGAATGACGATTGGTACCATTGTTTATCTGATCAATGGCATGCATCCGCATGGTCTGGATAATGGTAGCGTGACGATTCTTGAATATGAGGACGGTCAGTTTAGCGTAGAAGTTGTTGGTGACCGTAGCTATCGAGAGCTCGGACGTGAGAAGATGGAAGAAATAAAAAATTGATATAAGTTAGCTCCGATTGGGAGCTAATTTTTTTCCTGTTAAATAAGGTGGATTTGCGACTCAGTATTTCTTGTTATCCAAGTCTAAAAGAACATTTCTCGTCTTTCAAATTCCCTCAAAAATGGTATAATAGTAACATCACAAAATTGGAGAGAGACCATGAGTTTTTACAATCATAAAGAAATTGAGCCTAAGTGGCAGGGCTACTGGGCAGAACATCATACATTTAAGACTGGAACAGATGCATCAAAACCGAAGTTTTATGCTCTCGATATGTTCCCTTATCCGTCTGGAGCGGGTCTGCACGTAGGACACCCAGAAGGCTACACTGCAACCGATATCCTCAGCCGTTACAAACGTGCGCAAGGCTACAATGTCCTTCACCCAATGGGATGGGATGCCTTTGGTTTGCCAGCTGAGCAGTACGCTATGGATACGGGGAATGACCCAGCAGAATTTACAGCGGAAAATATTGCCAACTTCAAACGCCAAATCAATGCGCTTGGCTTCTCTTACGACTGGGACCGTGAAGTCAACACCACAGATCCAAACTACTACAAGTGGACGCAGTGGATCTTCACCAAGCTTTACGAAAAAGGCTTGGCTTATGAAGCGGAAGTACCAGTAAACTGGGTTGAAGAATTGGGGACGGCCATTGCCAACGAAGAAGTCCTTCCTGACGGAACTTCTGAGCGTGGAGGCTATCCCGTTGTCCGCAAACCAATGCGGCAATGGATGCTTAAAATCACGGCCTATGCAGAGCGCTTGCTTAATGACTTGGATGAGTTGGATTGGCCAGAGTCTATCAAGGATATGCAACGCAACTGGATTGGCAAATCCACTGGTGCCAATGTAACTTTCAAAGTGAAAGGGACTGACAAGGAATTCACCGTCTTTACTACTCGTCCTGATACTCTTTTCGGTGCGACCTTCACAGTCTTGGCTCCTGAGCATGAACTAGTAGATGCCATCACAAGCTCAGAGCAAGCTGAGGCAGTAGCTGACTACAAACACCAAGCTAGTCTCAAGTCTGACTTGGCTCGTACCGATCTTGCCAAGGAAAAAACAGGAGTTTGGACGGGCGCTTATGCCATCAACCCTGTCAATGGCAAAGAAATTCCAATCTGGATTGCCGACTATGTTCTTGCGAGCTATGGAACAGGTGCTGTTATGGCTGTTCCTGCCCATGACCAACGTGACTGGGAATTTGCCAAACAGTTTGGTCTTCCAATCGTAGAAGTGCTTGAAGGTGGTAACGTTGAAGAAGCTGCCTATACTGAAGATGGTCTTCATGTCAATTCAGACTTCCTAGATGGCCTTAACAAAGAAGACGCTATTGCTAAGATTGTGGCTTGGTTGGAAGAGAAAGGTTGCGGTCAAGAGAAGGTTACCTACCGTCTCCGCGACTGGCTCTTTAGCCGTCAACGTTACTGGGGTGAGCCAATCCCAATCATTCATTGGGAAGATGGAACTTCAACGGCTGTTCCTGAGAATGAATTGCCACTTGTCTTGCCAGTAACCAAGGACATCCGCCCTTCAGGTACAGGGGAAAGCCCATTGGCTAACTTGACCGACTGGTTGGAAGTGACGCGTGAAGATGGTGTCAAAGGTCGTCGTGAAACCAACACCATGCCACAATGGGCTGGTTCAAGCTGGTACTACCTCCGCTATATTGACCCACACAATACTGAGAAATTGGCTGACGAGGATCTCCTCAAACAATGGTTGCCAGTAGATATCTACGTGGGTGGTGCAGAGCACGCTGTACTTCACTTGCTTTACGCTCGTTTTTGGCACAAATTCCTCTATGACCTCGGTGTTGTTCCAACTAAGGAACCATTCCAAAAACTCTTTAACCAAGGAATGATTTTGGGAACAAGCTACCGTGACCACCGTGGAGCTCTTGTAGCGACTGACAAGGTTGAAAAACGTGACGGTTCTTTCTTCCATGTGGAAACAGGAGAAGAACTGGAGCAAGCACCAGCCAAGATGTCTAAATCGCTCAAGAACGTTGTCAATCCAGACGACGTAGTGGACCAATACGGTGCTGATACCCTACGTGTCTATGAAATGTTCATGGGACCGCTTGACGCTTCGATTGCTTGGTCAGAAGAAGGTTTGGAAGGAAGCCGTAAATTCCTTGACCGTGTTTACCGTTTGATCACAAGTAAAGAAATCGTTGCGGAAAACAATGGCGCTCTTGACAAGGTCTACAATGAAACAGTCAAATCTGTCACTGAGCAAATCGAATCCATGAAATTCAACACAGCCATTGCCCAACTCATGGTCTTTGTCAACGCTGCTAACAAGGAAGACAAACTCTATGTGGACTTCGCCAAAGGCTTTATCCAATTGATTGCCCCATTTGCACCTCACTTGGCAGAAGAACTCTGGCAAACAGTTGCTGCAACAGGTGAGTCCATCTCTTACGTGGCTTGGCCAACTTGGGACGAAAGCAAATTGGTTGAAGATGAAATCGAAATCGTCGTTCAAATCAAAGGTAAAGTCCGTGCCAAACTCATGGTCGCTAAAGACCTTTCACGCGAAGAATTGCAAGAAGTGGCTCTGGCTGACGAAAAGGTCAAAGCGGAGATTGATGGTAAGGAAATCGTGAAGGTGATTGCGGTACCTAACAAACTCGTTAATATCGTTGTGAAATAAGATAGGAATCCTTCAGAGTAGAATCTGGAGGATTTTTAAATTGGATTATGCTATAATAGTCCCAACTAAGATAAAAACACAGTTCTGGTTGGTAGTCCAGACGTAGGTAAGCCTATCAGTAACCTTCCTCCTTGGTTGTCCATTCTTAGGGATAGATTTAAGGAGGTGCTGTCGTGGAAATCGTTTCAATTGGCTTGACAGTTTATTTTGAAGATGGATTTTGGCATGGATTGTTTGAACAAGAGTATGAGGAAACTTATCAAGTTTGTCGTGTGACATTTGGTCAGGAACCAAAAGAGGATGAAATTTTGAGACTTTTACAGACTCAGTTTGCTCGGTTATCTTTTAGTCCAGAGGCGACAGTTAAACAGCATGTGAAGATTAAGAATCCGAAGCGTCTGCAGCGAGCTGTAAAGAAACAGGTGAAGCAGAAAGTTTCTTCTAAGTCACAAGAGCTTTTACAGTTGCAGTACGAGGAACGAAAAAAGCATTCAAAACAACAGTCCAGTCTCCAAAAGCAATTGCTCAAGCAAGAGAAATTTGAACGCAAACAGCAAAAACGTAGAGAGAAGCACAAGGGGCACTAGTGGCTTTCTCTTTCATAAAATAGAACAGCTCTTCTTGGATAACAAGAGCTGTTTTTGCTTGTATTGAAGATTTCTTTCCTAATAGATATACTTATCGTCAAAAGTTTTACTAATGGCAGTTTCAAATTCAGGACCATATTTGCTTGCTTCAAATTCAATCATATCCCATTCAGCATTTTCATTTTACTAGAAGGGAGTGTGTGCCATGATTTCTGATTCATTTTTTATTGTTTGGTTTAGCGAGAACAATACTATTGACTCCTGGATTTTTCTGCCGGATGCTATAAAATGCCTCTTTTATAGCGCAGGTTTAAAAATATAATGTATGGATGTAAGTGATTTTAAACTTCCTCTAGTGATTCGATAGGAGAAAAACGAGCCTGCTCTACTTTAATTTAACCCCCATTATTTTACCACTTGGCCTTTCATTTTAACTGCTTATCTCAAAAGTCGATTTTTCTTTCATTCTTTTTGTTAAACTAGTGTGGTTAAGAGGAGGAAAAAATATGATTTTACAAGCTAAACATTTGACTAAACGGTACGGCAATCATATGGCTGTCGATGATATTCAGTTAGAGTTTGAAAAAGGAAGTTTCAATGCTATTTTGGGACCCAATGGTGCAGGGAAATCAACCACTATTTCCATGTTAATCGGTTTGAAAAAGCCGACACAAGGTCAGATTCGATATGCGCCAAATACGAAAATCGGAGTGGTTTTTCAAGCTAGTGTACTGGATGAGATGTTGACGGTTAGGGAAAATCTCACAATTCGTGCTCAACAGTATAAGGAGATTGCAGTAAGTCGTGTGGATGATTTGATTCATCAACTGGGTTTGACTGCTTTCCAGAAACAACTATATGGGACTTTGTCAGGTGGACAAAAACGTCGGGTTGATATTGCACGTGCTCTTCTTTCGCGACCAGATATTCTTTTCTTGGATGAACCAACGACAGGTCTTGATATTCAAACTCGCAAATCCATCTGGGATCTACTGTATCGACTACAAAAGGATGAAGGGATGACTATTATCTTAACGACTCATTATCTGGATGAAGCAGATGAAGCGGATCAGATCTATATCGTTGATCATGGGAAAGTGATTGCGCAAGGTTCTGCGATTGCTATTAAAAGTCAGTATGCATCTAATATCCTAAAAATTCGTTTTAAAGAAATGAAGGATTTAGAAAAACTGCTACAGTCTGGAATGACAGTAGAGGAAGAAAATGAGTTGGAATATCTTTTTTATCCAAGGACGTCACAGGAAACCATTGAATATTTGGCAAAAGTTCGAGAAGAAATTGATTCTTTTGAGTTTCGTCCGGGTACTATGGATGATGCCTTTATTGCACTTACAGGAAGAGAGGTTCGCTAATGCTAGCTTTATTGAAACGGAATTTTATCTTATATTTTCGTAATCGTTCGGGAGTATTTTTCTCATTATTGGGGGCATTGATTTCCTTCCTCCTTTATATCATTTTTTTGCAGAAGAATTTGACAGATTCTTGGTCCCAACTCCCTAATAGTACGAACCTTTTAAACAACTGGCTGATGGGTGGGACCTTGGCTGTGACTGGTATGACAACCAGTTTTACGGCTCTTAAACAAATGGTTCAGGACCGCGAAAATCAAGTGGATCAAGATCTTTTCTTGACAGATTTAGGTAACTGGGCCTTACAGGCGTCCTATCTAATCAGTAGTATTGTCATTTCTTTTGTCATGCAGGTGTTTATGTATGCTGTTATGAGTTTTTATTTTAAAGAGAGCCCAGTTATCAGCTATTTACCGGAAATCGCTTTGATTATGTTGTTAAGCAGTCTGCTTTCAAGTCTGGTAAATGTTCTCTTGATTTACCGTTTTCAATCTGTAGATAGCCTTGGTAAACTGGCAACGATAGTGGGAACTGCTTCTGGATTTTTAGTAGGAACTTATATCCCCATTGGAGTATTACCTGATTCTGCACAGCTTTTCATGAAATGTACCCCTGCAACTTATATTGCTTCTCTCTATCGACAAGTCTTGATGAAAGAGCGGTTAGAGATCGCATTTTCAGGAAATAACAGTCTGTTACAGGAATTTCAAGAAAAAATGGGAATCCAAATCAACTGGCAAGAACTATTGACAAAGGAAGAAACATACTTTATAGTGGTTATTATCAGTCTCGTCGCTATTCTTCTTTGGATGTTATTTGTTAAAGTGTTTAGCAAGAGAAAATAAAGAGGTATTGGAGAGAAAATGAAGATTCGTTTTGAAATGAAGACAGAGTTTTCAGAAAAAGACCCACACATTTTAATTCAGGCAGCTCGGTTAACCGACCAAGCAAGAGAGGTCATGGAGTATTTAGAACAATTTTCAACGACCAATCAGGTGGTCATTCCTATTCGAACGGATGATCATCTGCTTATGGTGAAAATTGAGGATCTTATTCTAGCAGATATCGATAAGAATTTGTTGACCATTTATACGGTAGATGGGATTTATAAAACTAAGGAAACATTGACAAACTTTCAGAATCGAATTAATCGGCGTAACTTTATACAGATATCGCGTCATTCAGTTATAAACATTGACCATTTAGAGTCATTATCGGATAGCTTTTCAGGGAACATGATGGCTAAGATGACTCGGGGTATCAAATCGAGTGTGAGTCGGAAATACGTTAAGTCCTTAATGGATTATCTAGGTTTATAGGAGAAAATCATGAAGCGATTGATTGCTTATTTTGTATCGGGAATGCGTACGGCCTCCTTTGTTTATTTGAGTTTGGTGTTATTGGCTCAGTTTTATTCAGGTATTACCTATCCCGCACCAACGACAAAAAATATTCTAGCTTTGTTTTTGATGAGTGGAATTATGGGGGTATTGACTTTAATCCTTGAAAGGCTAGAGTTTCTTGCTTATAGTATGCGTGTAGGAGTTCATTTGTTAGCGACAGCTACTATTTTAGTATTGACCTACCTATTTTTTGGCTGGGGTTCGGCATTGTTGAGTCCCTTGCTTTGGTTCTTTTTCTTATTAATTTATGGACTGATATGGTTGTACCAGATCTGGCAAACTCACAAGCTCACCCAACGAATTAATCAAGCCTTAGAAGATAAAAGAAAGAAAACGAATCACTAATGTAGTGTTGAGGATGAGGTTTGAGGAGAGTGCTAGTTTCCATTTAGAGTAATTTATGATATAGTATTTTCAGCGTGAAACAAGGAGAAAAACGATGCCAGTAAATGAATATGGTCAGATAATTGGTGAGTCAATGGAAGGTTATACTCCAGGAGAATTGCCTTCCATTGATTTCTTAGAAGGACGCTACGCTCGGATAGAGGCTCTTTCAGTGGAAAAGCATGCGGAGGATTTGCTAACTGTTTATGGTCCAGATACACCTCGGGAGATGTGGACCTACCTCTTTCAGGAGCCGGTGGCAGATATGGAGGAACTGGTTACCGTCTTAAATCAGATGTTGGCTCGTAAGGACCGTTTTTACTACGTGATTATAGACAAGGCAACTGGTAAGGCTTTGGGGACTTTTTCTCTCATGCGCATTGACCAGAATAACCGAGTAATAGAAGTGGGAGCTGTTACTTTTTCTCCAGAACTCAGGGGAACACGTATAGGGACAGAGGCTCAATATCTCCTAGCTCGCTATGTTTTTGAGGAGCTTAACTATCGTCGATATGAGTGGAAATGCGATGCTCTAAATCTGCCATCCAGACGAGCTGCGGAACGTTTGGGCTTTATCTATGAAGGAACCTTCCGCCAGGCAGTTGTTTATAAGGGGCGCACGAGGGATACGGATTGGCTCTCTATGATTGATAAGGACTGGCCTCAAGTCAAAGCTCGTTTGGAAGCATGGCTGGCTCCTGAAAATTTTGATAAAAATGGACGGCAGTACAAGAGCTTGAGAGAATTCTAAGAGGTGTTGGGATGATAACTATTAGAAAGCAAGAAATCGTCAAGCTAGAGGATGTTTTGCATCTCTATCAGGCAGTTGGATGGACAAATTATACACATCAACCTCAGATGTTGGAGAAGTCCTTATCTTACTCCTTAGCAATTTATCTGGCACTTGATGGTGATGCCGTGGTGGGCTTGGTCCGTTTAGTCGGAGATGGTTTTTCATCGATTTTTGTCCAGGATTTGATCGTTTTGCCTAGCTATCAGCGCCAAGGGATTGGTAGCAACTTGATGAAAGAGGCTTTAGGTGACTTCAAAGATGCCTATCAAGTCCAACTAGTGACCGAACAGACAGAAAAAACCTTGGGATTCTATCGTTCTCTGGGATTTGAAACCTTATCTACTTATGATTGTACAGGAATGATTTGGGTGGATCGAAAAAGATAAAAAAATATTTTTTCTTAAGTAAAGTTTAAGTCTCCTCTTGTATCATATAGTTATTAAATAAAGACCTCCTAATACTCTTCGAAAATCTCATCAACCTTCGTTAGAGTCGACTTAGCTAACTATAGTTATGCTTGCGCCTATCTGCCTAGTCTGATTTCGATTTTCATTGAGTACCCTTTATTTAATGAAATCCCAAACTTTTCTTTTTCATCATAATCTCCTAAAGAAGTCACCCAATCAGGTGGCTTTTTTATGACTTGGGGAGGAAAAATCCATTTGAAAAAAATTTTTTAAAAAATGATAAATCAGAGAAAAAGTTAAGTTAGCTTTAAGATTCATCTTGTATCATATAGTTATTAAATAAAGACCTCCTAACTTTATTTAATAGAAATCCTAAACTTTTCTTTTTCATAATAATCTCCCTTAAGAGGCCACCCAATCAGGTGGCTTTTTTGTTTGTGGCTTGGATTTTTGATATAATAGAGCCATGAGTAGAATTTTAGATAATGAAATCATGGGGGATGAGGAGTTGGTAGAACGTACCCTCCGTCCCCAGTATTTACGTGAATATATTGGGCAGGATAAGGTCAAGGACCAGCTGCAAATCTTTATCGAGGCTGCCAAAATGCGGGATGAGGCACTGGACCATGTTCTTTTATTTGGTCCTCCAGGTCTCGGGAAAACAACCATGGCCTTTGTTATTGCCAATGAACTGGGAGTCAATCTCAAGCAAACATCAGGTCCTGTCATTGAAAAAGCGGGAGATCTGGTAGCGATTTTAAATGACTTGGAGCCTGGAGATGTCCTCTTTATCGACGAGATTCATCGCTTACCCATGTCGGTGGAAGAGGTGCTCTATAGTGCCATGGAGGATTTCTACATTGACATCATGATTGGGGCTGGTGAAGGCAGTCGCAGTGTCCATTTGGACTTGCCGCCGTTCACCTTGATTGGGGCTACGACACGTGCGGGGATGCTCTCAAATCCTCTGCGGGCACGTTTTGGGATTACAGGTCATATGGAATACTATGCCCACGCTGACTTGACAGAGATTGTTGAGCGGACAGCAGATATTTTTGAGATGGAAATCACCCATGAGGCAGCTTCGGAGTTGGCCTTACGCAGTCGAGGAACTCCTCGTATCGCCAATCGTCTCCTCAAGCGCGTGCGCGACTTTGCCCAGATTATGGGGGATGGCTTGATTGATGATGTGATTACGGATAAGGCTTTGACCATGCTGGATGTAGACCGTGAAGGTTTGGACTATGTAGACCAAAAAATCCTTCGCACCATGATTGAGATGTACGGTGGCGGTCCTGTCGGTCTAGGAACTCTTTCTGTGAATATCGCTGAAGAGCGTGAGACGGTTGAGGATATGTATGAACCCTACCTCATCCAGAAAGGCTTTATCATGCGAACTCGCTCAGGACGGGTTGCAACGGCTAAGGCCTATGAGCATTTGGGCTATGAGTACAATGAAAAATGAGCAAGAAATCCTAGATAGTGTTAGAAAAAATCCTGATATGATGGCTATTCTGACCATCATCCGTGACCTTGGTTTGCAAGACTCTTGGTTGGCGGCAGGGTCTGTCAGAAATTTTATCTGGAATCTCTTGTCAGACAAATCGCCTTTTGACCGGGAGACGGATGTGGATGTGATTTTCTTTGATCCAGATATTTCTTATGAGGAAACAGTATCCATAGAGAAAAAGCTGAGAGAAGATTTCCCTCAGTATCAGTGGGAGTTGAAGAATCAGGTCTATATGCATCTGCACAGTCCCCACACTGTGCCTTACACGAGTTCTTGTGATGCCATGAGTAAGTATCCCGAACGCTGTACGGCGATAGGGCTTCGCTTGCATGCCGACGCAACTATAGAGCTCTTTGCGCCCTATGGTATAGAGGATATTTTGAATTTTAAGGTATCCCCAACTCCTCATTTTTTAGAGAATGAGGACCGAATGAAGCTCTATCAAGAACGCTTGTCCAAGAAAAATTGGCAAGAAAAATGGAAAAATCTGACTTTCTCAAAAAAATTAAGAAAAATTTAAGTTAGGGACGGTATACTAGATTCATAAGTTAAGAGGAACTTAACTTAAACTCCTAAAACTTTTTCATAATAATCTCCCTATAAAATTAAGTCGCCCAATCAGGCGGCTTATTTTTTGTCTGTACGGAGAGCTAATAACTTAGCAATAGAAGAAAATAGGGAAATATGGTATAATGAAACGATAGATTTTTGAATAGGAATAAGAACATGTTTGGATTTTTTAAGAAAGATAAAGCTGTAGAAGTCGAGGTTCCAACACAGGTTCCTGCTCATATTGGCATCATCATGGATGGGAATGGTCGTTGGGCTAAAAAACGGATGCAACCACGGGTTTTTGGTCATAAGGCGGGGATGGAAGCTCTCCAAAAGGTGACCAAGGCAGCTAACAAGATGGGAGTTAAGGTCATCACAGTCTATGCCTTTTCAACGGAAAATTGGACGCGCCCAGATCAAGAGGTCAAGTTTATCATGAACTTGCCCGTTGAGTTTTATGACAACTACGTCCCTGAATTGCACGCAAATAACGTTAAGATTCAGATGATTGGGGAGACGGACCGTCTGCCTAAGCCGACTTTTGAAGCTTTGAAAAAAGCAGAGGAATTGACCAAGAACAATACGGGCTTGATTCTCAATTTTGCGCTTAACTATGGTGGCCGTGCTGAAATTACGCAGGCTCTTAAGGGCTTGGCTCAAGATGTTCTAGATGCTAAAATCAACCCTGGTGACATCACAGAAGATATGATTGGGGACTATCTTTTCACTCAACACCTGCCAAAGGATTTGCGGGATCCTGATTTGATTATCCGTACGAGTGGTGAGTTGCGTTTGAGTAATTTCTTGCCATGGCAAGCAGCCTATAGTGAGCTTTACTTTACGGATACCTTGTGGCCTGATTTTGATGAAGCCGCCTTGCAGGAAGCTATTGCTGCTTTTAACCATCGCAATCGCCGTTTTGGAGGAGTTTAGGAGAAGATATGACCAAGGATTTACAAAAGAGAACATTGTTTGCGGTATTGGCCCTGGCGATTTTCCTTCCAGTCTTGTTTGCGGGTGGGCTCTTGTTGCAGATAGGGATTGGCTTAATAGCGATGCTAGGCGTCCATGAACTCTTGCACATGAAGGGACTAAAGACTATGACCATTGAGGGTGCTTTGACTCTTTTTGCGACCTTCGCTCTCACAGTTCCTTTGGAAAATTACCTAACATTTTTGCCTGTTGATGGAAATGTGGTTGCCTACAGTGTTCTGATTACCATAATGCTAGGGACGACCGTTTTCAGTAAAAACTATACGATTGAAGATGCCGCTTTTCCAATTGCTGTGAGCTTTTATGTTGGTTTTGGCTTTAATGCCTTACTAGATGCTCGGGTGGCAGGTTTTGACAAGGTACTTTTGGCCCTTTTTATCGTTTGGGCGACAGATAGCGCAGCCTACCTGACAGGGATGAATTTTGGTAAACATAAGTTGGCACCAAGAGTTTCTCCTAATAAGAGTATTGAGGGCTTTGTCGGTGGTATTCTAGGTGCGGTACTGATAACAGTAATCTTCATGTTAGTGGATAGCACAGTTGCTCTTCCTTATGGGATTTATAGAATGAGTCTCTTTGCTGCCTTCTTCAGTGTGGCAGGTCAGTTTGGTGACTTGATTGAGAGTGCCATGAAACGCCATTTCGGTGTCAAGGATTCTGGAAAATTTATCCCTGGACATGGCGGTGTGTTGGATCGCTTTGACAGCATGTTGGTTGTGTTTCCAATGATGCACTTATTTGGCCTGTTTTAAAGAAAGGAATTTTGAATGATTGGATTGCTAACCTTTATTCTCGTTTTTGGGATTATCGTGGTGGTGCATGAGTTTGGACATTTTTATTTTGCCAAGAAATCAGGTATTTTAGTTCGTGAATTTGCCATTGGTATGGGGCCCAAGATTTTTTCCTATATCGGTAAGGATGGCACTGCTTATACCATTCGAATCCTTCCTCTAGGAGGCTATGTTCGTATGGCAGGCTGGGGTGATGATGCGACAGAAATCAAGACAGGAACTCCAGTCAGTTTAACACTTGCCGACGATGGTAAGGTCAAACGGATCAATCTATCTGGGAAGAAACTGGATCAAACGGCTCTTCCTATGCAGGTAACTCAGTTTGACTTTGAAGACAAGCTCTTTATCAAGGGTTTGGTCCTGGAAGAAGAAAAGACTTTTACAGTGGATCATGATGCAACGGTTGTTGAAGAAGATGGAACCGAAGTGCGCATCGCTCCTCTGGATGTACAGTATCAAAATGCTTCTATCTGGGGCAAGCTCATTACCAACTTTGCGGGTCCTATGAATAACTTTATCTTAGGTGTTGTTGTTTTTTGGATCTTGATCTTTTTGCAGGGCGGTGTTAGAGATACTCAGACAAATCTCTTTCATGTCATGCCAGAGGGAGCTTTGGCTAAGGTGGGTGTGGCTGAAACCGCCCAAATTACCAAGGTCGGCTCGCATGAGGTTAAGAATTGGCAAGACTTGACCGAGGCTGTGGAAGCCGATACTAAGGACAAGATAGCCCCAACCTTGGATGTGACCATTTCTGAAAATGGTAGCGAAAAGCAAGTCACGGTGACTCCAGAAGAGAATCAAGGACGTTATATTCTAGGGGTTCAACCGGGAGTCAAGTCAGACTTTCTATCCATGTTTGTTGGTGGATTTACAACCGCTGCTGACTCAGGACTTCGTATCCTTTCGGCTCTGAAAAACTTGATTTTCCATCCAGATTTGAACAAACTCGGTGGTCCCGTTGCCATTTTTAAGGCAAGTAGCGATGCTGCTAAAAATGGTCTTGAGAATGTCCTCTACTTCCTAGCTATGATTTCCATCAATATCGGAATTTTTAATTTGATTCCGATTCCGGCTTTGGATGGTGGAAAGATTGTGCTCAATATCCTAGAGGCTATCCGCCGGAAACCCCTTAAACAAGAAATTGAAACCTATGTCACCATGGCTGGTGTAGTTATCATGGTTGTCTTGATGCTAGCTGTGACCTGGAATGACATTATGCGACTCTTCTTTTAGATAATCGAGGAATATTATGAAACAAAGTAAAATGCTAATCCCAACGCTTCGCGAAATGCCAAGCGATGCTCAAGTTATCAGCCATGCCCTTATGTTGCGTGCTGGTTATGTTCGTCAAGTCTCTGCTGGTGTTTATTCTTACCTACCACTCGCTAACCGTGTGATTGAAAAGGCTAAAAACATTATGCGCCAAGAGTTTGATAAGATTGGTGCGGTGGAAATGTTGGCCCCTGCCCTTCTCAGTGCCGATCTTTGGCGTGAATCAGGTCGTTATGAAACCTATGGTGAAGACCTTTATAAACTGAAAAACCGTGAAAAGTCAGACTTTATTCTAGGTCCGACCCACGAAGAGACCTTCACAGCCATTGTTCGTGATTCTGTTAAGTCTTACAAGCAATTGCCACTCAACCTTTACCAAATCCAACCTAAATACCGTGATGAAAAACGTCCACGTAACGGACTTCTCCGTACGCGTGAATTTATCATGAAAGACGGCTATAGTTTCCATGCTAATTACGATAGTTTGGATGTGACTTATGACGAGTACAAGGCGGCCTACGAACGCATCTTCACTCGCAGTGGTTTGGATTTCAAGGCTATCATCGGTGACGGTGGTGCTATGGGTGGTAAGGATAGCCAAGAATTTATGGCCATCACTCCTGCTCGTACAGACCTTGACCGCTGGGTTGTCTTGGACAAGTCAGTTGCCTCATTTGATGAAATTCCTGTAGAAGTACAAGAAGAAATCAAGGCAGAATTGCTCAAATGGATGGTTTCTGGTGAAGACACCATTGCCTACTCAAGTGAGTCTAGCTATGCAGCTAACTTAGAAATGGCAACAAACGAGTACAAACCAAGCAACCGTGTCGTTGCGGAAGAAGAAGTGACTCGCGTTGAAACTCCAGGTGTTAAATCCATCGATGAAGTCGCAGTCTTCCTTAACGTGCCAGAAGAACAAACGATTAAAACCCTCTTCTACATGGCAGATGGTGAGCTTGTTGCAGCCCTTCTAGTTGGAAATGACCAACTCAATGAAGTCAAGTTGAAAAATCACTTGGGTGCAGATTTCTTTGATGTGGCTAGCGAAGAAGAAGTAGCAAGTGTTATCCCAGCAGGATTTGGTTCGCTTGGCCCAGTTGCTTTGCCAGAGAATGTGAAAATCATTGCAGACCGTAAGGTGCAAGATGTTCGCAATGCCGTGGCAGGTGCTAACGAAGATGGCTACCACTTGATTGGTGTGAACCCAGGTCGTGACTTTACTGCAGAATACGTGGATATCCGTGAAGTTCGTGAGGGTGAAATTTCACCAGACGGACAAGGTGTTCTAAACTTCGCGCGTGGTATTGAGATTGGTCACATCTTTAAACTCGGAACTCGTTACTCAGCAAGCATGGGTGCAGATGTTTTGGACGAAAATGGCCGTGCGATCCCAATCATCATGGGTTGTTACGGTATCGGTGTTAGCCGTCTTCTTTCAGCAGTTATGGAACAACACGCTCGCCTCTTTGTTAACAAAACACCTAAAGGTGAATACCGTTATGCTTGGGGAGTTAACTTCCCTAAAGAATTAGCACCATTTGATGTGCACCTGATCACTGTCAATGTCAAAGACGAAGAAGCACAAGCCTTGACAGATAAACTTGAAGCTAACTTGATGGGAGCTGGTTACGAAGTCTTGACAGACGACCGTAACGAACGTGTCGGAGTGAAGTTTAGCGACAGCGACTTGATTGGGTTGCCAATCCGTATCACTGTCGGGAAAAAAGCAGCCGATGGCATCGTAGAAGTTAAGATTAAAGCGGCTGGTGACACCATCGAAGTTCATGCAGACAACTTGCTTGAAACGCTTGAAATCCTCGGCAAGAAATAAAAACTATAATCAGAAGAAAAACAAGGCAAAAATGTAACTAGTTTTTACCTTGTTTTTTCTATATAATGGGGAAAATGAGTAAATGAAGAGGTAAAGCTATGCTAAAATTTCCAAAGGATTTTGTCTGGGGTTCCTCCACTTCTGGACCACAGACAGAAGGGCGAGTGCCAGGTGACGGCAAGGGAGATAATCTCTGGGATTATTGGTATCAAGTAGAGCCAAACCGCTACTACAATGGAATTGGACCTGCTAAAACATCGACCTTCTATGAAAACTGGGAAAAGGATATTGAGCTTTTGGTAGAGACTGGGCATACAGCCTTCCGAACTTCTATTCAGTGGTCTCGTATTTTCCCGCAAGGTCGTGGAGAGGTCAATCCGCAAGGGGTGGCTTTCTACCGTCAGGTTTTTGAGGCTATTAAGGCCAAGGGGATTCGTCTCTTAGTCAATCTCTATCACTTCGACCTGCCATTTGCCCTCCAAGAAGACGGCGATGGTTGGGAAAATAAGGAAACTGTCAAGGCTTATGAAGACTATGCTCGTTTTTGTTTTGAGACATACGGTGACTTGGTGGACCAATGGATTACCTTTAACGAGCCCATTGTTCCTGTGGAATTTGGCTATTTTTACGATGCCCATTATCCACATAAGGTGGATGCAGAAGCAGCGGTTAAAGTAGCCTATCACACACAATTAGCTAGCAGTCGAGCGGTCAAGGCCTGTCATGAGATTTTGCCTGATTCCAAGATTGGGATTGTCCTTAATTTGACACCAGCCTACCCACGTAGCCAGCATCCCGCGGATGTCAAGGCTGCTCGCATTGCCGATCTCTTCCAAGCTCAATCTTTCCTAGATCCGTCTGTTTTAGGAGCTTATCCAGAAGAATTAGTAGAAATCTTGTCTGAGCATGATTTGCTGCCAGAGTACACTGTTGAAGAGTTAGAACTCATTCGTGAGAATACAGTTGATTTCCTAGGAGTCAACTACTACCAACCTTTGCGCGTTATGGCGCCACGTTTTGCTAAACATCCAGACAGTCCCCTCTTGCCAGAACATTTTTACGAGCCTTATATCATGCCGGGCCGTAAAATCAATCCTCACCGCGGTTGGGAAATCTACGAGCAGGGGATTTATGATATCGCTCAGAATATCAAGAAAAACTATGGCAATATCGAGTGGATGCTGACAGAGAATGGCATGGGGGTTGAAGGTGAAGATAAATTCCGTGTGAATGGCATGATTCAGGATGACTACCGTATCGACTTTGTCAAAGGTCACCTTCGTGAACTCCATCGCGCTATCGAAGACGGTGCCAACTGTAAGGGTTACTTGATTTGGACCTTTATCGACTGCTGGTCATGGCTCAATAGTTACAAAAATCGCTATGGTTTAGTCGAGCTTGACTTGGAAACGCAGGAACGCCGTCTGAAGAAATCAGGCCACTGGTTCAAGGAACTCAGCGACCATAATGGATTTTAAGAATAAAAAGAGTGAGATGGTATTCATCTCACTTTTTATTACAATATCATCACCAAGGTTCCGATCGTAATCAGGATACAGCCAATAATTGTTTTAAACGTCAGGACATCCTGTAGGAAGAAAAAGGCTAGAACGAGGGTAATGACGAGACTAAATTTATCGACAGCAGATACCTCAGTCGCATTGCCCATCTGCAAGGCCTTGTAGTAGAAGAGCCAGGAGGCGCCAGTGGCTAGACCAGATAAGATGAGAAAGAGCCAACTTTTTCTACTGATGTTGACAATTTCGGTCTGACTATTGGTCAAGAAAACCATGGCCCAGGCCATAAGAATGACGACGACTGTACGAATAGCGGTTGCTAGATTGGATGGAACACCTTCAATCCCAATCTTGGCTAAAATTGACGTTAAGGCTGCAAAGATAGCTGATAAAAGTGCGAAGAAAAACCACATGGCAAATACCTCCTCTATTCATTATAAGTAATTGATGCTGACTTGTCAGGTATCAAGTGAAATCTTGATAAAATACCAGATAGAAAAACTATACCAATTTTTATTCTTGACAAGTGAGAAAAACAAGTATATACTGTTTTTGCTGATTCTGTAAAAGGGAAATCAGACTATACCAATTTAAGGAGAAAGCACAGCTGGTCTGTGTCGTATATACTATGTGTGGAATTGTTGGTGTTGTTGGAAACACAAATGCAACTGATATTTTGATTCAAGGGCTTGAAAAGCTCGAATACCGTGGCTATGATTCTGCGGGAATTTTTGTCCTAGGTGGTGCTGAAAATCATCTAGTTAAGGCTGTCGGTCGTATCGCAGAATTGTCTGCCAAGACAGCAGGTGTTGAGGGGACAACTGGTATCGGACATACGCGTTGGGCGACTCACGGAAAACCAACTGAGGATAATGCTCACCCACACCGCTCTGAGACAGGACGTTTTGTCTTGGTGCACAATGGGGTGATTGAAAACTACCTTGAAATCAAGGGAGAATACCTTGCAGGTCACCACTTCAAGGGGCAAACCGATACGGAAATCGCTGTTCACTTGATTGGGAAATTTGCAGAAGAAGAAGGTCTCTCAGTTCTAGAAGCCTTCAAAAAAGCCCTTCACATCATCCGTGGTTCTTATGCCTTTGCCTTGATTGACTCTGAAAATCCAGATGTCATCTATGTCGCTAAGAACAAATCACCACTCTTGATTGGTCTTGGGGAAGGTTATAACATGGTCTGCTCAGATGCTATGGCTATGATTCGTGAGACCAACCAATACATGGAAATTCATGACCAAGAGTTGGTAATCGTCAAGGCTGATAGCGTCGAAGTTCAAGACTATGATGGTAACAGTCGTGAGCGTGCTAGCTATACTGCTGAGCTCGACTTGTCAGATATCGGTAAGGGGACTTATCCTTACTACATGCTCAAGGAAATCGATGAGCAACCAACTGTTATGCGTAAACTCATCCAAGCCTACACAGATGAGGCAGGTCAAGTTGTCGTAGATCCAGCTATCATCAAGGCTGTTCAAGATGCAGACCGCATCTACATCCTTGCAGCTGGAACATCGTACCACGCAGGATTTGCTTCTAAGAAGATGTTGGAAGAATTGACAGATACACCAGTAGAACTTGGAATCTCATCTGAGTGGGGCTACGGTATGCCACTTCTCAGCAAGAAACCGCTCTTCATCTTTATCAGCCAGTCTGGTGAAACAGCTGACAGCCGTCAGGTTTTGGTTAAGGCTAATGAAATGGGGATTCCGAGTTTGACAGTGACAAACGTACCAGGCTCAACTCTTTCACGTGAAGCCAACCATACAATGCTTCTTCACGCGGGTCCTGAAATTGCTGTGGCGTCAACCAAGGCCTATACAGCGCAAATCGCAGCCCTTGCCTTCCTTGCAAAAGCAGTCGGAGAAGCAAACGGGAATGCCAAAGCGCAAGCCTTTGACCTGGTTCATGAGTTGTCAATCGTAGCTCAGTCTATCGAATCAACTCTTTCAGAAAAAGAAACCATTGATGCCAAGGTTCGTGAGCTTCTTGAAACCACTCGCAACGCCTTTTACATCGGACGTGGTCAAGACTACTATGTAGCCATGGAAGCCAGTCTTAAGCTCAAAGAGATTTCTTACATCCAATGTGAAGGCTTTGCGGCAGGAGAACTCAAGCACGGAACCATTGCCTTGATTGAAGATGGGACACCTGTCTTGGCTCTCTTGTCAGATCCAGTCCTTGCTAACCATACTCGTGGAAATATCCAAGAGGTCGCTGCCCGTGGTGCCAAGGTTCTCACTATCGCAGAGGAAAATGTTGCTAAAGACACAGACGATATCGTCCTTACGACCGTCCACCCTTACCTCTCACCAATCTCAATGGTCGTGCCAACACAATTGGTCGCTTACTTTGCAACACTCCACCGTGGCCTTGATGTGGACAAACCACGTAACCTTGCTAAGTCAGTAACAGTAGAATAAGCTAAGAAAGTCTAGTTCATCTAGGCTTTTTCTAATGAGCAAATTCATTGAAAATAAAACTAATTAGTGATAAAATACCCTAAAACTAAAAGAGATAGCGAGGAAACAGGATGGTAGAATTAGGAATTTCAACATTTGGTGAAACAACCGCTCTAGAAGCGACTGGGCAGATTTACAGTCATAATGAACGCATTCGTCAGCTGGTGGCAGAGATAGAGCTAGCTGATAAGGTTAGTTTGGATGTGTACGGGATTGGGGAGCACCATCGAGAGGATTTTGCGGTATCAGCCCCAGAGCTTGTTCTTGCAGCTGGAGCAGTTAATACCAAGAAAATCCGTTTGACCAGTGCAGTCAGCATTCTCTCGAGTATGGATCCGATTCGCTTGTTCCAACAATATGCTACCATCGATGCCTTGTCAAATGGACGAGCAGAGATTATGGCAGGGCGTGGTTCGTTCACCGAGTCCTTCCCTCTGTTTGGTTATGACTTGAAAAACTACGAAGCTCTCTTTGATGAAAAGTTAGATCTGCTTCAGCTGGCAAATGAAAACACCAAAGTGAACTGGCAGGGGCAATTGACTCAAAGCATTGCTGGAAAAGAAGTCTATCCTCGTCCTGTTCAGGACAAATTGCCATTGTGGGTGGCGACAGGTGGTCATGTAGAGTCAACAGTGAAGATTGCTCGGGTGGGGCTGCCGATTGTCTATGCTATTATTGGTGGTAATCCGCGTTACTTCAAGAAATTGATTCAAGCTTATCGTGAGATTGGTAGGGAGGCCGGTCATACGGATAAAGACCTGAAAGTAGGCGCTCATTCTTGGGGCTGGATTGCTGAGGATGGCGAGCAAGCGGTCAAAGATTATTTCCATCCGACCAAGCAAGTGGTGGATGCGATTTCCAAGGACCGTCCACACTTGCAGGAGTTGACTTATGAGCAATATTTGGAGCAAGTTGGGCCAAATGGAGCCATGTTTGTGGGAAATCCAGACCAGGTGGCAGAAAAATTGATTCGCATGATTGAGGATTTAGACTTGGACCGTTTCATGCTTCATCTACCGCTTGGTTCTATGCCTCATGGTCAAGTTTTGAGAGCTATTGAACTCTTCGGCACACAAGTGGCGCCCAAAATACGTGCTTACTTTGCTATGAAAGAGGAGTTATAAAAAAATTCAATCAGTTGAGTCGATTGGTGAGGAACACCCTTGGATTCAGCAACAGGTGGAAGTGATACAAGCGATAGAGCATACTATCCAGTGGAATATATACTATTTTATATCAAGTACAAGATAAAATAGTAAAAAAGACGATTTCCGCTTGGAAATCGTCTTTTTTCGCTATTCTCGCAAATACGATATCTTGTGGTTGGTGTAAACTGGTAGATAGCTCTCTTATTTTATTTTTCAAAACCTTGTAAGTTTTTTTGGCGCTCTTCAGTTTGACCCTTGGCATCCAATTTATTACCATTGTAAACAGTGCTTTCCCATGATCCGTACATTGGGTTAGGGAAAATGATGAATTTCTCACCAAACTCTTTTTGTAATTCCTCTAATTTTTGGTTGCGCTCAGTTTCAGAGGTCTTTGAAAACTCTGCAAAGTCCACAAGATTGTCTCCTAATAGCATGACTAAGTTGGTTTTTTCTTGGACTGCTTGTCTACGACCTTCTTTAGATTTGACGCCTTTTTCTAAGAACATGAGATGATCGCGGCTTTGTACAGGAATTCCTTCATTTTCTAGGTTTTTGATCGTATCATCTACCTGATCTATCGTGCGGTCAGATACATAGTAAATTTGGACACCGTTTTGGTCTGCAAATTGGAGAAAGTCTTTAGCACCTGGTACAGCCTTGGCTGCGGCTTTTTTTACCCAGACATCCCAGTTTTCTGGGGTAAATGCTGTTCCATCTTTGACATTTTGCGCTTGATAAGGGCTATTGTCTAATACGGTTTCGTCTAAGTCCAAAACGATAGAGTAGGGTTTATCTGTCTGTGTTTTTAGTAGTTCTTTCAAGCGATCAGTAGCGACATTGTAACCTTGTAGATAGAGTGCCTTGGTCTCAGCTGCTTTTTGATACCAAAGAGTTGACATAGTGTTCTCTCTTGAACGCAACTGATCATAGGTCATTGTAACCTGATTATCAGATGTACTACTTTGTGTTGTCTGTGAATTTGCCGAATTTGTGCCACAGCCAGTCAGTAAAATGACGGAAGTAAGTGTAGAAGCAATTGTAATGGTAACTTTGGATATTTTCATAATCCCATCCTCCTAATAATAGTCTATTAATATTGTAGCGTTTTCATGGGATTTGTGCAAGGAAATATCGTGATAAAAGAAATTTTTCAGTAGTAATTTGGTATTAGGATAAAATTATGTACTTAATTTGGGAATGAAGATGGATATAAAAATTTCCAATCGGCTTGATAGAAAATCTATATCAGCTCCTTTTTGGAAAATAGATGAAAATAAAGTGAATCTTTGAAAGGCTAGTAACATCAAGCTTTTCAAGGATTTTTTTCTTCATAGATATAAAAATTTCTAATCGAGTTGATAGTCAATATATATTGGGAAAAGGGGAAAAGGAGTGGTAAGATGGTTTCAATCCAAATGGAAGGAGAAAGGTATGGCAAGCAAAAGAGATCTAGTCTTTAGAGCGATTCGAGGCGATGAAGTGGAAAGAGTTCCTGTGGGATTTTGGTTTCATTTTGTAACACTCGAAGAAAAGGGGCAAGGATTAAATAATCCACGTATCTTTCAAAAGAGTGTTGATGGGCATCGCAACTATGTGGAAAGGATTCTCCCTGATTTTGTCAAAATTATGAGCGACGGTTTTTTCCTTTATCCAAGTAATGTCTATAATCCTAAGATTGCAAGCATTCAGGAGCTGACTTCTATTGAGTCGATTGGTGAGGAACACCCATGGATTCAGCAACAGGTGGAAGTGGTACAAGCGATTCGAGAGACCTTTACCGAAGAGATTGCTTCTTTCTACAATATCTTTTCGCCTATCTCCTACCTCAAGCGTTGGTTCCGTACAGAAACTTCGCGAGGAGATAGGGAAGTGGCTGATCTATTGCTTGAAAATCCTGAGCAATTCAGAGCGATTCTAGATGTGATCGCAGGAGATATTGCTATCCTAACTCAGAAAATCATCCAGCAAGGTGGAGTTGACGGAATTTATCTCAGCACCCAGGAAATTCAAGATGAGCGCATCACACCAGCACTCTACCAAATCTATATCGAACCGAGCAATATAGCGATTTTGGAAGCAGCTAATCAGGTGGGTGGGACCAATATCCTCCATATCTGTGGTTTTGAAGGTGCGAGCAATGATGTGACGATATTTAAGGACTATCCAGCTCAAGTGGTCAATTGGGCGACTCATCATGAGGATGTTAGTTTGACACAGGGTCAGGAGTTGTTTCGAGGCAAGGCCGTTTTAGGTGGATTTGAAAATGGCAAGAAAAGCTTGCTTTATCACGGTTCCAAGACGGAATTGCAAAATGAAACAAGGCGGTTACTGGCTGAAGCTGGTAGTAAAGGCGTTCTTCTGGGAGCTGACTGTACTGTTCCAGATGACTTTGACTTAGAGAGGTTGGACTGGATTCGGCAGGCAGCTGTTCTCTAAAAGGAGGAGCTATGAAAAGTAAAAGATGGGGCATCTTCATTGCAGTTGTCGGTTTGCTGGCCTTGGTTGCCATAAGCGTCGTAAAAAATGGGCATTGTAAAAATGGAGAGAGATGTCGTGGAGTTCAGGATTTTTCTAAGTCCAGTCTCCCCTTTCTACGCTCGAATGATATCGCAAGCAGTTTATTAGTTGAAAAAGTAAGAAATGGAGAATAAGAATGTCAGAAAAAAAAGAATGGGTCTTAAAAGCATTTAGAGGTGAAAAGGTTGAACGTGTGCCAGTTGGCTTTTGGCACCATTTTACATCCGAAGACGAATGGCTACACGGTTTCTCAAATCCAGTCATTATCGAGAAGAATATCGAGGGACATAAGCGCTTTATCCGACAAGTTCAGCCAGACTTTATCAAACTCATGAGTGATGGCTACTTTGCTTATCCAAATCCAGCGATTGCCAAAGGCAAATCACTTCAAGAATTGGCGACCATTCAACCACTCGGATCAGATCATGCTTGGATAAAAGAGCAGGTGGACTTGGTTAAGAAAATCAAGCAAGAGTTTACAGAAGATATCGTTGCGATTTACAATATTTTTGCTCCTGTGACCTATCTCAAGTGGCTGCTGGGGGAAGTGTCTGGTGGCGATGACCTTATCGCGGACTTTCTGGTGGAAGACCCTGAAGCCCTCAAGAAGGTGTTGGATGTGATTGCAGAAGATATTGCGAGTCTCAGTCGAGCTGTCATCGAAGAGGCTGGTGCTGATGGAATCTATCTCAGCGTGCAGAGTATCCAAGATCAACGAGTGTCGGCAGCAGATTATCAAGCCGTCATTGCCCCTAGCGAGATAACTGTTCTGGAAGCGGCTAGTGCTGTTGGTGGCGTCACTGTTCTTCATATCTGTGGCTACGAGGGGGCGCGAAATGATATTCACCTTTTTGCAGACTATCCAGCCCAAGTCTTTAACTGGGCTGTGGGACCAGAGGGAATCACTCTCAAGGAAGGTCGTGAGATTTTCAAGGGACGTACGGTTCTTGGAGGATTTGAAAATGGCAAGACAGGCTTGCTGTATACTGGTAGCAAGGATGCCATTCAGGCTGAAGCAAAGAAACTAGTTGCAGAAGCTGGGGAACAGGGCTTGGTACTTGGAGCAGATTGTACCATTCCAAGTGATATCGCAGTTGAACGTATCCAGTGGGTGAGAGAAGCGCTTGAAAACTAAAGGAGAAAAAGATGAGTAAAAAAGCATGGATTATCGGTGGTGTAGCAGTTGTTGCAGTAATTGGGGCGACGATTATCGGGAGAAGTTTAGCTGGCGCTCCAGCCAAGGAGGGAGAAACGGCTTCGTCTGCTGAAGTCATAACCTTGAAGGTTGCCCATACACAAAACTATGTACCTTATGACTTTGTCAATGAAAAAGGGGAATCAGATGGTTATGAAGTAGCTGTTTTGAAGGCTGTTGATGAGAAGTTGGCAAACTATCAATTTGAATATACGGGCACCAGTGATGATGACCTCTTGATTGGTCTGGAATCAGGCAAGTATGACATCGGAACCAAGGGAGCTTGGTACACAGATGAACGAGCTAAAAAGTTTGTCATTCCATCTGAACCAGTCGGAGCGAGCATCATCGGATTTACTGTCAGAAAAGAAGATGAACAGAAATACAAAACCATTGATGACTTTGCTAAGAATAAAGGGAAATTGGTTCCCATCTCTCCACAGAATGCTCAATGGAATGTTATCACCAGCTACAATGAAAAACATCAGGATGCACCGATTGAGCTAACAGCAGCTGAATCCTTTAAAGTGGCAGATGCCTATGCCTGGGTCTTAGAAGGACGTTATGACGCCTTCTTTGATATCAAACTGTCCTTTGAAAAAGCAGTTACCGCAGAAGATGGACCTTACCATCAATATGCGGATAAACTCAGCTGGTTCCCATATAAAGGCATTCCAACTTATCCCTTGATTCACCGTGATGAAAAGGGTGAGAAATTCGCTAAAGAATACGAAAAAGCAATTAAAGAGTTGAAAGAAGATGGCACGCTTGCTAAGCTATCTCAGCAATACTTTAAAGAAGATGTCTTTAGTTACGTAGACAAAGACTAGACCAGAAATTCCAAGACTAGAAAGGGTTTTGCATGGTTTCTTATGATTTTTCCAAGGTCTTTCAGTTTTTGCCAACCTTATGGCAGGCACTTCCTATGACCTTGTCCATTCTCTTTTTTACCACTCTTCTTGGTTCCCTTTTTGGAGGTCTCTTGGCCTGGGCGCAAGTAGGAGAAGACAAGAGTTTTGCAGCGATTTCCAAAGGCTATATCTTTACCCTACGTTGTACACCGCCGATTGTCTTGCTTTTTCTAGTCTTTTATGGCTTGCCAGAATTTCTGAAATGGTGGCTTGGTTTGGATATCAACAACTGGTCTAAAACTATTTTTGTTCTCCTGACGATGATTCTCTTGTTTGCGGCTATTGTTGCCGAGGTTTTCAAGGCGAGCTATCAAGCTATTCCAAAGGGGCAGACAGAGGCCGGACTTAGTATTGGTTTGACTCCAAGTCAGACTTTTTGGAGAATCATTTTTCCCCAAGCTTTTCAAGTTGCTCTTCCCAATATAACGACCGCTATTCTCAATCTCATGCGGGATGCTGCCTTGGCCTATACGATTGGTTTTGTTGATGTTATGGGGGCAGGCAATCTCTTGATCAGTCGCAATTTAGGGAACTACTCTCTGGAAACCTATACGGCAGTTGCGCTTCTTTACTGGGGGATTGCCTTGGTTATTTCTAGCTTGAGTCGTTTGCTTGAGAAGTCTTTGGAAACAAAAGGGAGGTAAGAAATGGATATAGACTATATTGTAAAGACCTTTCTGGAGACCTTGAAGGGTGTGCCAATCACCTTGATTATCATGATTGTGGCTATGGTCTTAAGCTTTTTACCGGCTCTATTTTTAGCCTTGGGGCAGATTTACAAGGTTCGAGGTGTGAGGAGTTTTTCTTTGGTCTATCTGGCCTTTATCCGAGCGACTCCTCCGATTTTATTGATTCTCTTCTTTTATAGTTTATTTCCAAGTTTGCTGAATCAATTTCTCAAAAGCATAGGAAGTGACTTTGATATTTTCAAGCTTGATCCTCTCTATTATGCCTTTATCATTTATAGTTTGATGACAGTCGGGAGTTTATCGGAGATTTTGCGTTCAGCCATCTTGACGGTGGACAAGGGACAACTAGAGGCAGCACATGCGATTGGGCTGACTACGACCCAGGCTTATCTAAGGATTGTTTTTCCTCAAGCCTTGCGCTCAGCCTTGCCTAACTTGGCCAATCTGGTGATCAATATCGTCAAAGGGACCTCCCTGGTCTTTGTTATGACCATCAAGGATATCACCGCTATTGCTCGTGTAGAAGCGTCCTACGGTTACCAGTATTTTGAGTCATATTTTGTGATCTTTTTGCAGTATATTTTGATCTGTGGTTTGATTCAGTGGGGCTTCTCCCTACTGGAGAAAGGCTATGTGAAAAAAGAAAAGAGAGCAAAAACATCTAGCGCGCGTTTTGTATAGGAGGACAGGATGTTACAAGTAGAACATATCGCAAAAACATTTGGTGAGAGGCAGGTCCTGGAGGATGTCAATCTCCAGGTCAATCAAGGGGATGTCGTCGTTATCTTAGGGCCATCAGGTTCGGGGAAAACGACCTTTCTCCGTTGTCTCAACCACTTAGAAAAAGCTGACAGTGGCCGTTTGACCTTGGCAGGAAAGACCTATGACTTAGCCAAATTAAGCAAGAAAGACATTCTAGAAATTCGCCAAAAAACAGCCTTTGTTTTCCAACACTACAATCTCTTTGCAAATAAAACTGCTCTGGAAAATATTCTAGAAGGCCTAATCGTCGCTCGTAAAGTTCCCAAGGAAGAAGCGCTCAAACGTGCAGAATCTGCCTTGGAAAAAGTTGGTTTACTGGCCTACAAAGACTACTACCCTTCTCAGCTATCTGGAGGGCAACAACAACGAATAGGAATTGCGCGTGCTATTGCCGTCAAGCCCGAGGTCATTTTGCTAGATGAACCAACATCAGCATTAGACCCTGAGTTGGTTGGAGATGTTTTGGATGTTCTGAAACAGTTGGCGGGAGAAGGTGTGACCATGGTGGTCGTCACGCATGAGATGGGATTTGCTAGAGATGTCGCCAACCACGTTATTTTCATGGATGGAGGCCGTATCGTAGAGGAGAACAATCCCCACGATTTCTTTAGTCGTCCACAAGAAGAACGAACCAAGCAGTTCCTGGCTCGTATCTTATCAGACGCTAGCTATAGTGTAGAATATATGATTTGATAGATAAGTGTATCATAAAAACAACACCCCATGACTAGAAGATTCTTCTGACCATGGGGTGTTTTCTCTATAGGAGGGCTAGGTTATACACCTCGAAAATCTCTTTAAACCAGGTCAGCTTCGCCTTCTCTACAAGCTCAAAGCTGTGCTTTGAGTAGCCTGCGATTAGCTTCCTAGTTTACCCTTTGATTTTCATTGAGTGTTATTTCTTTTTCTTGTTTTTTATCAACCATCCAAGTCCGAGAAGGGCAAGG
This sequence comes from Streptococcus oralis, assembly GCF_023110055.1. Classification (GTDB taxonomy): domain Bacteria; phylum Bacillota; class Bacilli; order Lactobacillales; family Streptococcaceae; genus Streptococcus; species Streptococcus oralis_BY. Next base: position 1,299,463 of record NZ_JALDVG010000001.1, on the reverse strand, counting down.
ATGCTGAATCCAGCAAGGGCAAGAAGGGATTTGTTCTCAGTACCTGTGTTTGGAAGGAGGTTCTGAGAGTGAGCCTCTGCAGCGGTTTCTTGAGTTTCAGGATTAGCTGCTAGGCTTTGAGCTCGGCCTTGTTCTGGTTCAACGTCCAGGCTAGAAAGATCAAATTCTGGTTTTTCTTCCACAGCTGGGGCGACAATAGCACCACCTTGAGACAAGCGGAGAACAACGGCAGTGAGAGCGTTCAATTTCAAGCCTTTTTCAGTCCATTCGAGACCTTGAGGTTTAGCGATTCCTACTGGTCCGGCTTGATTTTCATCTGCCAGGACTTCAGCTTTTCTCAAGTGGGCAAAGGCAGTTCCTAGAGTAAATTCACGAGCCTTATCATCCGCATTGACAAAGACAGCGTAGACATCACCGTTTGGAGCAGTGATTTGGTAGCCGATGGTCACATCTTCTTTTTCAACGCCATTTTGTCCTGGAACAGTAATGAGGTGGACGCGCTCTTTGATGTCTTGCAGACTCTTGAGTCGGAAAGCGTCTGTAGATTGACGAAGAGCAATCAATCCTTTCATGTAGTCACGGCTCTTGACATTTTCAGGGTATGCTTTGCCATCAGTTGCTTTGGTCCAATCAAACTTGTTGACAGCATCACTAGAGTCATAAGAGTCATGGATAAAGTAAGGATAGACAAATGGCTTGCCGTCTTTGTCACGTAACAAGTGAGACTTGTTTGGAACCTTATCTTCAGGAACAGGAGTCTTATAGGCTGGATCAAGGAATTGTTTGGTACGTCCGTATTCTTGACCAGAGTGGATAAACGGAGTCCCTTGAGCAGTCAAGACCATGAGGTTTCCAAGTCGCAAACGGCGATGGATTTCAGCATAGTTCTCAGCCTTGCTTGGGTCTTTTTTGATAGACTGAGCAATAATGTCAAAGAGGGTCAAGTTATCATGGGCTGCGATATACTGGATAACATCTCCAGGACTGTCTGCTTCAAAGTTAGTTGGTTGAGCAATCAGATTTTTAAAGATGGTATTGATATCGCGTTTTCCACCTGTGATAAAGGCAGGTTGGCCTTCGTTTGGATAACCAGACTTGAGGTTGTTACGGATATCATCTGAAAAGACAGCGACAGTATCTGTTTTCTTCATCCAATCTTGGTCAGCAGGCTTAGTAGGCATGTTTTCGTCACCAGCATAGGTTCTCCAGCCTTCACCTAGCATGATAAGATTTGGATTGAGGGCGCGGGCAGCTTTGTACGCTTCTTCGATAGAAGCCGCATCGTGGTCACCCATCATATCAAAGCGGAAACCATCTACTTTGTAAGTTTCAACCAGATACTTGATAGAGTCTACCAAGACGCGTTTAGACATGTAGTGGGTAGTTCCCAAACGACCGCCACCAAAGCTAGTACGTGGAGTTCCGTCTGCGTCCATAAAGTGATAGTAGTTTGGCTCAATATCCTCAAAAATATCAACATTGGCAGTATGGTTGTAGACCACGTCCAGGATAGCCCCCATGCCACGTTTGTGGATTTCGTTGATGAGGTTTTTGAATTCGGCAATACGTTTTTCTGGATTCTTAGGATCGCTTGAGTACATACCAGTCAAGGAGAAGTAGTTTTGAGGGTCATATCCCCAGTTGTAATTGCTGTTGCTTGAAGCGTAGGCAGACAAACGCTCATGGTTTTTCAATTCATTGACAAAGTAGTAAGACAAGACTGGAAGGAGCTGGATGTGGGTCACACCCAAGTCCTTGAGATAGTCTAGTTTTTCGATAAAGGCTTCAAAGGTACCAAATGGCTTGGTCAAGTCTTTTGCGATGGCAGGATCCGAAGTGAAGTCACGCACATGAGCTTCATATATAACGGCATCTTCACGCGATTTGAAGTTACGAATCTTCCCATAGGTCAAGTCTTGCGGACCTAGTTTGGATGGATCAACAAAGGCAGCCTTAGCGACCTTATGAGCGGCATCTGTTTTTGCTAGGTCACTGTTCCAAGCCGCTAATGATTTGGCATAAGGGTCAAGAACGAGGACAGTTTTACCTTGGCGCTCGATTTGGTAGTGGTAGTAATAGCCAGTGTAGTTGCTGATACCGAGACCAGAGTTTGCATCCAGAGTTTGTTTCCAGGTTCCTTTTTCTCCTTTTTCAAGGGCGACAGTTCCAACTACTTTTTCAGGGTCTTTCTTGTCATAGACAACAACGGAAACCTTATCAGCACTTGGAGACCAGAGGGTGAGATCAACCCGCTTGCCATCTTCTTTTAGAGTTGCGCCGAGTGGACCATCGTAACTGTAGGACTCATCCTTGAGGCGCCAGCTTGAACGTGTGGTAAAGCGGTCTGAATTGTAGCTGACAGTGTAAGGGTGTTGAGTGTCAGAGAAGTCGCCGATGTAAGTCACTTTTTTACCTGCCTCATCTACTTCCACGTCTGTGATAGCCACTTTATTTCCTTGGTAATCAGTGATGCTGGAGTGTTTGAGGATGTCGTCTTTCTTAGCTCCAACTAGGGTAGAAAAACTGCTTTCGATACGAGATTTAGCCACGTGTTGGGCACCAGTCATGCGGATATCGTGCACATAGTAGGGGTTGGTGTAGATGGTTTCGTCATCATCTTTGAGGAAAATCTGACTGTGATTTTTTAGATCAGTGAATTTATAATCCTCTTTTCTGATTTTCACATCATCGCCTTTCTTGCTTTCGTCTAGTAATAAAAATCCAAATTCTCTCGCAGCTTCATTGAGTGGGATATCAATGTAGCGACCATATTTTCCAGTTGCGGTAAAGTCAGTACCGTCAGGCCATTCTCCACTGCTTGGAGTCTTGACATCGCCCCAATACCAGAGAGATTTTTTGTCATAGTTGCCATCGGTGCGGTAGTAGTTGACACGAATAGTTCCTGCTGGTTGAGGTCGATAATTGTATACCTTGTAGTTTTCATCTAGCCAGGCCTCGTTCATTTTTGGAGAGAGGCGCTCTACAGAACGGTCCCCTGTCAGGTTATCCCCCTTGGTATTGTTGATAAGGAAGCTGACTTTCTTGGCATGCTCATTTTTGAGTTTGACATCTAGGTAATAGCCGTAGTCATCTTGCTTGGCATCCTTGAAGGAATTGGCTCCATTGGGCCAGTTTTCAGACGGCTTTTCAACATCGTCCCAAGTCCAAAGACCTTGAGAATCTTTGTTTTCTTCAGGGAGTTTTTTTACGTGGATGCGGAAGTGGTTGTCTGCGATGGGTTCTTCAGAGGATGTGTCAGCTTGTGGCTTTTGATCAGAAGTTGGCGCCAAAGTGCTGGCATCTACTTTCTCTTCCTTGCTGTTAGCTTGGCTTGTAGTAGCATTTTCTGTTTTAGGTGTTTCTGGTGCTGTAGTAGTTTCCGCAGCTGGAGCTTCCTTTTTAGAATCAAGGGAAGCGTTTGCATTCTTTTGTTCAGAAATAGGCGTTTCCTTTTGAGTTTGACTCGTTTCAGTCTCAGTAGGGGCCTTGGTCACAGCGCTAGTATTTTCCTGAGTTTGAGGTAGGTTTTCGTTAGCTGAAATAGTTGGCATTGCAGCAGAAAGTAGGACAATACTGGCACCAATAAGGACAGAACCAGTTCCGTTTTTCAAAGAACGAATACCATAAATCATTTTTTTCTCAGTTTGAGATGGGATCTTTTTCATCACAATTCTCCTTGTGTAGTTGTTTCCTATCAGTATAGCACGAGGTAAACATTAGTGCAAGCGTTTTCCTAACTTTTAAGAGAAAATGTAATGCTTCATTCTCTTGAAATTTTAAAATAATATATAGGAAAAGATTGTTTAAAAAATAGTAAAAAAACCTTGAAAAATCTAGCTAAATAAGGTATAATATGAATAATCATTTGTCGTAGGTTTTGTCTGAAATATTGTCCAGACAAGGCTCACAGCAGTTAAATCTTCTGAAAAAGTCAGATTTAGCTGCTCTTTTTGTGCTTTTTTTCAGGTTTTCGAGTGCTTGTAACAAAGATTTAAAGATTCTGAAAATTCGTCAAAGGGACACGGTGATAGGGTTTTTAAAACCATATGACGATTAGAAAAGCCTGATTGACAAGGCTTGGAATTTATTTACAAAGGAGAATCATCTTGGCAGGACATGACGTTCAATACGGGAAACATCGTACCCGTCGTAGTTTTTCAAGAATCAAAGAAGTTCTTGACTTACCAAATTTGATTGAAATTCAAACGGATTCATTCAAAGATTTCCTAGACCACGGACTTAAGGAAGTATTTGAAGATGTATTGCCAATTTCAAACTTCACAGACACAATGGAGTTGGAATTTGTTGGCTATGAGATCAAGGAACCAAAATATACGCTCGAAGAAGCTCGTATCCATGATGCTAGCTACTCAGCACCAATTTTTGTAACCTTCCGCTTGATTAATAAAGAAACAGGCGAAATCAAGACTCAAGAAGTCTTCTTTGGTGATTTCCCAATCATGACAGAAATGGGTACTTTCATCATCAATGGTGGTGAACGTATTATCGTTTCTCAGTTGGTCCGCTCACCAGGTGTTTACTTTAATGACAAAGTAGACAAGAACGGTAAAGTGGGTTACGGTTCTACTGTTATCCCTAACCGTGGAGCTTGGTTGGAACTTGAAAGCGACTCAAAAGACATCGCTTATACTCGTATCGACCGTACTCGTAAGATTCCATTTACGACCTTGGTTCGTGCGCTTGGTTTCTCAGGTGATGATGAAATCTTTGATATCTTTGGTGATAGCGAATTGGTTCGCAATACTGTTGAAAAAGATATCCACAAGAATCCAATGGACTCTCGTACAGACGAAGCCTTGAAAGAAATTTACGAACGCCTTCGTCCGGGTGAGCCTAAAACTGCTGAAAGCTCACGTAGCTTGCTTGTGGCTCGTTTCTTTGACCCACGTCGCTACGATTTGGCAGCTGTTGGTCGATACAAGATTAATAAAAAATTGAACATCAAAACACGCTTGCTCAACCAAACCATTGCGGAGCCATTGGTAGACCCTGAAACAGGAGAAATCTTGGTAGAAGCTGGCACCGTTATGACTCGTAGTGTGATTGAAAGTATCGAGAGTCACTTGGATGGCGACTTGAACAAGATCGTTTATATTCCAAACGATGCAGCTGTTCTGACAGAACCAGTTGTCCTTCAAAAATTCAAGGTTGTTGCCCCAACGGATCCAGACCGTGTTGTAACCATCATCGGAAATGCCAATCCAGACGACAAGGTTCGTGTTGTAACTCCTGCGGATATCCTTGCAGAGATGAGCTACTTCCTCAACTTGGCAGAAGGTATCGGACGTGTGGATGATATCGACCACCTTGGGAACCGTCGTATCCGTGCAGTTGGTGAATTGCTTGCCAACCAAGTACGTCTTGGACTTTCTCGTATGGAACGTAATGTCCGTGAACGTATGTCTGTTCAGGACAATGAAGTTTTAACACCACAACAAATCATCAACATCCGTCCTGTAACAGCTGCAGTTAAAGAATTCTTTGGTTCATCACAGTTGTCACAGTTCATGGACCAACACAACCCGCTTTCTGAGTTGTCTCACAAACGCCGTTTGTCAGCCTTAGGACCTGGTGGTTTGACACGTGACCGTGCAGGATATGAAGTACGTGACGTGCACTATACTCACTATGGTCGTATGTGTCCAATCGAGACACCTGAAGGACCTAACATCGGTTTGATCAATAACTTGTCATCTTACGGACACTTGAATAAGTATGGATTTGTTCAAACACCATACCGTAAGGTTGACCGTGAAACTGGTGTAGTCACAAACGAAATCGTTTGGTTGACAGCCGATGAAGAAGATGAATTTACTGTAGCGCAGGCCAACTCTCGCCTCAACGAAGACGGTACTTTTGCTGAGAAAGTTGTCATGGGACGTCACCAAGGGGTCAACCAAGAGTATCCAGCAGAAGTGGTTGACTACATGGACGTGTCACCAAAACAGGTAGTTGCCGTTGCGACAGCATGTATTCCTTTCTTGGAAAACGATGACTCCAACCGTGCCCTCATGGGTGCCAACATGCAACGTCAGGCTGTGCCTTTGATTGATCCAAAAGCACCTTACGTTGGTACTGGTATGGAATACCAAGCAGCTCATGACTCTGGTGCTGCTGTTATTGCTCAGTATGATGGTAAAGTTACATACGCAGATGCTGACAAGGTAGAAGTACGCCGCGAAGATGGTTCATTGGACGTTTACCACATCCAAAAATTCCGTCGTTCAAACTCAGGTACTGCTTACAACCAACGCACGCTTGTTAAAGTTGGCGATGTCGTCGAAAAAGGCGACTTTATCGCTGACGGACCTTCTATGGAAAAAGGGGAAATGGCGCTTGGACAAAACCCAATCGTTGCCTACATGACATGGGAAGGTTACAACTTCGAGGATGCCGTTATCATGAGCGAACGCTTGGTCAAAGACGATGTCTACACATCTGTCCACCTCGAAGAATACGAATCAGAAACGCGCGATACAAAGCTTGGGCCTGAAGAAATTACTCGTGAAATTCCAAACGTTGGGGAAGATGCTCTTAAAGACCTTGACGAAATGGGTATTATCCGTATCGGTGCAGAGGTTAAAGAAGGGGACATCCTTGTAGGTAAAGTCACACCTAAGGGTGAGAAAGACCTTTCAGCTGAAGAACGTCTCTTGCACGCTATCTTCGGAGACAAGTCTCGTGAAGTGCGTGATACTTCTCTTCGAGTACCTCACGGTGCCGATGGTGTCGTTCGTGATGTTAAGATCTTTACACGTGCAAATGGTGATGAGTTGCAATCAGGTGTTAACATGCTGGTTCGCGTCTACATCGCTCAAAAACGTAAGATCAAGGTCGGAGATAAGATGGCCGGACGTCACGGAAACAAAGGGGTTGTCTCTCGTATCGTTCCTGTAGAAGACATGCCTTACCTTCCAGACGGAACTCCAGTCGATATCATGTTGAACCCACTTGGGGTGCCATCACGTATGAATATCGGTCAGGTTATGGAACTCCACCTTGGTATGGCAGCCCGTACTCTTGGTATCCACATCGCAACACCAGTCTTTGACGGAGCAAGTTCTGAAGACCTTTGGGATACTGTTAAAGAAGCAGGTATGGATAGCGATGCTAAGACAATCTTATACGATGGGCGTACAGGTGAGCCGTTTGACAACCGTGTATCAGTTGGTGTCATGTACATGATCAAACTCCACCACATGGTTGATGATAAATTGCACGCGCGTTCAGTCGGACCATACTCAACCGTTACTCAACAACCACTCGGAGGTAAAGCTCAGTTTGGTGGACAACGTTTCGGTGAGATGGAGGTTTGGGCTCTTGAAGCCTACGGTGCGTCAAATGTCCTCCAAGAAATCTTGACCTACAAGTCTGACGATATCAACGGACGTTTGAAAGCCTATGAAGCCATTACAAAAGGAAAACCAATTCCAAAACCAGGTGTTCCAGAATCCTTCCGAGTTCTTGTAAAAGAATTGCAATCTCTTGGTCTTGACATGCGTGTCCTTGACGAAGATGACCAAGAAGTGGAACTTCGCGACTTGGATGAAGGAATGGACGAAGATGTCATCCACGTAGATGACCTTGAAAAAGCCCGCGAAAAAGCAGCCCAAGAGGCGAAAGCAGCCTTTGAAGCTGAAGAAGCAGAGAAAGCAACAAAAGCGGAAGCAACAGAAGAAGCTGCTGAACAAGAATAAGCAGTTCACTTAGAATAGAAAGGGAAGAAATAGTGGTTGATGTAAATCGTTTTAAAAGTATGCAAATCACCCTAGCTTCTCCAAGCAAAGTCCGTTCATGGTCTTATGGAGAAGTCAAAAAACCTGAAACAATCAATTACCGTACCTTGAAACCAGAACGTGAAGGACTCTTTGACGAAGTCATCTTTGGTCCTACAAAGGACTGGGAATGTGCTTGTGGTAAGTACAAACGCATTCGTTACAGAGGGATTGTTTGTGACCGCTGTGGGGTTGAAGTAACGCGTACGAAAGTTCGTCGTGAGCGTATGGGGCACATCGAGTTGAAGGCTCCTGTATCTCACATCTGGTACTTCAAGGGGATTCCAAGCCGTATGGGCTTGACCCTTGATATGAGTCCTCGTGCCCTCGAGGAAGTTATCTACTTTGCGGCTTATGTGGTGATTGATCCTAAGGATACACCACTTGAGCACAAGTCTATCATGACAGAGCGCGAATACCGTGAGCGCTTGCGTGAGTATGGTTATGGTTCATTCGTTGCCAAGATGGGTGCCGAAGCCATCCAAGACCTCTTGAAACAAGTAGATCTTGAAAAAGAAATTGCTGAACTCAAAGAAGAGTTGAAAACAGCTACTGGACAAAAACGTGTTAAAGCCATCCGTCGTTTGGATGTTTTGGATGCCTTTTACAAGTCTGGAAACAAACCTGAATGGATGGTTCTCAACATCCTTCCAGTTATTCCACCAGATCTTCGTCCAATGTTGCAGTTGGATGGTGGCCGTTTTGCCTCATCTGACTTGAACGACCTTTACCGCCGTGTTATCAACCGTAACAACCGTTTGGCTCGTTTGCTTGAGTTGAATGCACCTGGTATTATCGTTCAAAATGAGAAGCGTATGCTTCAAGAAGCGGTTGATGCTTTGATTGACAATGGTCGTCGTGGTCGTCCAATCACAGGACCAGGTAGCCGTCCACTCAAATCATTGAGCCACATGCTTAAAGGGAAACAAGGACGCTTCCGTCAAAACTTGCTCGGTAAACGTGTTGACTTCTCAGGACGTTCCGTTATCGCCGTTGGTCCAACTCTTAAGATGTACCAATGTGGTGTGCCACGTGAAATGGCGATCGAGCTCTTTAAACCATTCGTCATGCGTGAAATCGTTGCCCGCGACATTGTGCAAAACGTTAAGGCAGCTAAACGCTTGGTGGAACGTGGAGACGAACGTATCTGGGATATTCTTGAAGAAGTAATCAAAGAACACCCAGTACTTTTGAACCGCGCACCGACCCTTCACCGTTTGGGTATCCAAGCCTTCGAGCCAGTCTTGATTGATGGTAAGGCCCTTCGCTTGCACCCGCTTGTCTGTGAAGCCTACAACGCCGACTTTGACGGGGACCAAATGGCCATCCACGTACCGCTTTCAGAAGAAGCTCAAGCAGAAGCTCGTATCTTGATGTTGGCTGCTGAGCATATCTTGAACCCGAAAGATGGTAAACCAGTTGTTACTCCATCTCAGGACATGGTTTTGGGTAACTACTACTTGACCATGGAAGAAGCTGGTCGTGAAGGTGAAGGAATGGTCTTCAAAGACCGTGACGAAGCGGTTATGGCTTACCGCAATGGTTATGTTCACCTCCATTCACGTGTTGGTATCGCGACAGATAGCCTCAATAAACCTTGGACTGAAGAGCAAAAACACAAGGTCTTGCTGACAACAGTTGGTAAAATCCTCTTCAACGACATCATGCCAGAGGGTCTGCCTTACTTGCAAGAACCAACAAATGCCAACTTAACAGAAGGTGTTCCAGCTAAATACTTCTTGCCACTAGGTGGAGATATCAAGGAAGCAATCAACAATCTTGAACTCAACCCTCCATTCAAGAAGAAAAATCTTGGGAATATCATCGCTGAAATCTTCAAACGTTTCCGTACGACAGAAACTTCTGCCCTACTTGACCGCATGAAGAACCTCGGTTACCACCACTCAACTCTTGCAGGTTTGACAGTGGGTATTGCCGATATCCCAGTTGTTGAAGACAAGGCTGAAATCATCGAAGAATCACACAAACGTGTAGAACAAATCACAAAACAATTCCGTCGTGGTATGATCACAGATGACGAGCGCTACAATGCTGTTACAGCTGAATGGCGTGCAGCCCGTGAAAAATTGGAGAAACGTTTGGTTGCCAACCAAGATCCTAAGAACCCAATCGTTATGATGATGGACTCTGGAGCCCGTGGTAACATCTCAAACTTCTCACAGCTTGCCGGTATGCGTGGTCTGATGGCCGCTCCGAACGGACGTATCATGGAATTGCCAATCCTTTCAAACTTCCGCGAAGGTTTGTCAGTACTCGAAATGTTCTTCTCAACTCACGGTGCCCGTAAAGGTATGACCGATACGGCCCTTAAGACAGCCGACTCAGGTTACTTGACTCGTCGTTTGGTTGACGTTGCCCAAGACGTTATCATCCGTGAGGACGACTGTGGAACAGACCGTGGTCTCTTGATTCGTTCTATCGCAGAAGGAAAAGAGATGATCGAGTCTCTCGAAGAGCGTCTCAATGGTCGTTACACTAAGAAAACTGTTAAACATCCAGAAACTGGTGCAGTTATCATTGGTCCAAATGAGTTGATTACAGAAGACAAGGCGCGTGAAATTGTCAATGCTGGTGTGGAAGAAGTGACTATCCGCTCTGTATTTACATGTAACACTCGTCATGGTGTCTGCCGTCATTGTTACGGTATCAACTTGGCGACTGGTGATGCGGTTGAAGTTGGTGAAGCAGTTGGTACAATCGCTGCCCAATCTATCGGGGAACCTGGTACACAGCTTACAATGCGTACCTTCCACACGGGTGGGGTTGCCTCAAATACCGATATCACTCAGGGTCTTCCTCGTGTCCAAGAAATCTTTGAAGCCCGCAATCCTAAAGGGGAAGCGGTCATCACAGAGGTCAAAGGACAAGTTACAGCTATCGAAGAAGACGCGTCAACTCGTACCAAGAAAGTCTTCGTTAAGGGTGAAACTGGCGAAGGTGAGTACGTGGTTCCGTTTACAGCACGTATGCGTGTCGAAGTTGGAGACCAAGTCTCTCGTGGTGCAGCATTGACAGAAGGTTCTATCCAACCGAAACGTCTCCTTGCTGTTCGTGATGTCTTATCAGTTGAAACCTACCTTCTTGGTGAAGTACAAAAAGTTTACCGCAGCCAAGGGGTAGAAATCGGTGACAAACACATCGAGGTAATGGTTCGTCAAATGATCCGTAAAGTTCGTGTCATGGATCCAGGTGACACAGACCTTCTTATGGGTACTCTCATGGATATCAACGACTTTACAGATGCCAACAAGGATGTTCTTATCGCAGGTGGAGTTCCAGCGACTGGTCGCCCAGTTCTTATGGGAATCACCAAAGCCTCACTTGAAACAAATAGTTTCTTGTCAGCGGCTTCCTTCCAGGAAACAACTCGTGTCCTTACAGATGCAGCCATCCGTGGTAAGAAAGATCATCTCCTTGGACTCAAGGAAAATGTTATCATCGGTAAGATCATCCCAGCTGGTACTGGTATGGCTCGCTACCGTAACCTTGAACCACAAGCCATCAATGAAGCAGAATATCTGGCTCCAGAACAAGAAGAGGCAGAAAACGCTCCAGTAGATGAAACTGTGGAAATCCAAGTTGAAGAAACAGTAGAATAAAAGCAAACAAGAGAACCTTTGGGTTCTCTTTGTTTTATTTCAGAAAATTTTCCCACTTTTTCATAAAGTATGGTAGAATAGAAGAACTAAAATGCCAAGGAGGTGTCCGTATGGAACAAACATTCTTTATCATTAAGCCAGATGGTGTGAAAAGAGGGCTGGTTGGCGAAATTCTGCAAAGAATGGAGCAACGAGGTTTCAAACTCGAAAAATTAGAGTTGCGTTCAGCAGTTTCAGAAGCTTTGATTGACCAACACTATCAAGACTTGGTTGAAAAAAGTTTTTATCCTCCTATCCGTCAGTTTATGACTTCAGGACCAGTAGTGGTGGGCATTCTATCAGGTCCGAAAGTGATTGAAACTTGGCGGACCATGATGGGGGCTACTCGTCCAGAAGAAGCTCTGCCAGGAACTATCCGAGGAGATTTTGCTAAGGCTGCAGGAGACAATCAAGCCATTCAAAATGTAGTTCACGGCTCCGATTCGGAAGCTTCTGCAAAACGTGAAATTGCTCTCTGGTTTAAGGATTAGACTGGTAAAAGAACAGTTCTGCGCACAACAGAGCTGTTTTTTGGTCAGTTGAGCACAAAAAAAGGACACTTGAGGCGGAAACAATCATTTCAAACTCCTCACAAGGTATAATCCCATATAGGGAGGGAAAAGAAATGGTAAAATCAATTCGCCTATTGTTACTGATTGCAGTCGTCCAGATTAGTTTTAGTAGTTGTCTATTATGGAAAGAATCTTTTTTATCTTTAAAACAGACCAATGCTTACTTTTTGATTTTGATAGTAGGATTTTCTGTTCTTTGTGCTGGGATAAATTATTTCCATACAGCAGACCAGTCTAGACATAGTATTTTACATGTTCAAAAGAAAGTGAGTCTGGTTTATTGCCTCCTTTTAGTAGTCAATCTTCTGGCAACCTGTCTGGTTCTCTCAGAAAGCATCCAAACCACTAGCAAATTGCAGCAGGAACTGGTTGACCTCTTTTTACCCTCCTTCTTTTTCTTGCTAGGAGTAGATCTATTGATTTTCTTACCTTTTGATAAAATTTTTCGCGATATAGAAAATCACCTAAATAAAAAGAAAACAGTCGTCATTTCCGTTCTAGCTACGATGGTTTTTTTGAGGAATCCATTAGTGATTTCCTCGATTCTCCTTTATGTCAGTGTTGGTTTTCTATGCGCACGTTTCCTTTTTCCAAAATGTATCCAAAGGGAAATCTCCTTTTACGGACACCTGATTCGGGATATCCTGTTTGTTTTTTCAATAGTTGTATTCTTTTAAGTAGAGGAGAATTTTTCAAAATTGTTATAGTAAGTCCATAAAGAAAATTCACACAAAAGAAAACTTTTTGGTATAATAGTAGCATGCACACAAAAAATGAAGAAGAGCTTCTAGCTCTCGGAGAAAGATTAGGTCATTTGCTTCAAAAAGACGATGTTCTGATCTTGACTGGAGAGTTGGGGGCGGGTAAAACAACCTTTACAAAAGGCCTTGCTAAGGGCTTGGATATCCGTCAAATGATTAAAAGTCCAACCTATACCATTGTCAGAGAGTACGAAGGGCGTTTGCCACTTTACCACTTGGATGTCTACCGTATCGAAGGTGATGCTGATTCTATTGACTTGGATGAGTTTCTCTTCGGTGGTGGTGTGACTGTTATTGAGTGGGGGCATCTTTTGGGTGAAGATTTACCAGATTCTTACTTGGAGTTGGAAATTTTGAAAGAAGCTGAGGGGCGTTGTCTTCATTTTACGGCTCATGGCTCTCGGGCTGAACAACTCATCAAGGAGCTTCAAGATGGAGTATGAGTTGTGTATTCGTGAGGCAGAGACATCAGATGCTACAGACTTAATTGCATTTTTAGATTGTGTCGGTCAAGAGACAGATTTTACCAGTTTGGATGAAAATGGTATCATGATGACAGCTTCTGAAATGGCTCTTTTTATCGAAAAACAAGCTGTATCAGAGAATCAAATTACTCTCCTCGCCTTACTGAATGATGAGATTGCAGGAGTTTTAAATATCACAGCGGACCAACATTTAAGAGTTCGACATATCGGTGATGTTTTTTTAGCAGTTCGCAAGAAATTTTGGAACCAAGGCTTGGCGACTATACTTCTAGAAGAAGGCATCGAGTGGGCTAAAGTCAGTGGCGTCTTGCGCCGTTTGCAACTTAGTGTACAAAAACGAAACGAGGCTGCAGTCCACCTCTATTCAAAAATGGGATTTATCACAGAAGGCTTACAAGAAAGAGGAGCCTATTTAGCAGAAGGGATATTTTTAGATGTTTGTCTTATGGGCAAGCTGATAAATAAATAACGAGATGATTAAAAAATTAATTGGAATGGTGCTAGGTTTCCTAGCAGTAACAGTTTTAGGTGTAGCGGTTTATGGCTATACCATCTACCAACAGGGAACAGAAACCCTAAGTAAAAAGACTTACAAAAAAATCGGGGAAGAAACCAACGTTATCGAAGCGACGGAGCCTCTGACCATCCTCTTGATGGGGGTAGATACGGGAAATGTGGAACGTACAGACCCGTGGGCGGGAAATAGTGATTCCATGATTCTCTTGACGGTTAATCCCAAAACAAAGAAAACCACTATGATGAGTTTGGAACGTGATATTTTGACCAAGATTGAGACTGGAAACGGTCAAGTTCAGGAAGCTAAACTCAATGCGGCCTATGCTAATGGTGGTGCGGAACTTGCAATTTCTACTATTCAAAAGATGATGAACATCCACATTGACCGCTATGTGATGGTTAACATGCAGGGACTTCAACAATTGGTGGATGCAGTTGGTGGGATCACCGTCAATAATACACTTGGTTTCCCAATTTCGATTGCTGACCAAGAGGAGTTTAATAAGATTTCCATCGGTGTTGGAGAACAAACTTTGAATGGGGAGGAAGCCCTGGTGTATTCACGGATGCGTTACCAAGACCCAGAGGGAGACTATGGTCGTCAAAAACGTCAACGTGAAGTCATTCAAAAAATCGTTGAGAAGGTTTTGAGCCTAAACAGTGTGAGTCATTATCAAGGTATCCTCAAAGCTTTGAGTGATAACATGCAGACCAATGTAGACTTATCAGCTAAGAGCATTCCACAATTGCTTGGCTATCAAGATTCTTTCAAGAATATCGAAACGCATCAATTGCGTGGGGAAGATGCTGAGCTACAGGGAATTTCTTATCAGATTGTCACTTCAGAACATATGCTCGAGATGCAAAATCTCTTGCGTCGTTCATTAGGTAAAGAGCCAGTGACAGAATTGGAAACCAATGCGGTACTGTACGAAACAGCCTTTGGTCGGACAGCACCTTCAACCAGTACTAATGCTTCAAACGAAGAAGCAGAATAAGAAAAGAATCAAATCGTGGGAAATTTCCTGCGATTTTTTCAAAAAAATTCGAATAGATAAGTAGGAGGAAACATGAAAGCAGAAATTATTGCTGTTGGAACAGAAATTTTAACAGGGCAGATTGTCAATACCAATGCTCAGTTTTTATCAGAGAAACTAGCCGAAATCGGGGTAGACGTCTACTTCCAAACAGCTGTTGGAGATAATGAAGCTCGTCTTTTGTCCTTGCTTGAGATTGCGAGCCAACGTAGTAATCTTGTGATTTTGACAGGGGGCTTGGGACCAACTGAGGATGATTTGACCAAACAAACCCTGGCAAAATTTTTAGGAAAAGATCTAGTGTTTGACCCTCAAGCGCAAGAGAAACTGGATATTTTCTTTGCTCATAGACCTGACTATGCTCGGACACCGAATAATGAGCGCCAAGCCCAAATTGTAGAAGGGGCGACTCCACTGCCAAATGAGACAGGTTTAGCAGTAGGAGGGGTGTCGGAAGTGGATGGCGTGACCTACGTGGTCCTCCCGGGACCACCTAGTGAATTGAAACCTATGGTCTTAAATCAACTCTTACCCAAGTTAATGACTGGTACCAAGTTATACTCTCGAGTGCTCCGTTTCTTTGGAATTGGGGAGAGTCAGTTGGTGACCATTTTGGCGGATTTGATTGACCATCAAACCGATCCGACTTTGGCGCCGTATGCCAAAACAGGAGAAGTGACCTTGCGCTTGTCTACAAAAGCAGTTAGTCAAGAAAAGGCTCATCAAGCACTGGACATCCTAGAAAGTCAAATCTTGAGTCGCCAAACTTTCGAGGGAATTTCTCTACGAGACATCTGTTATGGATATGGGGAAGAAACCAGCCTCGCAAGTGTCGTTGTAGAAGAGCTAAAGAAGAGACAGAAAAGCATTACTGCGGCAGAAAGCTTGACGGCAGGTCTCTTTCAAGCGACATTAGCAGACTTTTCGGGCGTTTCAGCTATCTTTAATGGCGGTTTTGTCACTTACAGCCTAGAAGAAAAGTCCAAGATATTGGATATTTCCGAGCAAGAGCTAAAAGAACACGGGGTTGTTTCTGAGTTTACGGCCCGAAAAATGGCAGAGCAGGCTCGACTCAAGACTCAGTCTGACTACGGAGTTAGTTTGACGGGTGTGGCAGGACCAGATAGCCTAGAGGGGCATCCAGCTGGTACAGTTTTTATTGGACTGGCACATGCAAAAGGGACAGAGGTTATCAAGGCTAATATCGCAGGACGGAGTCGAGCAGATGTCCGACATATTGCGGTCATGCATGCCTTTAACCTAGTTCGCAAGGCTTTATTAAGTGACTAAATTTTGGTATAATGAAAGATAGGTCTAAGGACCAGTAGAATATAGGAGAACAAAATGGCGAAAAAACCAACAAAAAAATTAGATGAAATTGGGAAAAAATTTGGAGCTGACCGTGAAAAAGCATTGAACGATGCTCTTAAATTGATCGAAAAAGACTTTGGTAAAGGCTCAATCATGCGCTTGGGTGAGCGCGCGGAGCAAAAAGTTCAAGTGATGAGCTCAGGCTCATTGGCTCTGGACATTGCTCTTGGTTCAGGTGGTTATCCTAAAGGACGTATCATCGAAATCTATGGACCAGAATCATCTGGTAAGACAACGGTTGCCCTTCACGCTGTTGCGCAAGCACAGAAAGAAGGTGGTATTGCAGCCTTTATCGATGCGGAACATGCTCTTGACCCAGCCTATGCTGCAGCCCTTGGTGTGAACATTGACGAATTGCTCTTGTCACAACCAGACTCAGGTGAACAAGGTCTTGAAATTGCTGGAAAATTGATTGACTCAGGTGCAGTTGACATTGTCGTTATTGACTCGGTTGCGGCCCTTGTACCTCGTGCAGAAATTGATGGGGATATTGGTGACAGCCACGTTGGTTTGCAAGCTCGTATGATGAGCCAGGCCATGCGTAAACTTGGTGCTTCTATCAATAAAACCAAAACAATTGCCATCTTTATCAACCAGTTGCGTGAAAAAGTTGGGGTCATGTTTGGAAATCCAGAAACAACACCTGGTGGACGTGCTTTGAAATTCTACGCTTCAGTCCGTTTGGATGTTCGTGGAAGCACACAAATCAAGGGAACTGGTGACCAGAAAGATACCAATGTCGGTAAGGAAACCAAGATCAAGGTCGTGAAAAACAAGGTGGCTCCACCATTTAAGGAAGCCTTTGTTGAAATCATGTACGGAGAAGGGATTTCTAAAACTGGTGAGCTCTTGAAGATCGCAAGTGATCTCGATATCATCCAAAAAGCGGGAGCATGGTACTCTTACAAGGGTGAAAAAATCGGACAAGGATCTGAAAATGCTAAGAAATACTTGGCGGATCACCCAGAAATTTTTGATGCTATTGACCACCAAGTTCGTGTTCAATATGGCTTGATTGAAGATGAAGAAGGGACAACTCCTACCACTGTTGCGGAAGATCTAGCACCTAACCAAGAAGTAACGCTTGACCTAGGCGATGGACTTGAAATCGAAATTGAAGATTAAAAATGAAAGCGGAGAAGTCTTTCTCTGCTTTTTATGTTTAATTATTAAGTCTCCATAGGCTTCAAAAGCGTAATAAAAGAGTATTTAATCAAAAAAATTAAAAAAACTGTTGCAATTTTTTTAATTTGATGATAAAATTAAAAAATTCTATAAAAAGGAGACTACTATAATGGAAAAACGCCTTGTTCGTAATGTACAAGACAAAAAGATTGCTGGTGTATGTGCTGGTATCGGTGACTACTTTAACATGGACCACACACTTGTTCGTGCACTTTGGATCATCTTCACCCTACTTGGTGGTTCTGGAATCTTGGCTTATGCTGTTCTCTACTTCCTTCTTCCAGAAGGCAATGCAGAAGCTTAAGCCATAGGGAGAATAAAAGTTTATTCTGATCAGTTGAAAATAAAAAATGCATGTAATCGTAGATTGCATGCATTTTTATATGTAGTTTCTCTCGAAAAAGAGAGGTTCTTTACCAGATGGACAAGTCTTGTTTAATGGTCACTAAAACGACGATACTCTATATGAAAGTCAAAATAATGTTCATTCTGTAACTTTTGGAAGATGTCGCGATAGGCTTCTTCGTCAAAATGGTCGCCACGGTAGAGAATTTCAAAACTCAAACCATCGTACTCTAGAAAAGCGTTGGCTGTTTTAAAGCCATTTTGCCGATAGAAGTCCATTCTAGCCTTCCTTTGCTCCAAGTTATCGCATTCTTCATCCAATCGCTCGACTTCCAGTAACATGGTTCGCTGGTAAAAATCAGTCAGCTTTTCGATGATTTCTTTTCCATATCCGTGGCTTCTCAAGTGAGGCATGATGGCAAAAAAACTGATATAGAAGGCCTTTGGATTGAAGATGGCAAAAGCAAAGCCGACAAACTCTTCTTGGTTATAAAAAGCAAAAAAGTGAGCATCTTCTCGGTCTTGATAGCGTAAAAACTCTGATAGAGGAACTCGTTCTTCCTCGGGGAATGCTTCCTTGTTTAGCTTTTCAACCTTATCCAGATCAGGAAATGCATCGGTAATTAATTGACTGGTCAAACTCATAAATGACCTCCTTTTCTTGATTATAGCAAATTGTCTCTCTGTAAGCAATTGATTGCAAACTTAGTGACAGAGCCTTGTCGCTCCTTTAGAAAGCTGATATAATAGCTTTATGAATAAGAAACGATCCGTGGACTTGATACATGGTCCTATTCTTCCTGAGCTGTTAAGCTTTGCCTTTCCAATCTTGCTGTCTAATATCTTTCAACAGCTTTATAATACAGCTGACGTCTTGATTGTTGGGCGTTTTCTTGGCCAAGATTCCTTGGCTGCAGTAGGGGCGACAACTGCCATTTTTGACTTGATTATAGGCTTTACGCTTGGTGTTGGAAATGGCATGGGGATCGTCATTGCCCGCTATTATGGGGCTCGGAATTTTACAAAGATCAAGGAAGCAGTAGCAGCAACTTGGATTTTAGGTGCTCTTTTGAGCATTGTGGTCATGCTGATGGGCTTTGTCGGTCTGTATCCACTCCTGCAATATTTAGATACCCCGGCAGAAATCCTTCCTCAATCCTACCAATATATTTCTATGATTGTGACTTGTGTAGGTGTCAGCTTTGCCTATAACCTCTTTGCAGGTTTGTTGCGGTCTATTGGTGACAGTCTAGCAGCTCTTGGATTTCTGATTTTTTCTGCCTTGGTCAATGTGGTTCTGGATCTCTATTTCATTACGCAACTGCATCTGGGAGTTCAATCCGCAGGGCTTGCTACCATCATTTCGCAAGGCTTGTCAGCGGTTCTTTGCTTTTTCTATATCCGTAAGAGTGTTCCAGAACTGCTTCCTCAACTCAAGCATTTTAAATGGAACAAGGCCTTGTATGCGGATCTCTTGGAGCAAGGTTTGGCTATGGGTCTGATGAGTTCCATTGTGTCCATTGGTAGCGTGATTTTACAGTCTTCTGTCAATACTTTTGGAGCTGTGATTATTAGTGCACAAACAGCAGCTCGACGGATTATGGCCTTTGCTCTCCTTCCAATGACGGCTATTTCTTCTGCTATGACGACCTTTGCCTCTCAAAATCTAGGAGCCAAGCGACCAGATCGCATAGTCCAAGGTCTTGGTATTGGGAGTCGTTTGAGTATGTCCTGGGCAGGTTTTGTTTGTATCTTCCTCTTTTTTGCCAGTCCTAGTTTGGTTTCTTTCTTGGCCAGTTCGACAGATATCTACTTGGTAGAAAATGGTAGCCTCTACCTGCAAATCAGTTCAGTCTTTTATCCGATTTTGAGCCTTTTGCTGATTTATCGGAATTGCTTGCAGGGATTGGGGCAGAAAGTCCTTCCTCTAGTTTCCAGCTTTATAGAACTAATCGGGAAAATCGTTTTTGTGGTCTTGATTATCCCTTGGGCAGGCTATAGGGGAGTTATCCTTTGCGAACCCCTTATCTGGGTTGCCATGACTACCCAACTGTACTTTTCACTTTTCCGCCATCCCCTGATAAAAGAAGGCAAGGCAATCTTGGCAACAAAAGGACAATCCTAGCTGGATTTGCTGAATAAAATCCATTTCCTCTAGTGAAAATCGAAAAAACTTGTGTTATAATAAGAAAGATTAAAATGTGAAAAAAGGAGATTCCTAATGGGACGTAAATGGGCCAATATCGTAGCCAAGAAAACGGCTAAAGATGGAGCTAACTCTAAAGTATATGCAAAATTTGGTGTAGAAATCTATGTAGCAGCTAAAAAAGGTGATCCAGACCCAGAATCAAACACTGCTTTGAAATTCGTTATCGACCGTGCCAAACAAGCCCAAGTGCCAAAACATGTTATCGATAAAGCGATTGATAAAGCCAAAGGAAATACAGACGAAACCTTTACAGAAGGGCGTTATGAAGGCTTTGGACCAAATGGTTCTATGCTGATCGTTGATACCTTGACTTCAAACGTCAACCGTACCGCAGCCAATGTCCGTGCAGCCTTTGGTAAAAACGGTGGAAACATGGGTGCTTCTGGTTCGGTTTCATACCTCTTTGACAATAAGGGTGTTATCGTATTTGCAGGTGAAGATGCGGACGCAGTCTTTGAGCAATTGCTCGAAGCAGATGTTGATGTGGACGATGTAGAAGCAGAAGAAGGAACAATCACTGTTTACACAGCTCCAACAGACCTTCACAAGGCTATCGTTGCCCTTCGTGAGTCTGGCATCGAAGAATTCCAAGTGACTGAATTGGAAATGATTCCTCAGTCTGAAGTGGAATTGTCAGGCGAAGACCTTGAAACCTTTGAAAAACTTTACAGCGTTCTTGAAGACGATGAAGACGTACAAAAGATCTACACAAACGTAGATGGATTCTAATAGAAAAACGAACAGTTTTACTAGCTGTTCGTTTTTTTGATATTTGAACTTAAACTCTGGTTTCAGAATCGTTTTGTTGCTTGTTTTTTTCTAGACCTAGACCGACTGCATGTTTTTGAACGAGCAAGAGCTGTCCATTGTCCTGTTTTGCAAAAGTTAAGGTAACAGTCTTGATCTTGTCACCAATGGAGATATAGGTGATTTTTCTCGTATCATACCCTCCGATAGTGGAGTCAAATTCGGAGTCTGGTAGTCCGTGTTTTTTGATAATATCCTTGTAGTTGGTACCACCTTTTCCTTTGTTATCAAGGTCACCTTCGATTAAGGCGTCGAACTGTTCCTGGGTCCAGGTGAAGTTATCGTCTTCTTCCTCCTCTGGGATGGAATAGGCGCTATCATCTGTCAAGTCGCTTTCTTCTTCGCGCTCCATTGAGGCACTTGCCTCTCTATAGGAATGGTTAAACTCCCTGACAAACTCTTTGTAGACATTAGCGTACAGTATCTGGGTCGTAAAGAAAAGTACAACAGAAGCAACTGCAAGGGATGTTCCGATAATGGCCATTGTTTTTCGTTTTTTGAGATTGACGATAAGGCCTATAATCCCCAAGATAAATGCGACAATGGCGATGAAAAATGATAGATAGTTAATAAACGGGATCCAGGATCCTAAAAGTGCGATGGCTCCAAAAATGGTTGCCAAGATTCCTAAAACTCTTTGTTCTTCTGGTTTCATTTGAACGTTTTCTCCCTTCATCGAGTGAATGGATTTCTATCCACAGTAGTTAGTGCTTATTATAGAAAAAATATTGCCTAATGTCAATTTAAACTAAAATAGTTCTCATGGAAACTTTTTTCTTGACATCTTTTCTGAAAATGATAAAATAGTTCTCATGGAAACTTAAATAGTTCTTGTGAGATCTATATTTATCGTGAGAAAGGAGCAATCATGGACAAGCCGATGTTAATGTTTAAACGTTTTGGACACCAGGTTCATCTGATGGTACAGAAAGAAGCCAAGCGATGTGGCATTGAATTTATGGGTGGACCGCAAGGGCAGGTTCTGCGTTTTTTAGATCATTGTGAACAAAAAGAGGAACTGGTCTTGATTAAGGATATCGAGCAGGAACTCAATATTACCAAATCTGTGGCGAGTAATCTAGTCAAGCGTATGGTGCAAAATGGTTTGGTTGAGTTAGAGGCGAGCCCGAGCGATAAGCGGGCAAAATTTGTTCGCCTGACGGAGAAATCGCGTTCGCAGATGCAAAAAGTTAAGGCATTTTTTGATCGGATTGATCAGAGTCTGCTAGAGGGGGTTTCAAAGTCAGACTTAGCAATCTTTGAAAAGGTACTCGGGCAATTGCAAGCAAATGTTGAGAAGATAGGAGGAGAGAATGAAGAAACTTGCTAAACGTATTACAGGAAAAGAGTGGGGGATGATCCTACTAGCCATTCTCTTCACCTGCTTTTCGGTTTATCTGGAGTTGGAAGTACCGACCTATATCTCGAAAATCACGAATTTGTTGGGAATTAAAGAAACTAATTTAGATGAGTTATGGCAACCAGTAGGTATGATGGTGGGAATGTCTTTTCTGGCCTTCTTGTCCGCAGTTGCAGTTGGATTTTTTACGTCCAGAGTGGCTGCTTCTTATACTAGTAGGCTAAGAAGTGATATTTTTAACCGAGTTTTAGACTACTCGCAGACAGAGATTAAGAAATTCTCTATTCCCAGTCTTTTAACTCGTACCACCAATCTCAGAGCGGTTAGCGTGAAGCGGATTTTGTAAATGTGGTTGTCTGGGACGCCTAGCTGAGACTTTAGCCAGCTATGCAAGTAAGGGCAGCTTGATTTCCCTGAATGGTGAGTTGCGGACTCGTCGCTACGAGAAGGAGGGGCGACTCATTATGTGACAGAGGTGCTCTGTCATAGCTTCCATCTCCTGGAAGTCGCGCCCAGCGTGCTCTGCGTGAAAATGACAGCGGAGGTGATTTGGCAGATTTAGTGTTGGAAGAAGAGGAACTTCCCTTTTAAGCAAGAAGCAAAGAGTGGGAAATGACCTAGCTCTAAAAAATCAGCATTCAGTTTTGTAAGATGCAAGATCTGTTTGACTGAATTCTATTTCTCTCAAGCTTTTAAAAGTTTAATTATGATTGCCGAGGTGGGACCAAGAATCAAAAATCAATGAATTTTTAGATTCTGTCTCGCTTTTTTTATGATAGTCATTTTGGAAAGATTTTGCTTTTTGGCGGTTTTGTAATATAATAATCCTATATGTTTTATAAAGGCGCTTACGGCATAGGGGGGGAAATGGTAGCAGCTAATGTCAAAAAACGGGTTCAGCATTATCAGAAGAAGGCTCTCTGGCCGCTTTTCATTCTGCTTATTTTTGCTTTGTTTTTTGTTTATTTCAAGGGCGTTATGCCAGGTGAGAAGCAGGTCAAGATTGGGGCAACCTACATGACCATGAATAATGATTTTTATAAGACATTAAATGCGGAGCTGGAGAAGAAAACCAACCAGCAGGGCAGCCGGCTTTACGTGCGGGATCCTGAGTTGGATGAGGGCAAGCAGAGCCAGCAGATTGACTTTTTTGTCCGAGAAAAGGTTGATGTCATTGTTATCAATCCGGTAAAAAGCAATAGTCCAAGCATTATTTCCTCTCTTCAAAAGGCCAAGAAATCTGGGATTAAAATCATCGTAGTGGATGCGCCTATCAGTCAGGATGTAAAAGTGGATACGACTATTGTGTCGGATAACTACCAAGCAGGCGTCCTGATTGCCCAGGACATGATGAAGCGCTTGCCTTCTGCTAATATTCTCCTTCTAGAGCACCGCAATGCCGTCTCTGCCATGGACCGGATTCAGGGATTTATTGATACGATTGAAAAACAGCCTAGCTACAAGATTATTTCCCAGAAAGAAACATTGGGTCAGACAGAGGAAAGCATGCCGCAAGTAAAAAGTGCCTTAGACGAAGGTTTGGACTTTAATGTAGTCATGGCGCTCAATGATCGGGCAGCTATCGGCGCCTTAGCAGCTATTAAAAATCAAGGTCTTGATAAGAAAATCTCCATCTACGGCGTGGATGGATCACCTGATATCAAAAACTTTTTGGCTACGACTAGTGATATAGAGGGAACCGTGGCTCAATCGCCCATTCAGATGGGACGCAAGGTGGCGCAAGTAATTGAGCTGATGCAGGAGGGGAAATCCTACGACAGCCAATACCTGATTCCTGTTCATCTGGTTAATAGAGATAATATCAGTCAATACACAGTTACAGGGTGGCAATAATGAGACCTCAAAAAAGTATCTTTTACAGCAAAATAGCCCTAATGGTCATCAATCTGCTTGCCATTGTCTATAATGCATCCATCTATCTCTTTGCGACCAACTATGTAGCGGCTAAGGGCTTCAGTCACTCGCTTTTGGAGCGTTTGGATGCCATTCCGGGCTCTCCTAGCCTAATCTTCAGGGTATCTATTAGTCTGTATGCCTGTCTGCTTTTAGTCATGTACTATCGGGAGCGTCACCCCAATCAGCTGTCCGTCTATGACAAGGTGACCATTATTGAAATCCTGCTCATGCTGGTCATCTTTTCCGTCTTGCACTCGTCCTACAATGGCTTGATTCTCTTGGTGTTTGCGGATATTTTCTATGGCTCTAAGGAGTTCAATGCTTCCAAGGACAAAAAGTACTGGTTTTCTTTCATTATTTTGAGCTTTGGCATGCTGCTCTTGTCCAACTATAACCTCATGTCGCTCTTTATCAATCTGCCGTCTTTGGATACCTATATTCGTTTTTATCCTGAGTCTGTACGCTTTCTGCTCTTATTTGGCAAGAACTTTCTCTACTCGCTTAATATTGTCGTTTTTATGATTTCCTTGCTATTCTATATCTTGTCGGCTATTACGGAGCGCCATCGTATTGAGGAAGAGCTTCGCATGGCTTTTCAAGCCAATCGCGAGCTGAACTCTTACCTGGCTTTGTCTGAGAAAATAGCAGAAGATCGAGAGCGGAAGCGGATTGCCAGAGAGATTCACGATACATTGGGCCATGCCCTGACAGGAATTTCAGCGGGTATTGATGCGGTCAAGGTATTGGTTGATATTGATACCAATCGGGCTAAGGAGCAGCTTAATAATGTCTCAGTCGTCGTTCGAGATGGTATCCGTGACGTCCGAGGCTCGCTCAATAAGATGCGCCCGGGAGCTCTGGAAAATAACACTTTGAAGGAAGCTCTGATTAAGATTACCCGTGAGTATGAAGCCATCTCCAACTTGGAGATTCATCTCCTCTACAAATGGGATAATATTGACTTGGATATTTCCAAGGAAGACATTGTCTTCCGAGTGATCCAGGAGTCGATTACCAACTCTGTCCGCCATGGGCATGCCAAGACTATCTGGATTGAGCTACTAGAGGAAGAAGAAGCTTATGTAATGACCATTCAGGATGATGGTGTTGGCTTTGATGAACTCCACTATGGCTATGGCCTCAAGCAGATGCAGGAGCGCCTAATGATTATTGGCGGAAGCGTCCGCTTTGAAAATCAGGACGGTTTCTACACGCATATCGAAATTCCAAAAATAGGAGGAAGACATGATTAAGGTTTTAATAGCAGACGATCAGGCCTTGATTCGCGAGTCTCTGCAAATCATTCTGTCTGCC
Organism: Streptococcus oralis; assembly: GCF_023110055.1. Lineage (GTDB taxonomy): Bacteria > Bacillota > Bacilli > Lactobacillales > Streptococcaceae > Streptococcus > Streptococcus oralis_BY. The sequence continues at coordinate 1,274,129 of NZ_JALDVG010000001.1, read as the reverse complement.
CACGCAGATATTGAGGTAGTCGGGACGGTCGGAGACGGCAAGGAAGTGATGGAAAAGCTTCATCGGGTGCGCCCAGATGTGATTTTGATGGATATTCGCATGCCAGTCATGGACGGTGTTCTCTGTACCAAGGCTGTCAAGGAGCAGTATCCAGATGTCAAGATTATCATCCTAACGACCTTTGACGATGATGAATTTATCTTCTCAGCTCTCAAATACGGTGCTTCTGGTTATATTCTTAAAGGGGTTTCGACAGAAGAGCTTCATGAAGCTATTCAAACAGTCTATCGAGGCGGAGCTATGATCAATCCCAATATTGCCACCAAGGTCTTCAAAATCTTTTCACAGATGGCCCAGTCCAACTTTGCCATCACAGTGACAGAGGAAAATGTGGAGGACATGAACCGGACGGAGTGGAAGATTATCCAGCAGATTGGCTTTGGGATTTCGAATAAGGAAATTGCAGCCAAACTCTTTCTATCAGAAGGGACAGTCCGTAATTATCTGTCGGGTATCCTAGCCAAGCTCAACCTGCGTGACCGGACCCAACTGGCTATCTGGGCCGTACAGACTGGAGTCACCCAGAGAGATTTTAGTAAGGAAAGCGACAAATGAAGTGGAGATTGAGAAATTTGTCCCTGCTGGTTGTCTTGATTATATCTGTTGCTCTGGCTTTTGTATTTTGGGATTCAGCTCAGGAAAAAGTCCTGCGTATCGGGATCTATGCTGGCTCTAGCTGGGATGTGCCTAACAGCCGCGAAAACAAGGTCTTGGACAGCCTGATTAAAAAATTTGAAAAGACGCATCCTCATGTCAAGGTCGTCTACGAAAGCGGTATTCCCAAGGATGATTATGCTGACTGGCTGGCAGAGGAAGTCTTGAAAGGCAAGCAGCCAGATCTCTTTATGGTACCAGAAAACGACTTTAGTATGTTGGCTTCGACTGGCGCGCTTAAATCCTTGGATACCCTCCTAACGGATGATGAGCGAAAGGCTTTTTATCCAGTGGCTTATGAGGCTGGGCAATATCAGGGAGTCAGCTATGCCCTTCCAGTTGAGAGCAATCCTATTATGATGTGTGTCAATAAAGACCTGCTTGAAAAAGAAGGAATTAGCATTCCTGAGTCGGGCTGGACCCTGGTGGATTTCTATGAGATTTGCAAGAAAGTAACCAAGGATACCAATGGCGATGGTGTGGTGGATCAGTACGGTATAACAGATTACACTTGGCAGCAGGCTCTGGTAGCTTACGGCGGCCATCTTATCGATAAATCCGGTATCAATGTAGACAGCGCAGAGATGCACCAAGCCTTGACCTTTATGAGCAAGCTAGATATGCTCAGCCAACACTATAAGGTGACTTCTAATGACTTTGATGAGGGACGGGTGGCCTTCTATCCTATGAGTCTGGCCCAGTATCGGACCTACAAGCCTTACCCTTACCATGTTGCCAAATATTCCAGCTTTTCTTGGACCTGTATCCCGATGCCGACAGCCAATAGTCAGGTGATGGGAACACAGGTCAAGACCTCGCTTTTTGCCATGTCTTCCAATACCAAGCAAGAGAAGCTGGCTTGGGAATTTATGCTCTTGCTGTCACAGGATAAAGAAAGCCAGCAGGCTTTGTTTGAAAAATCGCAGGGGACCTCAGTCTTACCATCTGTGGTGAAAAGTCAACAGGCCAGAGAAATCTTACAGGCAGATGATTTTGGCCTGGATTCCTTGACTTCTGAGAGGTTAGACCACATGATGAATCGCTCCATCATTGACATCAGTCTTGAAGTAGACCGTCATACCATGGACAGGATGGACTATCTGATTCAAAATGCTATGCAGAATCAAGAGATTGACAGTGCCTTGCCGAGCATTCAAAGAGAAATAGAAAGCGGAAAATAATCTGCTTTCTTTTTTATTTCTAATTAAGTCAGAAAAAAGCACAGCTGCCTAGACCAATATGACAAATGTCATATTTTTCCTAACAAATGTCATCTGGGCAAAATGACATTTGACAATATGAAATCGGTTTCAAAATTTGTAAAATAAAATCATCAATAAATCCTTCATCATTTAAAGCCTTACTTGGCTAAGAGCTAGAAGGAAAAAGGAGGCAGGAAAGATGAAATACCTTGTACTGGTCAGCCATGGGGGACTGGCTGCAGGCGTGCAGAGTTCCTTAAAGATGTTTGCCGGAGACAAGACGGATCAGGTCATTGCGGTTGGTCTTCAGGAAGGCGAGTCAGTTGATGATTTTGCAGTTAATTTTACTCAGGCCTTGGCTGGCTTAAGCGCTGATGACAGTGTCTTAGTTCTGGCTGATATTGTAGGAGGCAGTCCTCTGACGACAGCAGCTAGTGTCTTAGCTGACATGGGTAAGCTCGACTCAGCAGTTATCTTGGGTGGTTTGAACCTGACCATGGGATTGACTGGTTTGGTTATGAAAGACATATTAGACGGAAAAGAGCTAGCTCAGGCTATCCTTTCCGAGGCTACAGCTGCTTTGCAGGAATTTGAAGTCGTAAGTGATGCAGCTGACGAAGATGAAGACGACATTTAGTACTTCCGCCATACATTCTAAAAGATAAAAGGAGATTTTAAAGATGACAGTATCATTTGTACGGATTGACGACCGCATGATCCACGGTCAAACAGTCACTCGCTGGGCCAAGGAATACCCTTGTGATGGCTTGATTGCAGTAAATAATGCTGCAGCAGGAAACAAGGTTTTGATTCAGGCCTACAAGGGAGCTTCTGACAAGAAGACTTTTGTTTGGACCAAGGAAGCTTTCAAGGAAAAATCAGGCAAGGTCACAGAGTCAGACAGCCGCTATTTCCTCATTACGAAAAATCCTGTGGACATGAAAGAAATCCTAGTGGACCAAGGCTTTGTACCTGGTGATGTTAAGGAAATCATCATTGGCCCTGCTAATGACCGTCCTGGAGCTATTAAGCTGGGGAATAACCAGTCCATTACCCAGGAAGAGGCAGAAGCGATTGAGGCGATCGAAAAAGCAGGCTACAAAGTCAAATTCCAGCTTCTACCAGATGTTTCCATAGGTTATTGGAGCGATTTCAAGTCTAAATTTGGTTTTTAATTATAATAATAAAAAGGAGAGTCTATTATGACAATTTCTTGGCTGCAAGCCGCTTTACTGGGTCTTTTCGCTAGTTTAGCTTCTATGCCTGGTATGGGTGGTTCTAGTATTGGTAACTACACTTTGGGACGTCCTCTGGTCGGGGGCTTGATTAGCGGGCTGATTCTCGGAGACTTACAAACAGGGATTATGGTTGGGGTAGCCCTTCAGGTTCTCTACATCGCTCTAGTAACACCAGGTGGTACAGTTTCTGCTGATGTGCGGGCGATTTCTTACATTGGGATTCCTCTCGCAATCTTATTTGTTCATTCTAAAGGAATCACGTCTGAATCTGCTATCGCTGCAGCAGCTGCACCAATCGGAGCAGCAGTTGGTACTATCGGTACAGTTCTCTTCTATGGAACAGCCACTACAAACCTGATATGGCAGCACATTGGTTGGAAAGCCGTTGAAAAAGGCGAATTTAAAAAGCTTTACGCTGTTGACTGGGTTTATCCTTGGATTTCCCACTTTGTCTTCTCTTTCCTTCCAACAATGCTTATCACTAAGTTTGGCCCCGATATGGTTGAGCTGATGAAGACTCACCTGCCAATGGATGGCTTCATCATGAAATCCCTCTTTACAGTCGGAGCTCTTCTCCCATGTGTAGGTATTGCCATTCTCTTGAAACAAATCGTTACCAAGGCTGCTGACTTTATCCCATTCTTTGTGGGCTTCACCTTGGCTAAGTCACTTGGTCTTAATTTGGTTGCCAGTGCAGTTGTTTCATTGATTTTTGCAGTAATTTACTATGAATTGGAAGTAATCAAATCAGCTCGTGTGACCGCGCCGGCTGGTGGGGCTGACTTTGATGACGATGAGGAGGATATCTAAGATGGCTGAAAGAAAGAAAATAACTAAAAAGACTTTAGCGAAATCATTCCACCATTGGTACTATGGTCATTTGACTTGCTTCTCCCAAGAGCACATGCAGACTTTTGGTTACTTGACCTCTATGCTACCAATTGTGGAAGAACTCTACAAAGACAAAGCAGAGCAGAAAGAAGCTATGCAGACCTATACAGCTTTCTTCAACACAGAACCTCAGCTCGGAGCTTTGGTAGTGGGGATTACAGCTGGTTTGGAAGAAGCGCGTGCCAATGGTGATGCAGTTGATGGAGAAACTATTAATGGTATGCGTGCTGGTCTCATGGGGCCTATCGCAGGTATCGGTGACTCTTTGGTTGTCGGAACTTTAATTCCAGTTCTGCTGGGGATTGCCCTTGGCCTCTCGAAAGGTGGAAATCCTATCGGGGCTCTCTTCTATATCCTTGTTTGGAATGTTCTCATCTATGGCGGGATGCGCTTTGCCTACTTCAAAGGCTATGAATTAGGGGACAAGGCGGTAGAATTCCTTGTAGGACCTAAAGGACAGGCCCTTCGTAAGGCAATCAGTGTCATTGGTGGTATGGTTATCGGGGCAGTTGCTGCAACTTGGGTATCTGTAACGACTTCATTTGAGCTGAAAAATGCGGATGGCGAAGCCTTCTTGAAGCTACAAGAAAAGATTGACGGTGTTTATCCAGGTCTCTTAACAGCTGGCTTTATCACCCTTTGCTGGTGGCTGATGGCCAAGAAAAAAGTATCACCAAACCTTGTTATGCTCCTCTTGGTTGTCATTGCTTTGATTGGTGTAGCACTGGGCATCTTTGATCCTCAACTGAAATACTAATTCCTACTCAAGTTTCAGACTGGCAGTAAGTCCGATATGCTGCTAGTCTAGTATCAATTTGTTTGACTAAAATAAAGAATGGAGAAAATCATGACAGAACAAGAATTGATTCAAGGTTATGAAACAGAAATTCACTACCAGAAGCATATGATTGAAAATCTAGGACGCTGGTTTAGTCTCTTCTTTGTCATTGCCAGTATCGGTCTTGTTCTAATTTACTTCTTTCATGAGACTAATCTATTAGCACTGATTGCAGGAATTGTCCTAGCCCTTCTGGGTGTCTTAGCCATGCTCTTGTTTGGTTATGGCATCTACAGAGGCAGGCTCAATCTGCAAAAGGTGATCAATGATTTTGAAGCAAAACTAAAACTTGCAAGATAGACATTTAATCTAGAAAACATAATCCTAAGTGAGAAGCTCACTTGGGATTTTTTATCAAAAAATAGTTCTCTAGGAAACTTTTTTCTTGACATATTCTCTGTAAGTGGTAAAATAGTTCTCATGAAAACTAAATTAGTTCTCCAGAGAACTATATAAAATCATGAGAAGGGAGCAATCATGGACAAATCGTTGTTGATTTTTAAACGTTTTGGGTACCAGATCCACCTGATGTTGCAGAAAGAAGCCAAACGTTGCGGTATTGAATTTATGGGGGGACCGCAAGGACAGGTCCTGCAGTTTTTAGATCGTCGTGAGCATGATCAGGAATTAACGCTTATCAAGGATATTGAGACAGAACTCAATATCACCAAGTCAGTTGCAAGCAACTTGGTCAAGCGTATGGTACAAAATGATTTAGTCGAGTTAGAGGCCAGTCCAAGTGATAAACGAGCAAAATTTGTTCGCCTGACGGAGAAATCGCGTTCGCAGATGCAAAAAGTTAAAGCTTTTTTTGATCGGATCGATCAGAGTCTGCTAGAGGGGGTTTCAAAGTCAGACTTGGCAATCTTTGAAAAGGTACTCGGGCAATTGCAAGAAAATGTTGAGAAGATAGGAGGAGAGAATGAAGAAACTCGCTAAACGTATTACAGGAAAAGAGTGGGGAATGATCGTCCTTACGATTCTTTTCACTTGTTTCTCGGTCTATCTAGAGTTAGAGGTGCCGACTTATATTTCGCAAATTACAGAATTACTGGGAACGTCTGGAACGCAGTTGGGTGAACTCTGGTCACCAGCTGCGAAGATGATTGGTTTGTCTTTATTGGCTTTCTTTTCATCTGTTATGGTTGGTTTCTTTGCCGCTCGCGTTGCAGCATCCTATACAACCCATCTACGTAGAGACGTATTTCATCGTGTTTTAGATTTTTCGCAGACAGAGATCAAGCGCTTTTCAATCCCAAGTCTCTTGACTCGGACGACCAATGATATTACCCAGGTACAGATGCTCTTTACCATGGGCTTGCAAGTGGTTACTCGTGGGCCAATTATGGCTATCTGGGCCATTGGAAAAATCCTTGGGAAATCGGAATACTGGCTCTGGGCGGTCGTTGTGGCTGTTATTGTGAATGTCTTGATGACCACCGTTCTTATGACTCTGGCCTTTCCAAAACAATCGGTCATCCAAAAATTAACAGATAAACTCAATAGTATCACTCGTGAAAGTTTGACTGGGATTCGAGTTGTTCGTGCTTATAATGCGGAAGATTACCAAGATAAGAAATTTGAAGCAGCCAATGACGAGGTAACACGTCTCAATCTCTTTGTCAATCGATTGATGGCGATTATGAACCCGATCATGATGGCGATTTCTAGTGGACTAAGTTTAGCCATTTACTGGATTGGTGCCTATATCATCAACGATGCAAGTTTGACAGAACGTCTACCACTCTTTAGTGATATGGTGGTCTTCATGTCCTATGCTATGCAGATCGTGATGGGATTCCTTCTCATGGGAGCACTCTTTATCGTTCTTCCTCGTACCTTGGTTTCGGCAGGACGTATCAATCAAGTATTGGATCTGCATTCTTCTATTGAAAATCCTAGTCATGCACAGACAGCGGATCCTTCAGTTCAAGGGCAAGTGGAATTCCGTGATGTAACTTTCCGCTACTCTAAAAACTCAGAAGCAGTCGTGGAACATGTCACTTTCAAAGCAGAAGCGGGTCAAACCGTGGCTTTCATCGGATCGACTGGTTCTGGTAAATCTACGCTTGTCAACCTCTTGCCACGTTTTTACGACGTTTCTGATGGAGAAATCCTAGTGGATGGTGTCAATGTACAAGATTATGACTTGGAAGATTTGCGCAATAAGGTCGGCTATATTCCACAAAAAGCTGTACTCTTTTCTGGAGATGTCAAGGAGAACTTGGACTTTGGTAAGAGCAAAGAAACTCCTCTGAGCGAGGCTGCTATGTGGCAAGCTCTTGAATTGGCCCAGTCTAAAGCATTTATCGAGGACAAGGAAGCAGGTCTTGCATCAGAAGTAGCCCAAGGTGGAACCAACTTCTCAGGAGGTCAAAGACAGCGTCTGGCCATTGCGCGTGCCTTGGCTCGTAAACCAGAGATTCTCATCTTTGATGATTCCTTCTCAGCCTTGGACTACAAGACAGATCGTGTCCTTCGCCAAGAGCTAGCTGAGAAAACAAAATCCATGACCAAGCTCATCGTAGCGCAACGGATTTCTACCATTATGGACGCCGACCTGATCTTAGTTTTGGATCAAGGTAAAGTCGTGGGACAAGGCACCCACAAGGAACTTCTAGCTAGCAACGAAGTCTACCAAGAAATTGCCTACTCACAACTATCGAAGGAGGAATTGGAACATGGAAAATAAAAAAGTTTCGGTCTGGAAACAGTGCAAACCTTATATGGCAGGCCTCCAACTCCCTCTCCTACTAGCAGTTGTGGCTGCTATCATTTCAAGCATTATTACCGTTTATGGTCCAACTAAGATTAAAGAAATTACTAACTTGATTTCAGATGGCTTGGCTACAGAAATCGACTTGGTAGCTGTGTCAAACATTGCTAGCTTTTTAGTGATTCTCTATGTATTTGGAGCTATCCTTAATTATACACAGGCCTATATCTTTTCAACGAGTATCCAACATTTTTCAAAACGCTTGCGGACGGCTATCGCTGAAAAGATTAATCGTTTGCCACTTGGCTATTTTGACCGTCATTCACAAGGAGATACCCTTTCGCGCGTGACCAATGATGTGGATACAGCAGCGCAATCTCTCAACCAAAGTCTAGGGACAGTTCTTTCAGCTAGTTCCTTGTTGATTGCTGTCTTGGTGACCATGTTTGGGATGAACTGGATTTTGGCATTGGTAACCGTTGTATCAACCCTTGTTGGTTTTGCAGCGGTTTCCGTAATCATGGCCAAGTCACAGGGTTATTTTAAAGCTCAGCAAAATAATCTAGCAGCCGTCAATGGTTATGTGGAAGAGATGTACTCTGGCCATAATGTAGTGACCAGCTACAACGCAGTGGACACCTCCAAAGCGAGATTTGCAGGGTTAAACCAAGACTTGCATGACAGTATCTGGAAATCTCAATTTATCTCTGGTATCATGATGCCAGCCATGTTCTTTGTTGGGAACTTTAGTTATGTCTTAGTCATCATCGTTGGGGCCGCGCTGGCGTTAGAAGGGCATATCACTATAGGGATTATCGTAGCCTTTATGGTTTACGTACGGACCTTCTCCCAACCTCTGTCACAGATTGCCCAAGGGATTACGAGCCTGCAACAAGCGAGTGCAGCCATGACTCGTGTATTAGAATTTCTAGCTGAAGCTGAGATGCAGGATGAATCTCATAAGGAGAGACAATTGAGCGACATGAAAGGGGAAGTAGTCTTTGATCACGTGTCCTTTGGCTATACACCAGAGCGCACCATCATCCATGATTTTTCTGCGACAGCTCATGCAGGTCAAAAGGTCGCAATCGTTGGACCGACTGGGGCTGGGAAGACAACCATTGTCAATCTTTTGATGAAGTTCTATGAGCTAGATAAGGGAAGTATCCGCATTGATGGTGTGGATACCAAGGACATGAAGCGCTCTGAAGTGCACGATGCCTTTTCAATGGTCTTGCAGGATACTTGGCTCTTTGAAGGAACCATTCGTGATAATCTCATCTACAACCAAACAGGGATTAGTGATGAACGAATGATTGAAGCAGCAAAAGCAGTAGGAATCCACCACTTTATCATGACCCTACCAGATGGATACGATACTATTTTAGATGATACAGTGACCTTGTCAGTCGGACAGAGACAGCTCTTAACCATTGCTCGTGCCCTTATCAAAGATGCACCACTCTTGATTTTGGATGAAGCGACATCCTCAGTCGACACACGTACAGAGGAGTTGATTCAAAAAGCCATGGACCGTTTGATGGAAGGTCGAACTTCCTTTGTCATCGCCCACCGCTTGTCAACCATCCGAAATGCAGACTTGATCTTGGTCATGAAAGATGGAAATATCATCGAACAAGGCAATCATGAAGAACTCATGGCTCAAGGTGGTTTCTATGCGGATCTCTATAATAGTCAGTTTACAGAAGACGAAGCAGAAGAATAAATCAAAAGAAGGCTTGACGGCCTTCTTTTTCTGCACTATACTAGAAGACAAACGTCTCACCTATAGACGAAAACAAAGTAATGAATGAGAAGTATAAATGAAAAATTATCAAGAATGGTATCGAAATATCAGCTCTAGGCTCACCAGCCATCCCACTCTTCTATTTCTGTTACGCAGTTTCAATCGTTTGATGACAGTCGCCATGCCTCTGGTCTATTTGACCTTGCTAGTCACTACTTATCTGCAGCTAGGACTTGGGAAGCAAGTTGTGGTCTATTTGCTTGTCCCCGCTACAGGTTTTGTGATCTTGTCCCTTTTTCGTAAGAAAATCAATCATCCGCGTCCCTACGAAACTTGGGATATCCGTCCCCTGCTTGAAAAAGATAGTTCGGGACAGTCTATGCCCAGTCGCCATGTCTTTTCAGCAACTATCATCTCCATGGCCTGTTTCCATGCTTGGACTTTGATCGGAATGATCTTTCTTATTTGCTCAGGACTCTTAGCCTTGGTCCGAGTACTAGGTGGTGTTCATTATCCCAAGGATGTCTTGGTTGGCTATGCTTGTGGTCTCATGTGGGGGCTCCTTTTCTTCTTATTTTGACATGTAAGTTAAGCTAGTCCTACAACCACTTACTGCTTCAAAATGACCACTTGCTTTTTTGCCCTTGTATTCCTAACTTAGCTTTGATATAGTAGAGTCAGAAAGGAGATGTGATGAAGTTACGAATTGAGATTGACGGCAATTTAGAGGAGACTGAAATTGTCATCAAGACCCCCACTTTGACAGATGAAATTGCAGACTTGCAACGACTTTTGCAAGAGTCAAAGGCTCCGAGGTTGACTTTTTACAAGGGGACAGGTGAATATTATCTAGACCTGTCAGAAATTCTCTTCTTTGAAACAGAAGGGAGCAAGATCTACGCTCATAACCAGAAGGAAGCCTATGAAGTTCGTCTCAAACTTTATGAGTTGGAGTCTATCTTGCCTCGCTATTTTAGTCGAGTTTCCAAGTCAACGATCGCAAACATCCGTCAGATTTACTCAGTGGACAAGTCCTTTTCAGGAACGGGGACCATTTCCTTTTATCAGACGCACAAGGAGGTTCATGTCTCACGGCATTACCAATCCCTCCTAAAAGAAAATCTAAGAAACATGAGGTAAAAAAGATGAAAAAGAAAGCATTTGGTATTGTTTTATTGGTTTTAGCAGCTTGGATCTTGCTGCAAGGGAATTTTGGAATTCCTTCTTTGGATGGCAAGATATGGCCTTTACTAGGTATTGTTTTTTTTGCTTACCAATCAGTTGAAGCTTTGCTTCGTCGTCATCTAACATCAGCAGTTTTTACCGCTCTAGTAGCCTTAATGATTGCGAATCATTTTTATAACATTTTTCCTATTCCAAACCAGTCTTTGTTTTGGGCTAGTATCTTAGCAGTTCTAGGTGTCGGTTATCTTACTCACTCAAGTAAGTTCTGGAATGAAAAAAAATGGTGGTACAATGGGAAAAAAACAGTCGTCACGGATAAGGAAGTCGCTTTTGGTAGCGGGACCTTCTATAAACAGGATCAAGATCTCGTAGATGACCAAGTGGAAGTCGCTTTTGGGGATGCTAAAATCTACTATGATAATGCAGAGATGTTAGGTGATTTTGCGACTTTAAATATTGAAGTGGCTTTCGGGAATGCAACCGTCTATGTTCCACAACACTGGCGTGTCGATTTGAAAGTAGAAACATCCTTTGGTGCAGCTAAGGCAGACGCTCCTGTAGCACCAACAAACAAAACCTTGATTATCCGTGGAGAAGTCGCTTTTGGTAAACTTGGAGTTGTTTACGTTAAATAAAAAAATAGTTTAGGCCCTTGATAAATTCAAGAAAGTGTGATAACATAGTACGGTATGTGGTGCTAGCACATCCGCTATATTAGATCTAATAGGAGGAAAACACAATGGCTAAAGTATGTTACTTTACAGGTCGTAAGACTGTATCAGGAAACAACCGTTCACACGCGATGAACCAAACAAAACGTGCCGTAAAACCAAACCTTCAAAAAGTTACGGTTCTTATCGATGGTAAACCTAAAAAAGTTTGGGCTTCAGCTCGTGCTTTGAAATCAGGTAAAGTTGAACGCGTTTAATAAAAATGAAAAGACCGCTTAGGTCTTTTTCTTTTGCTCTAAGGATAAAATCATTTGAAAAATAGAGTAAATATCCGCCGATACAGCATTCTGCTTTTACACTTGGGCTGAAATATGATAAAATAGAGTATCAACTAGTTGAGGTAAAAAAAATGACTGTAAAAATTAATACAAAAGATGGTCAAATCGAACTGACAGATGAAGTGATTGCAACCGTAGTAGGTGGTGCCGCAACTGAGATTTTTGGTGTGGTCGGTATGGCTAGTAAAAATGCCCTCAAAGACAATTTCCAAGCCCTTCTTGGTAAGGAAAATTATTCTAAGGGTGTTGTTATAAAAGCAGCCGAAGATGGTAGCATTGCAGTTGATGTTTATACCGTATTGAGCTACGGAGTAAAGATAAGCGAAGTGTCAAAAAACATTCAAGAGCGTGTTCGTTTTAGTTTAGAAAATCAACTAGGAATTACTGCTCAGACTGTGAATGTCTACATTCAAAATATCAAAGTTGTAGGAGAATAATCGTGTCAAAAATTACTACCAGTTTATTCCAAGAGATGGTGCAGGCTGCATCAACTCGTTTGAATAAGCAAGCAGAATATGTCAATTCATTGAACGTCTTTCCAGTTCCAGATGGAGATACTGGGACAAACATGGGAATGACCATTGAAAATGGTGCCAAAGAAGTAGCAGACAAGCCTGCTTCTACTGTTGGAGAAGTAGCGAGCATTCTTGCTAAAGGTCTCTTGATGGGTGCGCGTGGGAACTCAGGGGTTATCACTTCTCAGCTCTTCCGTGGCTTCTCTCAGGCTATCAAGGAAAAAGATGAATTAACAGGTCAAGACTTGGCTCTTGCCTTCCAATCCGGTGTCGAAGTAGCTTATAAAGCGGTTATGAAACCAGTTGAAGGGACCATTTTGACTGTTTCTCGTGGAGCGGCTATTGGGGCTAAGAAAAAAGCCGAGGAGACAGATGATGCTGTTGAGGTCATGCGTGCAGCCTTGGAAGGCGCGAAAGCAGCTTTGGCTAAGACACCAGAAATGCTTCCAGTCCTTAAGGAAGTTGGTGTGGTAGACTCAGGTGGTCAAGGTTTGGTCTTCATCTACGAAGGATTCCTTTCAGCTCTTACTGGTGAATACAGTGCTTCTGAAGACTTTGTAGCGACTCCTGCTAACATGAGTGAAATGATCAATGCAGAGCACCACAAGTCTGTAGCAGGGCATGTGGCAACTGAGGATATTACCTTCGGTTACTGTACAGAGATCATGGTAGCCCTCAAACAAGGTCCAACTTATTCTAAGGACTTTGACTATGATGAATTCCGTAACTACTTGAATGACTTAGGCGACTCACTCCTTGTTGTCAACGATGATGAGATCGTCAAAGTTCACGTCCATACAGAAGATCCAGGTCTTGTCATGCAAGAAGGTCTCAAATATGGTAGCTTGATCAAGGTAAAAGTGGACAACATGCGTAACCAACACGAGGCGCAAGTTGAAAAAGAAGCAAGTCAAGGCAACAAGCCTGCTGAAACAAAAGAGTATGCCCTTATCGCAGTAGTAGCTGGTCAAGGTTTAGCAGATATCTTCCGTGCCCAAGGTGTGGATTATGTTATCGAAGGCGGGCAGACGATGAACCCTTCAACAGAAGACTTTATCAAGGCTGTTGAACAGGTCAATGCTCGCAACATTATCTTCTTGCCAAACAACAAAAATATCTTTATGGCAGCTCAGTCTGCGGCTGAAGTGCTTGAACAACCTGCAGTTGTGGTAGAAGCACGTACAATTCCTCAAGGTTTGACCAGTCTTCTTGCCTTTGATCCAAGCAAATCAATCGAAGAAAACCAAGAACGTATGACTGCAGCCCTTGGTGATGTCGTCAGCGGTAGTGTAACAACAGCCGTTCGTGATACAACTATCGATGGATTAGCAATTCATGAAAATGACAATCTTGGTATGGTCGATGGGAAAATCCTCGTGTCAAATCCTGACATGCACCAAACCTTGACAGAAACTTTGAAACATATGTTGGACGAAGACAGTGAAATCGTGACTTTCTATGTCGGTGAAGACGGAAGCGAAGAACTTGCCAATGAAATTGCCCAAGAAATCGCAGAAGAATTCGAAGATGTTGAAGTAGAGATTCACCAAGGTCAACAACCCGTATATCCATATCTTTTCAGTGTGGAATAAAAATTTAATCGATTAAAAAGAAAGTTGATTTTGCAACTTTCTTTTTTTATGACATTTGTCATATTTACTAGTGACAGAAGCATCTAGCTCCGCCAACTTCAAAGGACTATAATTGAAGTATGAAATGGAGGAAGAAAAAATGAAAAATAAAATGATTGTCGCAGTGAGTTTAGTAGCAGCAGGAGTTATGACCTATCTCATGTTTTCAGGATTGGACGAGGGTTTCTATCATTTTCCTTGGGAGCTCTTTGCTGGCTTTGGAATGATGTCTTGGCTTGTCAGAGAAGGTTTGAAATTAGTCAGAGATGTAAAAAAGGAGTTTGAGGAATGAAAAAAGCAATCATCTATTTCTTTATCGGCCTGTCACTCTTGGTATGGTTAGTGGAAATGTTTACTGGTTGGTTTGACCAAACCGTGCTTCGCCAATTTATTCGTGGTGCTTGGGGTTTTGGGTTTATGATTTTCGTCGTTTTCCCTATGGGAATGAAGTGGTTGAAAGGAGAATCTCATGACTGTGATTAAAGTTGAGAAATTGAGTAAGAAAATAAAAGACAAGGAGATCTTGCGGAACATCTCCTTTGAAATCAACGATGGTGAATGTGTCGCCTTGATCGGACCTAACGGAGCAGGTAAGACGACCTTGATTGATTGCCTCTTGGGCGACAAGTTCGTGAGCTCAGGTCAGATAGCTATTCAAGGGTTTGCGCCAACAGATCCTCGATTAAAGCAGCTTATTTCTATCTTACCTCAAGAAAATACGGTGGTTCAAGACTTGAAAGTGAAAGAACTCTTATCCTTCTTTCAATCAATCTATCCAAACAGTCTCTCCAATCAAGAAATTGATGACTTGCTGAGATTTTCGGACAAACAGAAAAATCAGCTAGCGGGCAAGTTGTCTGGTGGGCAAAAACGTTTGTTCTCTTTCGTGTTGGCACTAATAGGTCGTCCGAAAATTCTATTTTTGGACGAACCAACTGCTGCCATGGATACCTCGACACGTCAGCATTTTTGGGAAATTGTCAATCAGTTAAAGAAAAATGGTGTCACCATTGTCTACTCTTCTCACTATATCGAAGAGGTAGAACATACGGCTGACCGCATTTTGGTCCTCCACAAGGGTGAATTGATCCGGGATACGACACCTTATGCCATGCGTGGTGAAGAACAAGAAAAACATTTTACGGTACCACTAACTTATCAGGAAGTTATCAGCACTTTGGACCAGATTCAAGGGCTTGAAATCAAGCAAAATGCTCTTTCCTTCACAACCAAAGAAGCCAGCCAGGTATGGAAAGTCTTGCAAGAACAGGGCTGCATGATCGAAGAAATTGAAGTTCGCAATCGAACTCTCTTAGACAGTATCTTCGAAACGACTCAAGACTAAAGGAGATTGACGATGAAAAATATGACAAGTCTCATGAAAGTGGAAATCATTCTGATGAAACGGCAAGCAGTCTACTACTTGCTATCCATCGGACTTCCAAGTGTGTTTTACCTTATCTTTTCTGGTATGATGTCAGGGTCAGATATTCCAGAAATTGCTCTTCAAGCCTATCTTTTTGCCATGACGCTCTTTAGTATCATGTCAAGTGCTTTTTTCAGTATCCCAAGCACACTCGAGTCTGATAAGACAAACAACTGGCAAAAATTGATTCAACATTCTCCCGTATCTATGGTAGAATATTATGTATCAAAACTGTTCAGTACCCTACTGACTTTCTTGTTATCAATTATTGTTGTCTTTTCGGTTGGTCATTTTGTCCGTGGAGTGACGCTGCCTTGGATTGATTGGTTGGTGATTGGAGTTATTTTGCTGATCGGCAGCGTGGTCTTTATCAGCATGGGTGTCTTGGTGAGCTTGCTTCCCAGTGCTCAACTGATGACGGTTATTGGAAATATTGCCTATATTGCTTTGGCTGTTCTAGGTGGACTCTGGTTTCCTTTGAATTCCTTCCCAGAATGGCTCCAATCTATTGGAAAACTGACTCCAACCTATCAACTGATGCAGGTTGTCTCTTCCTATTTGGAACACCATGAATTTAATATTCTTGCTGCCTTAGTTGTGCTAGGTTATACAGTTTTCTTTGGTGTATTGGTAATCCAACTGAAAAAACGGATCGAGGTAAAATAAATCTATGTTGGAAAAATTAAAAAACACTCATTATATGTTTCATATTTCAACAGTGTTTATCATCTTTCCTATAGCGGGTGTCATCGTTGGAGAGTACCCGCTTTTAACCTTGTTATGGACTCTACTATTTGTCCTAGCTTTTTATTCGATTTTAGTCAGTCAGAATCGAACCGTGCAGTGGCTAGCTTGGTGGATTATGCTTGCTTACATTTTTTACAGTTCCGTTTGGCTGAATGCGAGCTTTGCTTGGTTTATCTTTTATTTATCCAATCTTCTCAATTATGAGTTGGATGAGATTTCTTTTCACTCTTGGCGTTTTGTTAGTTTTATTGTCTTGCAACCGTTGATTTTGACAGGGATTTATATGGTCAATCAAGTTAGTCCCTGGCAACTGCTCTTTTTCTTAGTGACTTTTGTCTTTTCTGATGCCTTGACTTTTGGTCTCTATCGAATTAGGATGGCAGAAGAGTTAAAAGAAGAAAAGATGAAACAAAATGCCAAGCTTAATCTTTTCTTGGCTGAAAATGAACGCAGTCGTATCGGTCAGGATCTCCATGACAGCCTAGGCCATACTTTTGCCATGCTGAGTGTGAAGACGGACCTTACCCTCCAGCTTCTTCAAATGCAGGCCTATCCCCAAGTGGAAAAAGAATTAAAAGAAATTCATCAGATCAGTAAAGAATCCATGAATGAAGTTCGTACCATCATTGAAAATCTCAAAACCAGAACACTTTCCTCCGAGTTTGCGACTGTTAAAAAAATGTTGGAAATTGCAGGAATTGAAACAGAAATTGATCACCAACTAGATACAGCTAGCCTAACTCAGGAATTAGAATCAACGGCCTCCATGATTTTGCTTGAATTGGTGACCAACATCATCAAACATGCCAAAGCGTCGAAAGCCTACTTAAAATTAGAACGAACTGAGAAAGAACTCATTCTAACAGTGAGAGATGATGGATGTGGCTTTGCTTCTCTAAAAGGAGATGAACTCCATACCGTTCGAGACCGTGTCCTTCCTTTTTCAGGAGAAGTAAAAGTGATCAGTCAGAAACATCCGACTGAAGTGCAGGTTCGGCTACCTTATAAGGAGAGAAACTAAGATGAAATTACTTGTTGCAGAAGATCAAAGTATGTTGCGAGATGCTATGTGCCAGTTGCTTACCTTTCAACCAGATGTGGAGTCCGTCCTACAAGCCAAGGATGGCCAAGAAGCAATCCAACTCTTAGAAAAAGAGTCTGTGGATATCGCCATTCTTGATGTAGAGATGCCTGTTAAGACAGGCCTCGAAGTCTTGGAGTGGATACAAGCAGAAAAGCTAGAAACAAAGGTAGTTGTGGTGACGACCTTCAAGCGCCCCGGATATTTTGAACGCGCGATTAAGGCTGGAGTGGATGCCTATGTTTTGAAAGAAAGAAGCATTGCAGACCTCATGCAAACCTTGCACACTGTCCTCGAAGGACGCAAGGAGTATTCGCCTGAATTGATGGAAGTAGTGATGACGCACCCCAATCCGTTAACAGAGCAAGAAATCGCTGTTTTAAAGGGAATCGCTCAGGGCTTGTCTAATCAAGAAATCGCAGATCAGCTTTATCTATCAAATGGAACCGTCCGAAACTATGTCACCAATATTCTTTCGAAACTAGATGCTGGTAATCGAACAGAGGCAGCCAACATTGCAAAAGAATCTGGTTGGCTTTGATAAGAAAGATAAAAAACATCTCAAACGAATGTTTAATTGAAGGAAATCCATACCAGAAAGGAGGAGGCAATTTTGCCTCCTTTTCTGGTTTAGAAAAGCGGTAAGAACTAGTGTCAAAGAGTTAAAAGATCAGAATAAAAACGAAAAAAATATTGACAAGTAAAGAAAAAATGTGTTACAATAATAGACGGTACTTTTTACTTTTGGTCTCTCAAAAGTGTACAGGGACGTGCTGACAAATGTTGCAAAAGTACACACAGATGGTAGCTGTCACCAAGTGTACCATCACCAAAAATAAAAAAACACAGGAGAATGTAGATGCCTACAATTAACCAATTGGTTCGCAAACCGCGTAAATCAAAAGTAGAAAAATCTAAATCACCAGCTTTGAACGTTGGTTACAACAGTCATAAAAAAGTTCAAACAAACGTTTCTTCACCACAAAAACGTGGTGTAGCAACTCGTGTTGGAACAATGACACCTAAAAAACCTAACTCTGCCCTTCGTAAATTCGCTCGTGTACGTTTGAGCAACCTTATCGAAGTTACTGCCTACATCCCAGGTATCGGACACAACTTGCAAGAGCACAGCGTGGTGCTTCTTCGCGGTGGACGTGTAAAAGACCTTCCAGGGGTACGTTACCATATCGTCCGTGGTGCACTTGATACTGCAGGTGTTAACGATCGTAAACAAGGCCGTTCTAAATACGGTACTAAACGTCCGAAAAAAGCATAAGGAAAGGGGATAAAGAGAAATGAGTCGTAAAAATAGAGCTCCAAAACGTGAAGTATTGCCAGATCCGCTTTACAATTCACAATTAGTTACTCGTCTTATCAACCGCGTTATGCTTGATGGTAAACGTGGTACAGCTGCTTCAATCGTTTACGGTGCTTTTGAGCAAATCAAAGAAGCTACTGGTAACGATGCACTTGAAGTATTTGAAACAGCTATGGAAAACATCATGCCTGTACTTGAAGTACGTGCACGTCGTGTTGGTGGATCTAACTACCAAGTCCCAGTTGAAGTTCGTCCAGAACGCCGTACAACACTTGGACTTCGTTGGTTGGTAACCATCGCTCGCCTTCGTGGTGAACACACAATGCAAGACCGTCTTGCAAAAGAAATCTTGGATGCTGCTAACAACACTGGTGCAGCAGTTAAGAAACGTGAAGACACTCACCGTATGGCTGAAGCTAACCGTGCCTTCGCACACTTCCGTTGGTAATAAAATGATACCAAGAGCGGTAAAGGCCCAAGGCAAAAATAGGAAACTGATGAAGTGTTCCGTGAACACAAAGCAGTTTATCTTTTTTGCACCGGGCCTCGCTCGGGTTCAAATCAGTTAACTTGAGCTTCTAGCCCGAGTTCAATTCAACTTGTCTACAAGTTGAAACCAACAAAAACAAGATAAACATTGAGAACGGGTAGGTCCTGCCTATCCGTTTTTATTAAAATCGTGTTATAATAGAATAGAAATTAAAATAAATAGGAGAAACAAACCTCATGGCACGCGAATTTTCACTTGAAAAAACTCGTAATATCGGTATCATGGCTCACGTCGATGCCGGTAAAACAACAACTACTGAGCGTATTCTTTACTACACTGGTAAAATCCACAAAATCGGTGAAACTCACGAAGGTGCGTCACAAATGGACTGGATGGAGCAAGAGCAAGAACGTGGTATCACTATCACATCTGCTGCGACAACAGCTCAATGGAACAACCACCGCGTAAACATCATCGACACACCAGGACACGTGGACTTCACTATCGAAGTACAACGTTCTCTTCGTGTATTGGACGGTGCGGTTACTGTTCTTGACTCACAATCAGGTGTTGAGCCTCAAACTGAAACAGTTTGGCGTCAAGCAACTGAGTACGGAGTTCCACGTATCGTATTTGCCAACAAAATGGACAAAATCGGTGCTGACTTCCTTTACTCAGTAAGCACACTTCACGATCGTCTTCAAGCAAACGCACACCCAATCCAATTGCCAATCGGTGCTGAAGATGACTTCCGCGGTATCATCGACTTGATCAAGATGAAAGCTGAAATCTATACTAACGACCTTGGTACAGATATCCTTGAAGAAGATATTCCAGCTGAATACCTTGACCAAGCTCAAGAATACCGTGAAAAATTGGTGGAAGCAGTTGCTGAAACTGATGAAGACTTGATGATGAAATACCTTGAAGGTGAAGAAATCACTAACGAAGAATTGAAAGCTGCTATCCGTAAAGCAACTATCAACGTTGAATTCTTCCCAGTATTGTGTGGTTCTGCCTTCAAGAACAAGGGTGTTCAATTGATGCTTGATGCGGTTATCGACTACCTTCCAAGCCCACTTGACATCCCAGCGATCAAAGGTATCAACCCAGATACAGACGAAGAAGAAACTCGTCCAGCATCTGACGAAGAGCCATTCGCAGCTCTTGCCTTCAAGATCATGACTGACCCATTCGTAGGTCGTTTGACATTCTTCCGTGTATACTCAGGTGTTCTTCAATCAGGTTCTTACGTATTGAACACTTCTAAAGGTAAACGTGAACGTATCGGACGTATCCTTCAAATGCACGCTAACAGCCGTCAAGAAATTGACACTGTTTACTCAGGTGATATCGCTGCTGCCGTTGGTTTGAAAGATACTACAACTGGTGACTCATTGACAGATGAAAAAGCTAAAATCATCCTTGAATCAATCAACGTTCCAGAACCAGTTATCCAATTGATGGTTGAGCCAAAATCTAAAGCTGACCAAGATAAGATGGGTATCGCCCTTCAAAAATTGGCTGAAGAAGATCCAACATTCCGCGTTGAAACAAACGTTGAAACTGGTGAAACAGTTATCTCAGGTATGGGTGAGCTTCACTTGGACGTCCTTGTTGACCGTATGCGTCGTGAGTTCAAAGTGGAAGCGAACGTAGGTGCTCCTCAAGTATCTTACCGTGAAACATTCCGCGCTTCTACTCAAGCACGTGGATTCTTCAAACGTCAGTCTGGTGGTAAAGGTCAATTCGGTGATGTATGGATTGAATTTACTCCAAACGAAGAAGGTAAAGGATTCGAATTCGAAAACGCAATCGTCGGTGGTGTGGTTCCTCGTGAATTTATCCCAGCGGTTGAAAAAGGTTTGGTAGAATCTATGGCTAACGGTGTTCTTGCAGGTTACCCAATGGTTGACGTTAAAGCTAAACTTTACGATGGTTCATACCACGATGTCGACTCATCTGAAACTGCCTTCAAGATCGCGGCTTCACTTGCTCTTAAAGAAGCTGCTAAGTCAGCACAACCAGCTATCCTTGAGCCAATGATGCTTGTAACCATTACTGTTCCTGAAGAAAACCTTGGTGATGTTATGGGTCACGTAACTGCTCGTCGTGGACGTGTAGATGGTATGGAAGCTCACGGTAACAGCCAAATCGTTCGTGCTTACGTTCCACTTGCTGAAATGTTCGGTTACGCAACAGTTCTTCGTTCTGCATCTCAAGGACGTGGTACGTTCATGATGGTATTTGACCACTACGAAGATGTACCTAAGTCAGTACAAGAAGAAATCATTAAGAAAAACAAAGGTGAAGACTAATCAGTCCTCACTCTAGAAGGAAGTCACTTAGTGGCTTCCTTTTTTCGTCTTTAACTATTCATTTTTGCTGAATATAGTATACGAATTTAATCGCTAAGTGAGAAAAATACTAATTTTATTCAGAAAGAAAATATACTAATTTGATAAATTAAAGTAAATAAAGCTTCCTAATTCCGTAGAAAAGTTAATAAAAATGAGGAAAAGATTCATAAATACACTTTTAGATAGAAAATTCAGAAAATTGACTCTTTTGCCTTGAAAATTTTTGAAAAAATGGTATGATAGTAACAAGCTATTTTTTTAAGAGAAGAGAAAGGGGAATAATGGAG
This sequence comes from Streptococcus oralis, assembly GCF_023110055.1. Lineage (GTDB taxonomy): Bacteria > Bacillota > Bacilli > Lactobacillales > Streptococcaceae > Streptococcus > Streptococcus oralis_BY. The sequence goes on along the minus strand of NZ_JALDVG010000001.1, from coordinate 1,252,734 downwards.
AAAATCAGTTTAGAATCTCCTAAGACGGGGTCGGACCTAGTTTTGGAAACACTTCGGGACTTAGGGATTGATACCATTTTTGGTTATCCTGGTGGTGCGGTCTTACCTTTGTATGATGCGATATATAATTTTAAAGGTATTCGCCACATCTTAGGACGCCATGAGCAAGGTTGTTTGCACGAAGCTGAAGGATATGCCAAATCAACTGGAAAGTTGGGCGTTGCCGTCGTCACGAGTGGACCGGGAGCAACAAATGCCATTACAGGGATTGCAGATGCCATGAGCGATAGCGTTCCCCTTTTGGTCTTTACAGGTCAGGTTGCGCGAGCTGGAATTGGGAAAGATGCCTTTCAGGAGGCAGACATCGTGGGGATTACCATGCCCATTACCAAATACAATTACCAAGTTCGTGAGACAGCAGATATTCCCCGTATCATTACGGAAGCTGTCCATATTGCAACGACAGGTCGTCCAGGTCCTGTTGTGATTGACTTGCCCAAGGATGTATCAGCTCTAGAGACAGATTTCATCTATTCACCAGAAGTTAATTTACCAAGTTACCAACCGACACTTGATCCAAATGACATGCAAATCAAGAAAATCTTGAAGCAATTGTCAAAAGCCAAGAAACCTGTTTTGTTAGCAGGCGGTGGTATCAGCTATGCGGAAGCTTCTAAAGAGCTCAATGAATTTGCTGAACGTTACCAAATTCCAGTAGTCACTAGTCTTTTGGGGCAAGGAACCATTGCAACGAGTCATCCGCTCTTCCTAGGGATGGGAGGAATGCACGGTTCTTTCGCAGCCAACATTGCAATGACGGAAGCGGACTTTATGATTAGTATTGGTTGCCGTTTCGATGACCGCTTGACTGGGAACCCTAAGACCTTCGCGAAGAATGCCAAGGTTGCCCATATCGACATTGACCCAGCTGAGATTGGTAAGATTATCAGTGCAGATATTCCTGTAGTGGGGGATGCTAAGAAAGCCTTGCAGATGCTACTGGCAGAACCAACTGTTCATAACAATACTGAAAAGTGGATTGAAAAAGTCACCAAGGACAAGAATCGAGTTCGTTCTTATGATAAGAAAGAACGTGTGGTTCAGCCTCAGGCCGTTATTGAACGCATCGGTGAGTTGACGAATGGAGATGCCATTGTTGTCACAGACGTCGGACAACACCAAATGTGGACAGCTCAGTATTATCCTTACCAAAATGAGCGTCAGTTAGTCACTTCAGGTGGTTTGGGTACCATGGGATTCGGAGTTCCTGCAGCTATCGGAGCCAAGATTGCAAATCCAGAAAAAGAGGTTATCCTTTTTGTAGGTGATGGTGGCTTCCAAATGACCAACCAAGAACTAGCAATCCTAAACATCTACAAGGTGCCGATTAAGGTTGTCATGTTGAACAACCACTCACTAGGAATGGTTCGTCAGTGGCAGGAATCCTTCTATGAGGGTAGAACTTCAGAGTCAGTCTTTGATACACTTCCTGACTTCCAGCTGATGGCACAGGCCTATGGCATCAAAAACTATAAATTTGATAATCCAGAGACGATAGAGAAGGATCTAGAAGTCATTCTGGAGGATGTGCCCATGTTTATCGAGGTGGATATTTCTCGTAAGGAACAGGTCTTACCGATGGTACCAGCTGGTAAGAGCAATCATGAGATGTTGGGGGTGAAGTTCCATGCGTAGAATGTTAACAGCTAGATTGCAAAACCGTTCAGGAGTTTTGAATCGTTTTACAGGTGTCCTTTCTCGTCGTCAAGTCAATATTGAGAGTATCTCGGTTGGTGCGACAGAGAACCCCAATGTATCTCGTATCACCATCATTATTGATGTAGCATCTCATGATGAAGTAGAGCAAATCATTAAACAGCTCAATCGTCAGATTGATGTGATTCGCATTCGAGATATCACAGATAAACCACACTTGGAAAGAGAAGTTATCTTGGTGAAGGTATCTGCTCCTGCTGAAAAGCGTGCAGAAATCTTGGCCATTATCCAACCTTTCCGTGCAACGGTAGTAGATGTGGCTCCAAGCTCAATCACCATCCAGATGACGGGAAATGCTGAAAAGAGTGAAGCTTTATTACGAGTGATTCGACCATATGGTATTAAAAATATCGCTCGTACGGGTGCAACTGGATTTACCCGCGACTAATACTCTTTGATTTTCAATGAGTATAAAATCCAGCATAAGTTTGTTAAACTAGCCTATAAGGCAATAAAAAATAGAAAAGAGAGAAAAACTATGGCAGTTCAAATGGAATACGAAAAAGATGTTAAAGTAGCAGCGCTTGACGGTAAAAAAATCGCCGTAATCGGTTATGGTTCACAAGGACATGCGCATGCGCAAAACTTGCGTGATTCAGGTCGTGATGTCATCATCGGTGTGCGTCCAGGTAAATCTTTTGACAAAGCAAAAGAAGACGGATTTGACACTTACACAGTAGCAGAAGCAACTAAATTGGCTGACGTTATCATGATTTTGGCACCAGACGAAATCCAACAAGAATTGTACGAAGCAGAAATCGCTCCAAACTTGGAAGCTGGAAATGCAGTTGGATTTGCTCATGGTTTCAATATTCACTTTGAATTTATCAAAGTTCCTGCAGATGTAGATGTCTTCATGTGTGCTCCTAAAGGACCAGGACACTTGGTACGTCGTACTTACGAAGAAGGATTTGGTGTGCCAGCTCTTTATGCAGTTTACCAAGATGCAACAGGAAATGCGAAAAACATTGCGATGGACTGGTGTAAAGGTGTTGGTGCAGCTCGTGTTGGTTTGCTTGAAACAACTTACAAAGAAGAAACTGAAGAAGATTTGTTTGGTGAACAAGCTGTACTTTGTGGTGGTTTGACTGCCCTTATCGAAGCAGGTTTTGAAGTCTTGACAGAAGCAGGCTATGCCCCAGAATTGGCTTACTTTGAAGTTCTTCATGAAATGAAATTGATCGTTGACTTGATCTATGAAGGTGGATTCAAGAAAATGCGTCAATCTATTTCAAACACTGCTGAATACGGTGACTATGTATCAGGTCCACGTGTGATTACTGAGCAAGTGAAAGAAAACATGAAAGCTGTTTTGGCAGATATCCAAAATGGTAAATTTGCAAATGATTTTGTAAATGACTACAAGGCTGGTCGTCCAAAATTAACTGCTTACCGTGAACAAGCAGCTAACCTTGAAATTGAAAAAGTTGGTGCAGAATTGCGTAAAGCAATGCCTTTCGTTGGTAAAAACGACGACGACGCATTCAAAATCTACAATTAATTCTTGTAAAGATAGACAGAAGGCGAGTTGGGGGTACCTAACTCGTTTTTTATCTTGAACAGTATTTGAGGAGGAGACAATGCTAAGTGCAAAAGATGTGGTGAAAGCTCACAAAGTTTTGAGTGGTGTAGTAGTTGATACACCACTAGAATATGATCATTATTTATCAGAAAAATACCAAGCAAAGATTTATCTCAAAAAGGAGAATGCGCAACGAGTTCGCTCTTTTAAAATTCGTGGAGCCTATTATGCCATTTCTCAACTGTCAAAAGAAGAACGCGAGCGTGGTGTAGTCTGTGCCTCTGCGGGAAATCATGCCCAAGGTGTCGCCTATACTTGTAATGAGATGAAGATTCCTGCAACGATCTTTATGCCCATCACAACACCGCAACAAAAGATTGGGCAGGTTCGCTTTTTCGGTGGAGAGTTTGTGACGATCAAGTTGGTTGGGGATACCTTTGATGCTTCTGCTAAGGCAGCACAAGAATTTACATTGACAGAAAACCGCACCTTTATCGATCCTTTTGATGATGCGCATGTTCAAGCTGGTCAAGGGACTGTAGCCTATGAAATTCTTGAAGAAGCCCGTAAAGAGTCTATTGATTTTGATACAGTACTTGTACCAGTAGGTGGTGGCGGATTGATTGCCGGTGTTTCTACTTATATTAAGGAAACCAACCCGACTATTGAAGTGATCGGGGTAGAAGCTAATGGTGCTCGCTCTATGAAAGCTGCCTTTGAAGCTGGGGGACCAGTTAAGCTTAAAGAAATTGATAAGTTTGCTGATGGGATAGCCGTACAAAAGGTTGGACAATTAACCTATGAAGCGACCCGTAAGAATGTTGAAACGCTGATTGGGGTGGACGAGGGATTGATTTCCGAAACCTTGATTGATCTTTATTCCAAACAAGGTATTGTAGCAGAACCAGCCGGAGCTGCCAGCGTTGCAGCCTTGGAAGTTTTATCAGACTATATCAAAGGCAAGACGATTTGTTGTATTATTTCTGGAGGAAATAACGATATCAACCGCATGCCAGAGATGGAAGAACGTGCCTTGATTTACGATGGAATCAAGCATTACTTTGTAGTGAATTTCCCACAACGTCCAGGAGCTCTACGAGAGTTTGTAAATGACATTTTGGGGCCAAATGATGACATCACTCGTTTTGAATATATCAAACGAGCAAGCAAGGGGACAGGGCCTGTATTGATTGGGGTAGCTCTTGCCAATAAGCATGACTATGCTGGATTGATCCATCGAATGGAAAAGTTTGACCCATCTTATATTAATTTGAATGGGAACGAAACATTGTATAATATGCTAGTTTAAGCTAAAATAAAATTATTATCATATTATTTGCGTAATGATGTTGATGGTGCTATAATGAGGGTGACGAAAGGGGGAGATTCCCATGGTTTTACAAATTTTACTTATTTTATTGTTTTTAGTGGTGATTGCATCAGTGATTATGATTAGTTCTGTGTATGTGGTTCGACAACAATCGGTCGCTATCATAGAACGCTTTGGTAAATACCAAAAGTTGAGCAATAGTGGTATTCATTTACGAGCTCCTTTTGGAATTGATAGGATTGCGGCAAGAGTTCAACTACGCTTGTTGCAAAGTGAGATTGTTGTAGAGACAAAGACGCAAGATAATGTATTTGTAACGATGAATGTGGCAACTCAGTATCGAGTAAATGAAAATAACGTCACAGATGCCTATTATAAATTGATGCGTCCAGAAGCCCAAATTAAATCCTATATTGAAGATGCTTTGCGTTCATCTGTACCAAAGCTAACCCTAGATGAGTTGTTTGAGAAGAAGGATGAAATCGCCTTAGAAGTTCAAAAACAAGTGGCTGAAGAAATGTCTACGTATGGGTATATCATTGTCAAAACGCTGATTACTAAGGTTGAACCTGATGCTGAAGTAAAACAATCAATGAATGAAATTAACGCGGCTCAACGTAAGAGAGTTGCGGCGCAAGAGCTTGCTGAAGCAGATAAGATTAAAATCGTGACCGCAGCAGAAGCAGAAGCAGAAAAAGATCGCCTACATGGTGTAGGGATTGCAGAGCAGCGTAAAGCAATTGTTGACGGACTAGCTGATTCTATCCAAGAGTTAAAGGGAGCCAATGTTGAGCTAACTGAAGAACAAATCATGTCTATCCTATTAACGAACCAGTATTTAGATACGTTGAATAATTTTGCAGATAAAGAGGGTAATAATACAATCTTCCTACCAGCAAATCCTAATGGAGTCGAGGACATAAGAACTCATATATTATCGGCTTTAAAAGCCAAATAAAAATATGCAGAATAATATAGTTACGACGAATATATGTTTTTTTATTGACAAATGAAATAAAAACGTATACAATTAAGTATTGTAAAGAATAATTTAGGAGAAGAACATGGCTAAGTCGAACTTTGAAAAAGTAGAAGCAGTTGTTGGCTGGGTTCGTGATAAGAAAATCACAGGCTACCGTATCTCTAAAGAAACGAATGCGCGTGAAATGTCTATCATTGCTCTAGCACAAGGACGCGCAAAAGTTAAAAATATTTCATTTGAAACAGCTCTTGGTTTAATCGATTTCTATGAAAAAAATCATGAAAAATTTGAAGATTAAACTGTGGTCACAGGCAGATTCCTGAATCGAGTCTGCCTTTTCTTTACAATTACAAATTAAAAAGACTGCATTCTTTATGCAGTCTTTGTTTATTAGCTGAGATAGCGTTGAAGAAATTCTTTTGTCCGTTCTTCTTTAGGGTTCGTGAAGAGTTCTTCTGGTTTACCTTCTTCAGCAATGACGCCCTTATCCATAAAGATGACACGGTGAGAGACATCGCGAGCGAATTCCATTTCGTGGGTTACAACGATCATGGTCAAGCCTTCTTGAGCCAAATCCTGCATAATTTTGAGGACTTCTCCGACCATTTCAGGGTCAAGAGCAGATGTTGGTTCGTCGAAGAGAATGGCATCAGGATTCATGGAGAGAGCGCGGGCGATAGCCACACGTTGTTTCTGACCACCTGATAGTTGCTTCGGTTTGGCTTGCCAGTAACGTTCTCCCATACCAACCTTTTCGAGATTCTCTTTGGCAATTTTTTCAGCTTCAGAGTGGTCACGTTTGAGTACAGTTGTTTGGGCAACGATCGTATTTTCAAGGACATTCAGATTTTCAAAGAGATTGAAAGATTGGAAAACCATACCGAGCTTTTCACGATAATGGGTGAGGTTATAGCCTTTTTCTAAGACATTTTCTCCTCGATAGAGAATCTCACCCTCTGTAGGTGTTTCTAGTAAATTAATCGAACGAAGGAAGGTTGATTTTCCACTTCCTGAGCTCCCGATGATGGAAATAACCTCTCCTTTATGGACGGTGAGAGAAATGTCTTTTAGCACTTCGTTTTGCCCATAGGATTTTTTGAGGTGTTTGATTTCAAGAATTGGTTGTGTCATTTTTTCAAATCCTCCGTTTGCATTTGGTTAGCACCTGTAGTGTAAGTATCCATGTCCATACGACGTTCGATGAAGCGTAGGATACGGGTCACAGTAAAGGTGAGGACAAAGTAAATCACGGCGATGATGGTAAAGGTCTGGAAGTATTGATAGGTTTGTGTTGCTACAGTATTTCCTGAGAAATAAAGCTCAACAACTGAAATAACGTTCAATACAGAGGTATCTTTGATATTGATGACAAATTCATTACCAGTAGCAGGTAGAATATTACGGATAACCTGAGGTAGGACAATCTTACGCATGGTTTGATTGTGGGTCATACCGAGAGCAGTTGCAGCTTCAAACTGTCCTTTGTCAACTGCTAGAATACCACCACGAACGATCTCTGTCATGTAGGCACCCGTGTTGATTGAGACGATGAAGATAGCAGCTAGTGTGCGGTCAAGATTGATACCGAAAGCTTGGGCAGTTCCATAGTAGATAACCATGGATTGAACAATCATTGGTGTACCACGGAAGATCTCGATATAGACATTGAGAATCCAACCAACTAGTTTCTGTAGGGCGTACATTGCCTTGTTCTCAGATAGTGGAGCGGTACGGAAGACCCCGATTGCAAGTCCGATAAGGAGACCTGTGATGGTTCCGATAATGGAGATTAAGAGTGTGATACCAGCACCACGCAAGAGTTGTTGCCAGTTTTCAGAAAGGATCTTAGCAACTTGGCTAAAGAAACTACTTTCTTCCTCCGTTGTTGTAGACTCCACAGGTTGCTCTTTGATCATACGATCCATGAGGGCTACTTGTTCATCCTTAGAGATGGTTTCGATGCTCGCGTTGATTTGGCTGATGCGGCTGTCATCTTTACGAAGTCCAATGGCAATAGCTGTATCTTCTTCGCCAGTTTTGAAACCCGGTTGAGGTTGGATCATTTTGAACTTAGCGTTAGCAGACTCAGCGGTCATTGCTTCAGGTCGTTCAGAAACATAGGCATCAATAACACCAGCCTCCAGAGCTTGACGCATTTGGGCGAAGTCACCCATAGCTGTTTCTTTTTTGGCACCTGGAATTTGGGAAATCAGGTCATAAAGATAAACACCTTGTTGAGACGTGATTTTTGCTCCACTAAAGTCCTCTAAAGATTTGGCATTGGCATAGGCAGAGTCCTTTTTTACCAATAGAACCGGTTCGCTAGTATAGTAACTGCTTGAAAAAGCAATTTCTTGTTTGCGTTCAGCGGTTGGGCTCATACCGGCAATGATCATATCAATTTTGCCAGAAGTAAGGGCTGGAACAAGTCCTTCCCATTTGGTTTTCACAACCAAAGGTTCCTTACCAAGGTCTTTGGCAATCTTTTTAGCAATTTGAACATCGTAGCCGTTGGCATATTGGTTGGTACCGTCGATTTTGACGGCGCCGTTACTATCGTCGTCTTGGGTCCAGTTGAAGGGAGCGTAAGCTGCCTCCATCCCGATGCGTAAATATTCGTCGGCTTGGACTTGGCTAACTAGTCCTAAGGTAAGGGCTAGGCTAGCAAGGATAGATAAGCATAATTTTTTCATGTTTTCTCCTATTTCTAGTCTAAAAATGACTCTCTCTATTGTATCTAAAAATAGTAAGATTTTCAATACAAGTAAGCCTTTACTTATAAAAAATGATATAATGGTAAAAAGATTGAAAGGGAACCGATTATGAAAAAAAGATGGCTGTTGGCTTTGGTATTTACTTATTTATTATTTATACCGAGCCTGGTTTTTGCAGTAGACTTTGATATCTTATCCTATCAGGGTGATTTGAATATTCATGCAGATAATACTGCAATTTTTAAGGAAACAATTACCTACCGCTTTGGAGATGATTATAATGGTCAGTTAGTTGGGCTAGGGAAAGCTGGGAAAATGCCGGAAGGATTTGACATTGATCCCGACCCGACCGTTCAGGTCTCTAAAAATGGAAGAATTGTTCAAAATGCTTCCTTCTATACTATGGAGGAAGAGGACGGCTACAAGGTAAAAATTTACAATGCTGGATATGCTGGAGATACTGTTCGTGTAACGGTTACCTGGAAACTAACAAACCTTCTCTTCTTATATAAGGATATCGCAGAGCTGAATTGGCAACCCTTGACAGATAGTACTGGAGATATCAAAGAGATTGAGTTTAAGGTCAGCTCTGATACTCCAGCAGAGAAACTCTATTTTCATGCAGGCCAACTCCTAAGGGACTCTAGTGTTGAAAAAGCAAATAATCTCTATCATGTCAAAATGAAAGACCTTCCGAGAAAGCGACAAATCGAATTACACGCATACTGGTCGAGAAGTGCTTTTGCAGAAGCTCCAGATCAAGGATTAGAGGAAGAACGTTTAACCGATTTTAACCGGATTGAAAGCAATATAGCGACAGAAAAAGCGCAAAGTGAGATGTTGATGAAATGGGTATTTCCCGTCATTTTTATGAGTCACTTACTTCTAGTTCCTCTCTTCTATAGGAAGTTTCGTCAGAGTACAACCATTAAAAAGGTCTTTCCAAAAGATCATCGACTCTACGAACCACCGATGGATTTGCCTCCAATGGTTTTAGCAGAAGCAGTGTATTCAACCTCCTTAGAGGAAGTCAATCCCCTAAACAAATCAGGGTTTGGTAAATTTACTTTTGAACGTTTGATTCAGGCAACCTTGTTGGATTTAGTAGATCGAGGCCATTTATCTATTTTCCAAGGGGATGAGGAACCTTATGTGCGCATTATCAGTGAAAAGGGTTTGTCCAATTTTGAGAAGGAATGCCTGCGCATGACTTTGTCAAATAAGAAAGAATTGGCTATTTCAGAGCTCTTCCCTGATTACCAAGTTTCATCTTCCCTTTACTGTGGTGCCAAAGAGTCAGATGAAAAACATATCCGAGAAACAGGCTCGCGTCTTAAACGCTCCTTTGAAGGAAGACTTCAACGCATTCAGTCTTGTGTCAAGGATAAGGTCCATGTACTTCGTATCCCAAGCTACTATCGTTCCTTGACAAGCGAGGAACGCCGCCTTGCTCTCGGGATGCGAGTTTGTTCAGCCATAACAGCTCTAGGTGGACTGCTATTCTTTTACTATAGCTGGCAAACACATGGTTTCTTTTCGATCCCGTTTCTACTTTTAGGATTGACAGGATTAGGAGCTAGTTTCTGGGTTTACCTTGCCACGCGAGGAGCCTATCGCGATGGAGTTCTAACAGAGGAAGGAGCGGAGATCTTCTATCTCTGGACGAGTTTTGAAAATATGCTTCGCGACATCGCTCATCTGGATCAGGCCGAGCTAGAGAGCATCGTCCTTTGGAACCGTCTATTGGTCTATGCGACTCTCTTTGGTTATGCCAAGAAGGTGAGCAAGTTAATGAAAGTTCGCCATATTCAGCTTGAAAATCCAGATTTGAATCTTTATGTAGCCTATGGTTGGCACTCACAGTTCTACACCTCAACTGCACAAATCAAGCAATACACAGCTGTTGCAAATACAGCTAGCAACTACTCTGTATCTTCTGGAAGCGGGAGTTCGGGTGGAGGCTTCTCAGGAGGCGGAGGCGGTGGTAGCATCGGAGCCTTCTAAAAAATCTATCGCAACATCCGAAATTGTGCTATAATAGAGGACAGAAAAAGGAGTAATGTATGTATTTTATTGAAATTTTGAAGTCAATCTTTTTTGGGATTGTTGAAGGAATTACAGAATGGTTGCCAATTTCAAGTACTGGTCACTTGATTTTAGTTGAAGAATTTGTACAATACAAGGACCAAAATGAAGCCTTCATGTCCATGTTTAATGTTGTCATTCAGCTTGGTGCCATTTTAGCAGTTATGGTCATTTACTTCAACAAGCTTAATCCCTTCAAACCTGGTAAAACTAAGGTCGAAGTTCGTCGAACTTGGCAATTGTGGTCAAAAGTCTTCGTTGCGACCTTGCCTTTGCTATTGGTCTTTAAATTGGATGATTGGTTTGATGCCAACTTCCATAACATGGTTTCAGTTGCGATCATGTTGATTATCTATGGTGTTGCCTTTATCTATCTTGAAAAACGAAATAAGGCCCAAGCTATTGAACCAACAGTAACAGAGCTAGACAAATTGCCTTATAAAACAGCCCTTTACATCGGTCTCTTCCAAGTCCTTGCCCTTTTCCCAGGAACAAGTCGTTCAGGTGCAACTATCGTTGGTGGTTTGTTGAATGGAACAAGCCGCTCAGTCGTAACAGAGTTTACCTTCTATCTCGGAATTCCTGTTATGTTCGGAGCTAGTGCTTTAAAGATTTTCAAATTTATTAAAGCAGGTCAACTTTTGAGTTTTGGACAACTGTTCTTGCTCTTGGTTGCTATGGGTGTTGCCTTCGCAGTCAGCCTGGTTGCCATTCGTTTCTTGACCAGCTATGTGAAGAAGCACGACTTTACACTCTTTGGGAAATACCGTATCGTACTTGGTAGTGTCTTGCTGCTCTATAGTTTTGTGCGTTTGTTTGTATAAGTTAAAAATAAAATAGGATAGTTCGCCAAAAAAACATTCGGGGAACTATCCTATTTTTTTATAATCGTTTAGTTTATTTTTTTCACCTTATTATGCCGCCTTGTCCTACGTTTATCCAAGGCTTTAAAAGTAAACGAAAAGATTGTATTTAATTTGATTGACTTAAAATTTCTTGGATCAAAGATTCATCAAAAATATCTAGTCCGATGGATTGAAGCATAAATTGTAAAAAATAGATACGATCAACTATTTTTTCGGAAGAATTTTCAAAAATACTCCCTTCTACCCAAAAGTTAGTCAAAAGCAAGATTGTCTCGGCTGCTTCATTAGGGAAGGGGATAGGTTGGATGGACTGATCTTCTATTCCTTTTTTTATAATATCTGCAATAAGGGGAGTTCCTATACGCAGATTATAACGGATAATAGTCAGCATGAACTCCGCATCAAGAGGCGCGTGATTCAACATTTCGTAGTTAGTTTTCTGACTTTTTAAACTAAACTGAAAGGTTTCTTTGAGCTGCTCTCTTCCAGTTAAATGACTGGTGGATTCAAGCCAGTCTAGCAATTCCTTTTCCATCAATTGATAACGCTGTTTTAAAACTGCAAAAAAAATTTCATCTTTTGATTGAAAATGGTGATAAATGGCTCCTTTTGAAATGCCAGCTGTTTGCGCTATATTTTGTACACTTGTTTTTTCATAGCCGTTGTGAATAAAAAGCTGTGTAGCCGTTGATAAAATTTTTTCAATCATTGCTTGAGATTTTTCTGTTTTTGCGACCATTGAGTTCCTTCTCTCTGTTTTATTAAATTTATTTTATCAAAAAAAGAAGAAAAGGTAATATTTGAGCAGTCTAATAAGCCTCCTTCCTTAAGAAAATCACTCTACTTTTTTAATTTTGCTTCTATACGTTTGATGTGATACAAGTTTGAGAGAACTGTAATCCCACCAATGGTCATTATTCCTAAACCATTCCAAGGACTAAACAAAGTAGTGATGAGCCCACCAGTAAGTGTAGCATATCCACATTTCACTCCCAAACGAGAATGTCGGATACCGCTCTCTCCTTGTGTTAATCGGTAAAGCTGTTCTTTTTGTAGCTTTTTTTGCTTTTGAATGGTTTCGTGATGACGTATTTGTTGTTGACGTACTCGTTGATTTTGTTTTTCAATAGAATCGATTGTTTTTTCTAGCATAGTTTTTTTCATGTTAAGTCCTTTCTTTCAAAAACCGACTGGACGGTATTTTTTTATATTTTCTAGTTTAACAAATAAAAATGAAGGTGTCAATACCTACTACTTATGAAAAAAAGTGTTTTTTACTAGGAACTATTTGAAATCTGTCTCACATTTTTAGTTTTAAGTGTTGGAGTTAATACTTACTTAAAACCAACTGCTCCTTTTCATTAATAAACTGTCAAAAAATATTGTAGTCCAAGTATATGCGTGGGAATATCCCTTGAATATTATAGTATATATCCTAGTACAAATGCGGTAGGACATCAAACTAAACTATATTTCTCAAAAGCATTCAGTTTTCTAGCAAAAGAGAGAGGGAATAAGAGGAAGAGGCTTTCTTGAATTGGGAATTTTTAGAGTCTATAATGTGAATAATACTAATACAGCCTGCTGAATGCTGGTCCGCAATTCAAGATAATACTTCTGACTGTTTTAGCGGTTAGCTACCACGATCTAAGAATTATTTTTAAAACAGAATGAGGCTGAAACACTTTTGTTCCAACCTCATTTGATTAAAACCAATGCCCCCTCAAGGATTTAAAATCCTGTCACTGTAATTCCTAGTAAACGGATACCTTTTTCTTTGTCAGCCAGTTCTTCGTAGAGTTGAAGGGCAGTTTGAGAAATCTGACTAGTGTCCTGTGTTGCTTGTGGGAGGCTTTTTCGTCTAGTCAGAGTGGAGAAGTCAGTATAACGAATCTTTAGGATAATGATTTTTCCAGTTTTGTCTTGTTTACTGAGATTGAGAGCTACTTTTTCAGAGAGAAGAGTCAGCTCTTTTTTGATGTCCTCTTCATCTTGGAGAATCTTACCATAGGTTTTCTCCTTGCCGATGGACTTACGAATGCGATTGGACTTGACTGGAGAATTGTGAATACCACGAGCCTTTCGATAAAGGTCAAAACCGAGTCTGCCGAACCGATCGATTAAAGTGACTTCTGAGATGTCCAATAAGTCCGCACCAGTATAAATACCCATTTCATGAAGGCGTTCAACTGTTTTTTTGCCCACACCATGGAATTTAGCAATGTCCATTTGTTTGAGAAAGTCTTGGGCCTGGTCAGGTAGAATCACTGTTAAACCATGCGGTTTCTGATAGTCACTAGCCATTTTAGCTAAGAATTTGTTATAAGAGACGCCTGCAGAAGCAGTCAGGTGTAGTTCCTGCCAGATATCCTCTTGGATGAGGCGGGCTATTTTGACAGCAGACTTGATACCGAGTTTATTTTCCGTCACATCTAAGTACGCCTCGTCAATACTCATAGGTTCAATCAAATCAGTGTAGCGTTTAAAAATAGCTCGAATCTCAAGCCCCACTGCCTTATACTTTTCATAATTTCCAGAGATAAAGACAGCTTGGGGACAGCGCTCATAAGCTTCTTTAGAGCTCATAGCTGAATGAACACCAAAAGCCCGTGCCTCATAGCTACAGGTAGAAACGACACCACGCCCACCTGTTTGTCTAGGGTCGCTTCCGATAATGACAGGTTTGCCCTTTAACTTGGGATTATCTCTTATTTCCACCGCAGCAAAAAAGGCATCCATGTCGATATGGATGATTTTTCTGGACAAATCATTTATCAATGGAAATATGAGCATTATTGCACCTTTCTAGCGTCATTTTCTATTCATTATACCTTTTTTTCTGAAAAAATGGAAAAGAGTAATCCTACTTTCAAAAATATAATACAGATTGTGCCTAAAATTAGACTGTATTAGAAAAGAAAGTAACAAAAAAGCCGGATTTCGCTTGTTGAAATCGGTTACTGTGTGGTATACTTGTCTCATGAATGTAACAGATGGCTGTTACTAGAAAGAAAAATGAGGACATTAACATGGTTGTTAAGACAGTTGTTGAAGCACAAGACATTTTTGATAAAGCTTGGGAAGGCTTCAAAGGTGTAGATTGGAAAGAAAAAGCAAGCGTTTCTCGCTTCGTTCAAGCTAACTACACACCTTATGATGGTGATGAAAGCTTCCTTGCTGGACCAACAGAACGTTCACTTCACATCAAAAAGATTGTAGAAGAAACTAAGGCTCACTACGAAGAAACTCGTTTCCCAATGGACACTCGTCCAACATCTATTGCTGATATTCCTGCCGGATTTATCGACAAAGAAAATGAAGTTATCTTCGGTATCCAAAACGATGAACTCTTCAAATTGAATTTCATGCCAAGAGGTGGTATCCGTATGGCTGAAACTACTTTGAAAGAAAATGGATACGAACCAGATCCAGCTGTTCACGAAATCTTTACTAAATATGTAACAACAGTTAACGACGGTATCTTCCGTGCTTACACTTCAAACATCCGTCGTGCTCGCCACGCTCACACTGTAACTGGTCTTCCAGATGCATATTCACGTGGACGTATTATCGGTGTTTACGCACGTCTTGCTCTTTACGGTGCAGACTACTTGATGCAAGAAAAAGTAAACGATTGGAACTCAATCGAAGAAATCGATGAAGAAACAATTCGTCTTCGTGAAGAAATCAACCTTCAATACCAAGCATTGCAACAAGTTGTTCGCTTGGGTGACCTTTACGGGGTTGATGTTCGCAAACCAGCGATGAACGTAAAAGAAGCAATCCAATGGGTTAACATTGCTTTCATGGCTGTCTGCCGTGTGATTAACGGTGCTGCTACATCTCTAGGTCGTGTGCCAATCGTATTGGACATCTTTGCAGAACGTGACCTTGCTCGCGGTACATTTACTGAATCAGAAATCCAAGAGTTTGTTGATGATTTCGTTATGAAACTTCGTACAGTTAAATTTGCTCGTACAAAAGCTTATGACCAATTGTACTCAGGTGACCCAACCTTCATCACAACTTCTATGGCTGGTATGGGTAACGACGGTCGTCACCGTGTTACTAAGATGGACTACCGTTTCTTGAACACTCTTGACAATATCGGTAACTCTCCAGAGCCAAACTTGACAGTTCTTTGGACTGACAAATTGCCATACAACTTCCGTCGCTACTGTATGCACATGAGCCACAAACACTCTTCTATCCAATACGAAGGTGTAACAACAATGGCTAAAGACGGATACGGAGAAATGAGCTGTATCTCATGCTGTGTGTCACCACTTGACCCAGAAAACGAAGATCAACGCCACAACATCCAGTACTTCGGTGCTCGTGTAAACGTTCTTAAAGCCCTTCTTACTGGTTTGAACGGTGGTTACGACGATGTTCACAAAGACTACAAAGTATTTGACATCGATCCTATCCGTGACGAAGTTCTTGAATTCGAATCAGTTAAAGCGAACTTTGAAAAATCTCTTGACTGGTTGACTGACACTTATGTAGATGCTTTGAACATCATCCACTACATGACTGACAAGTACAACTACGAAGCTGTTCAAATGGCCTTCTTGCCAACTAAACAACGCGCTAATATGGGATTCGGTATCTGTGGATTCGCTAATACAGTTGATACATTGTCAGCTATCAAGTACGCTACTGTTAAACCAATCCGTGATGAAAATGGCTACATCTACGATTACGAAACAATCGGTGAATACCCACGTTGGGGTGAAGATGACCCTCGTTCAAACGAATTGGCTGAATGGTTGATCGAAGCTTACACGACTCGTCTACGTAGCCACAAACTTTACAAAGACGCTGAAGCTACAGTATCACTCTTGACTATCACATCTAACGTTGCTTACTCTAAACAAACTGGTAACTCACCAGTCCACAAAGGTGTATACCTCAACGAAGATGGTTCTGTGAACTTGTCTAAACTTGAATTCTTCTCACCAGGTGCTAACCCATCTAACAAAGCTAAAGGTGGATGGTTGCAAAACTTGAACTCACTTGCTAGCCTTGACTTTGGTTACGCAGCTGATGGTATCTCATTGACAACTCAAGTTTCTCCACGTGCTCTTGGTAAGACTCGTGACGAACAAGTTGATAACTTGGTAACAATCCTTGATGGTTACTTTGAAAACGGTGGACAACACGTTAACTTGAACGTTATGGACTTGAACGATGTTTACGAAAAGATTATGTCAGGTGAAGACGTTATCGTACGTATCTCTGGATACTGTGTAAACACTAAATACCTCACTCCAGAACAAAAAACTGAATTGACACAACGTGTCTTCCACGAAGTTCTTTCAATGGATGACGCATTGAGCTAAGATTCAATTAGAATGAAAAGAAAGCTAGTCTATAGGACTGGCTTTTTTCTATATCTAAAAGGTAAATTTTCGATATATCATATGAAAAATACTGAGAGATTTTGTTAATTCTGGTGACAATGTGTTGAAATTTAAAAGAAAAATATAATAAAATCTTATAAAAACTTATTTTCTAGTTATTAAACTTGAATAGATTGTATTGAGATGTTATAATACAATAGATAAATTCTAGTTAGTGATAGAGGTTGTCAAAATGGTATGATGCAATCTCTTAGGGAGATTAGAAATAAAAATTTCATATAGAAAAGAGGAGAAGAAATGTCGAAAAGCAAAGCGTTAAACATGCTTTCTAAATTTTCTGCGTTAGCTTTTGCTATTTTAGGCCTAGCATCTGTTTTGATAGGCATTGTTAAAGCAGATAATCCTGTTTCAAAAGAATTGACACAAGTAATTACAGGCATTGATCTGTTAGATGCTTCAGATACTAAGCAAAATGTGAGTTCAGAAGGAGATTTCTCGCTTCGTACGAATTTAGCATATAAGCTTCGCGTGACTTTTGATCTCAAACAGTATAATGAACACCTGAATAATGGAGATTATTTTACCTTTGATATACCTGCTCCTATGGCAGTTTATGAGGGGAGTCAGGATTTAATTGATCCGACAACAAAAGTTACTATTGGAGAAGCTGAAGTGACTTCAAATGGTACTGATCAAGGTGGGAAAGCAAAAATCACCTTGAAAAATTTGGATAAATACCTAGAGAAAACTGGTGGAGATAAGGTAAAAGATGTGTCAGGGAATTTTTCTGTTTCTTTTAGATTCTTAAAAGATCAGAATAAAACCCGCATTAACTTTAATTCATCCTCATTGAAGCAAGAAGTGACTCACATTTATTCCTCAAAAACAATCGATGGTCCCAAAGTTGGTACTGAAAATTACGCTAAAATTGGAGGTCGTGCTGCCCTTGAAAGTTGGAACTCTCCAAAATTGGCTGAGATTGGTTCGGTTAGCAAGGGAGATGCATGGTCTACCTGGCGTGTACGTGTAAATACAGAGAAACAAGACTTAGGGCAAAATATTGTATTACATGATACTATACCAAATGATGATACTAGTTATACTCCCGCACAGTATATTCCTGAGACTCTAAAAGTGTATAAGGCAAATATCACTGTTGGGACTTCTGCTGTTCCAGATGATGCAGTTTTGCTAACTGAGGGACAAGACTATACCGTTTCGTGGAACGAAAACTATACTTCATTTGATATCATTTTTAAAGATGGAACGACCTCTTATATAGTATCTTATAACACAACAACTCCTAATGATGGAAGTAAAGTAGGAAATAGGGTTGCTCTGTCATTGGCTGACGGGACTAAATTAGCACAGAATACAAGTCGTCCGGGAGCCCTTGATATGACAGCTGAGGCGACATCTTTGATTTCTGGTACGATTGTAGCATCTACTGCTTACCAAATTAAGATTCATAAGACTGATGCCTTCACTCTTGCTCCAGTTTCGGGTGCAGTATATACTGTGACAGCAGCAGATGATGCAAGTGAAACAACAGAAGTGACTACGAATGAAAAAGGAGTAGCGCTTACGAAAACTTATGATCAGAAATGGGAAGGTAAAACGTTTAAGATCAAAGAGAAGACTGCTCCAGCAGGTTATAAACTAGATGAAAAAGAGTATACAGTCAAACTCGGTGCTGCGGGTTCTACTATTCATCTTAAAGACGAACCTGTTCCAGCTGTATTCAATGTGACGGCTAAGAAGGTAGTAGAAGGACGTACAGACAAACTTCCAAAAGCGGATGAGTTTACCTTTAACCTGTTTACTGCAGAGAACTTGAAGGACCCTGTAGCCACAGCAAAATCAAAAGCTGATGGAACGATTACCTTTGAGAATCTCCAAGTAAAAGACGCGGGAACTTATCACTACATCATCAAAGAAGACACTTCAACAGCAGTTGCTGGCGTTACATTTGATACAGAAGCCAAGGAAGTTACTGTAGCAGCAACTTTCCAAAGTGGAGTTTTAACAGCAACTGTCACATCTGCAGAACCAACTTTCACTAACACCTATAAAGCAACTCCCGCTAAAGAAACTATCACAGCTACTAAAGTCTTGAACGGTAAAGAACTTGAAGCTGATAAATACGAATTCGAGCTTAAAGAAGGTGACAAAGTCGTTGCGACAGCTAAAAACGCTGCAGACGGCACCGTTACTTTCAAAGAAATCGAATACAATGAAGCAGGCGACCACACTTACACTATCACTGAAAAAGCAGGTAGTGAAAAAGGTGTGACATACGATACTGCTAAACACGAAGTTGAGGTAAAAGTTACAGATAACGGCCAAGGTCAACTTGTTGCAACTGTTACAGGTAACAACCCAACCTTCACCAACACCTATAAAGCAGCTAAAACAAGTGCAACGATCACAGCTACTAAAGTCTTGGATGGTAAAGCCCTTGAAGCTGATAAATACGAATTCGAGCTTAAAGAAGGTGACAAAGTCGTTGCGACAGCTAAAAACGCTGCAGACGG